>JADJLJ010000013.1 GCA_016710165.1 Chitinophagaceae bacterium | reverse complement strand
GATGGTGGTGATGGCGACAATACGCTTGTTATGGCTGCAATGCTAACAGGGAAGGGATTAAAACCGAAGAAGAATGTTTATGTTGCCTATGGAGAAAGTGAAGCAGAAGCGAAAAGGCTTTAAGTAATTACATGGAAGCAAATGGCAACCCGATTGTTTCAAGAAAGAAATTATAAATTAATGTGGATGCATATTACGTTAGTAAATCAAAACTGGTAAATTTTTACCCACCGCCAAAACACCTAAAAATAATTGAGCCTTTCGCTGGGAGTGCCAGATATTCACTAAAATATTTTGACAGGAAATATTGCTGCTTGATAAAAACGAACTAATAGTAAAAATATGGAATTGGTTAAAGCTGTGTTCTGCGAATGATATTTTGAGTTTAAAAGTACCTCAAAAGAAAATTGATAAATCGGATTACGATTGTGAAGAAGCTGTTTGGTTGATGGGTTTTATGGTTCAAAATTCCGTTGGTATGCCTCGTTTATCATTAGGTACATTAGACGGCATAAACCCCGAAGCTGATAAAAAACGGATTGCAAAAAACCTTTACAAGATTAAGAACTGGACAATAAAACAGGGGGTGTTATAAGGATTTAGAAAACGAAACTGCCACTTGGTTTATTGACCTCATATCAATTCGGTGGCGAATACCAATATAAGCATGGAAGTAAACAGATAAACTTTACCGAACTTTTGAATGGTGCAGAAGTAGAAACGGGCAGGCAATAGTTTGCGAAAAACACAAAGCTGATTGGATGGATTTTAAGCCAATAAAAAACTATTTGGCAGCAACCAAACAAAAACAACAGAAGCTATTTGGTCAAACCATAAAACAAACTACGACAATGTACAAGTGTCGCTATTTTAAGGACTGGTAGCCATTTCTGCTAACATTTGCATTACTGCTATAAAACCTACTTAAAATGGAGTATGTATCAATAAAATACAGGGTTAAGGGGAGGTTAAAAGATAAGCCAAATTATTATTGGACGGAATGCGGTAAATTGATAAATGTTAATAGTGGGAGGGTAATAAAGAAAACGATAAAAGGACTTACACCGGGTTATTGGGTAAGCAAAAATTTTATCCCACTAACTAAATTAAAATCATACATTGAACTAATACCAAAAGAAAAGTTACCGTTTTAATTATGAAATCAAAAACCACCCGCCAGATACTGGCACTCACAAAAGCCGCTAAGAAGTACCCGAAGTGCAAGGATAAGATTAAACAGATAAAAGAAAAACAACGGATCAATGACTGGCTTTCCCAATAATTATGTATATTAGTGCTCCAAACCGTTAACGTAGTAAAGGATGCGATAACGGATTTTATACGGTTATTACAGCTTTACGTTAGTAGGTGCCTTTACACCGAAACCGTAAGGCTTTTTTATTACCATGATCTCAAACATTGATGAAATCAAACAGGCCGCAGATATTGTAGAAATAATATCCGGTTATGTAGAACTTAAACCAAAGTCAGGGAACCATGTCGGTCTATGCCCTTTTCACAAAGAGAAAACCCCGTCTTTCACAGTTAGTAACGCAAAAGGGTTTAAGTGTTTTGGATGTGGTAAGTCTGGCGATGCTATTGCATTTGTCATGGAACACCTAAATATTAACTACATCCAGGCTATAGAACTAATCGCCGAAAAGTACAATATCCCAATTCAGGAAACATTACCACAGCAGCAAAAGTATAATAAACCACAGCCACGTCTTGAAAAATTAAACCAGGATACTATAAAGTATTTTGAAACCAGGGGTATCTCAAACAATACGTTACTAAGATTCGGTATAACTGAGGCTATTGAATGGATGCCAAAGGCTGGCCAGGATGTACGGGTAATATGCTTTAACTACTTCAAAGATGATCAGCTTGTAAATATAAAGTTTAGGGCAAAGGATAAAGACTTTAAGCTACTAAAAGGCGCTGAACTTATATTTTATAATCTTGACGGCATAAAGGATGAACAGGAAGTTATTATAGTCGAAGGAGAAGTAGATTGCCTTACCATGTATGAGTGTGGATTTTATAACGTAGTATCTGTTCCAAACGGCGCAGGAACCGGACAGCAACAATTAAAATACTTAGATAACTGCTGGAAGTTTTTTGAAGATAAAACAAAAATAATACTATTCACTGATAATGATGAACCTGGTAGATCATTACAAGCAGAGTTGGCCAGGAGGCTTGGCAAAGATAGGTGCTACAAGGTTGATTATCCCGAAAGCTGCAAAGACGCAAATGATGTGTTTCTAAAGCATAGCAAAGCAATGGTATCATCCATAATCGAACAGGCAAAGCGTTGGCCGATAGATGGCATATTAACTATGGATGATGTTTACGCCGATGTAAAGGATTATTACCTTAATGGGTATCCAAAGGGTGCCGATGCGGGTATAGGTGAATTTGATGAACTACTTACTTTTTCAGGTGGGCAAATGACAGTAGTTACCGGGTCTCCAAATATGGGTAAATCTGAATTTATTGATTATATTGTTACCTCACTTGCTGTTGACGTTACTATACATGGTTTAATTGATAAATTCAAAGAGGTTGTTTTAAGGACTGGTGTAAAAGGAATTGTTATTGATCCATGGAACTACCTTGAGCATAAAGTACCTCCAGGATACAGCGAAACACAATACATAAGCGAGGCCCTTACGCTGATAAAAGAATTTGCCCTGCATACTGATACCCATGTGTTTATTGTAGCACACCCACGTAAGCTGCAAAAGGACCAAACCGGGCAATATCCGCCGGCAACCATGTATGATATTTCAGGCTCTGCCCACTTTTTTAATAAGACAGATAATGGTATATCAGTACACCGGGATTTTACAGATAATTCTGTTAAAATATTTGTACAAAAAGTAAGGTTTTCATGGCTTGGTAAGATTGGATACACAGCTTATAATTATGATACATTCACACGAAAATATATATCAATATGAAAGATGCTTTTTATTTCCCGCATGATGCAAACGCTCAGAATGATGAAAAATTATTACATATTGTTTCCCGTTTTGGTATGGCTGGATATGGGCTTTATTGGTGCTGGGTAGAGGCTATGCACGAGGCTCAGGATGGTAAACTTACCATCAAACTTATTGAAGGGTTAACACTCCGTTTCAGGGTTGATAAAGAGTTGTTATTACAGTTCTATAACGAAGCTATATCAATAGGGTTATTTATCTGTGATGACAAAAAATACTGGTCACAAAGGGTTCTCAGAAATAAGGATGAATTTGAAGAAAAGAGGCTAAAAAAATCAGAAGCTGGAAAACGTGGGATGCAGTCCAGGTGGGGGTATTCTAACACCGTTATAACAAAAAATAACACAGTTATAACAAAACATAACAAAGGAAAGGAAAGTAAAGTAAAGAAAAGTAAAGATGTGCCTTCCGGCGGTGGAAATTTTGGAGATACAAATGGGCTACCTGAAGGCATGGTACTATGAACAATTTTGCCATATCAAAAAAGGTGGTATCTTTGAGGTATGGCAAACGTAGGGAGACCTCCTAAATTTAGCTCACCTGAGCAGCTTGAACAGGCTGTTAATGATTATTTCAGTGATGACACCAACTACCCTTTTACGATCACGGGAGTTGCTTTGTGGCTTGGTTTTGTTGACCGGCAAAGCCTTTATGACTACCAGGAAAGAGATGAATATTCTTGCATAATAAAAGATTTGCGTACAAGAGTTGAGAACGGGTACGAAAGAAGGCTGTTTGAAAATAACCCTACCGGAGCAATTTTCGCCCTGAAAAACATGGGCTGCAAGGATAAGACAGAAACTGAATTAACGGGTAAGGACGGTGGCCCGCTTCAAATAACCGGAATAACAGTAACATGAAAAAAATCCTTGCAATACTACTGATCACTTCTGCTGTGTCATGCACAAAGAACCGACAGTGTTATACTTGCCAGGTAGGCAACCAATTCACAGATTATTGTGGTGATGTTCGGGATTTTGCGCCAAAGGATGCACAGGGGAATGATATGCAGTATCAGTGCCAGCCAAAATAAATTTGTTTCGTTAGAATAATTTACTACATTGCAATACCGTTCGGAGGCGGTGAAAATCTTAAGCGTCTGGATCTCCTCCGAGTGAAGGACGCTGTTTTTTTATATGATACTTGACATAATCCCATACAGCACTGATAAGAACCTGGGTAAAGCCTACAATGATGCGTTCCGAAATACATCCGATGAAGTAACGCATATCTGTTTCCGGGATGGTGATACCTGCTGGCTTACGCCTGATTACGGTGTCCATCTTGCTGAGTATGTTCGGTTGCATCCTAACGCTGTGTTGACGTGCTGGACTAACCGGATCAATGATAGGGCGGAGCAACAGAGCGATGTTGCCCAAGTAAGGGATGTATCAGATTTTAAAACACATCTTAGTTATTCACAGGCTTATCTTAACAGTCTTTATAAAGTAACAGCTTTGCACGGTTTCGTTTCCGGCTTCTGTATGGTTATACCTCGCAGCGTATGGGTTAACCATAAATTCGCAGAACAACAGGTTTATTCTGATCGTGGACCTACTAATATGCTTGGCGTAGATAATGATTTCACTAACCGTATCCGTGCTGCAGGCATTCCGGTACTTCGTATGGATGGCCTTTACATATGGCATACATACCGGTTATTGCAGGGTGATAACGATAAAACACATTTGTTATGACACTCACTGCCACCGACATACTAAATACTTTACAAACCAAACGCCCGGTATCAATCATCCGGGCAGGTGATGGCGAAAAGATCGTACTTGAATCAAACAACAACATCGCATCTTACCGCCTTTGTGTTGAATCAGTGATGAAGCGCCAGGTGGGGTACGAACCCACTATGACCGAAGTAGAAGCCATCCGGCATAATCTCATCACCGCATACAATGAAGCCAGCATTGTAGGTATCCCGATGCACGAACGGCTGCAGGACCTTAATAAACATTGGCGGGGTGTTGAAGATGTTGTTAAACCACATTGTACCACAACTAAATTCACAAGTACCGATGTTGCATACGATATGCTTTATAACGGTATGCTGGCTGAATGGTTAACGGGTAAGAAAGAAGTGATCTATATTTCCTGCCGGGATATAGATGAACCATTGCGCCGTGCCTTTGGTATCCGTACCGTTCACAGCTACATCATTGCACCTGAGATGAAGTTCACGTCAACCTATGAAGGTGGATTGAAGCATTACCCGGAACAGTTTAATCAGATCGAATGGTGGCTTAACAATGCACCTTGCGAAGGAAGTCCCTGCTTGGTTGGCGCTGGTGTTATTGGTAAAATATACTGCAACTGGATGCGTGACCGGGGAGGGTTGGCTTTTGATATAGGTGCCGTGTTTGACCTATGGGCAGGGTATGCAACAAGGCTGGAAAGAGGGCTTGATAAATAGTATGAAAAATATAAATTATGAACATTATATCCAAGAGATAGAACCAACACTTTTAATGCATTATCAACCGTGCCCGTGATATACAGACATATGTTGACATTGTGCCGCC
>JADJLJ010000012.1 GCA_016710165.1 Chitinophagaceae bacterium | reverse complement strand
AGCACCATTAGAGTTTACCAAAGATGAAATTATTGAAAAGGGAGTTGATTTTTCCACCACCACCCAAACAAAAGGAGAAGGAAGTAACGCATTAAAAAATAAAAACAAAAAAAATGAGCCTATTAAAAAACAGCAATCTTCCTCCAAAGAAACAGGTGGAAGCAGTACAAAAGTGGCAAAAGCGTTAAGCCAGAAAAAATTAAAACCTTTAAGAAACGAGCCAAAGCCACAATAAAAAGCCCGTTATACCTTAAAGCACTGGCTATTGAAAGTACAGACCCACGGGTTCAGGCTCTCCAGTATTTCATTGCTGGTGGCCGCATCCACCGACAAGCATTTGAAAAGCTATTTGGTGGCAATAAAGTATCTGGTAGAAAAAGTGTTTCCGACGAAATAAAAGCGCATTTCCAGTTGCAGGGCCGTCATGGTGCCAGAAGTATAGATCAGTTAGGCCATAACCTTTGGGATGAAGCCGATGAACAAACACAGGAAAAATACGATTCACAGTATTTCTCCAATGCAGTAGAAAGTGTTTTGCTGGACCATAATTCCCGTACTTCAATGGCAGAAGAACTTGCTAAGTATGAAGAAAAAGGGGATGAAGATTGGCAAAATTATTACGACCAGGCACATGAAGGATTGGAGGAAGATGAACAAAACCAAGTTGATAAAGCAATAAGTATTCTGGAAGGATTAACTGACGAAGAAATTCAACAGATACTTGATACCGAGGAAGCCGCACTTGCAGATAGTGAATTTTTGGAGCAGTTTTCAAATCAATACGACAATCCGGTTTCAAAAGAACAGGCTGAAAAGGATAAGAAACTTGCCGAAATTGAGAAAGATAAGCAGGATAAAATAAACAAAGCAACAAAGCCAGAAATACAGCCAGAAGAACAAACTAAGATTGAAGCAGATTTGGCACTCACAAGCGAAGCAAACAGGCAGCAGCTTGATGATATTAAGCAGAAATTATATAGCTTGCGTGAACTTGTTAAATGTCTTTGGCAATGACAGAAGATGAAAAAATACAACGAAGAATAGCCGAAAACAGGCACAATGAAATAGTGGATTTGCTAAAGGCAATTGCATTTCCGGGATATGTGCCCGAAAGCATAAAAGCCCAAAGAGAAAAAGACCTGAATGATATGATCTTAAGAGAAGGTAAACAATATAAAACTACCACCAATGAAAAAAGCACTGATTGACCAGGATTGCATTAATAAATTTGTAAAGGCTATTCAATTTGAACTGGGGCATGAATACCTGTACCGGTTCTTGTCAAATGCTATGCTTGCCGCTGGTTACTTTGGAGCAGCAGCTTATTTTCTTGCTGAAAGCAAAGAAGAAGGGGAGCATTATCAAAAACACATCAATTTCCTTAATGACCTGGGCGCACTCCCTGAGCTGCCGGTATTAAACCCTAAAGTGGGTCCGGTAACCACTCTGGAATATGCTATTAAAATGGCATATACCAATGAATTAGGGCTGCTCAATTATTACAAGGATATGTATAATACCGAAATGATGAAGCCTGAAATCACAGAGCATCTTTTATTTTACATCAAAACTCAAAGGGATGCCGTTGGGTTTTACGGAGATATTTTGGCTACATTTGAATCTGAATTAAAGAACCAAAATATCAACATGGTAATTGATCAAAAATTAAAAGACCTGGCTTAAAAAATGAGGATTGATTGTTTTGAAAAAATAAAGCATAAGGAAGTTAAAAAACAGCTCCAACAGGTATTTAATGACTTGGTTACTGATGATATGTCAGAACAAGAGCAAAAAGAAATCGGTAAAAAAATTGCGCTGAATTATTATAAACAGGTTAATGAAGAATTATCCGGGTTGAAAAATAATATAGCAGGAATTAAGCAATACAATATCCCAGGTGATATGCCTGAAACAAATCCGGCCATTGAAGAAATTGAAGATGAAGCTGAAAAAGAAATAAAAAAAGTTGACCCGAAATTACCACCTTCAAAACTTCCTGTTAAAGCAAGAGTAGCCCAGCGTAAAGTAAGGGATGAAAAAGCAGCCGAAGATTTGAAAGCAAAGTTATTGGCTTTAAAGAACCTGGGTAGGAACGGAGGTATTACATTGACTTCAAGTGGCTTTGACCCAAAAAGATTTGAATTAGCAACAGAAATAATCGCAGGGTATATAAAGCAGGGGGTTTATAAATTTTCTGATATTATTGAGGATGCTTATGCCGCAATGGGTGAAGGAGTAAGGGAGTTGTACGATATGCTTAAATCTGCTTATGGCGCTTATTACTTTGGAGGAGCAGACCAGATAGATGCAGAGCAAATGGATTTGAGTGAAAGGAACCTGACTTTTGATGAAATCACCGACAATATGAGTTCCGAAGAAGTGGAACTGGAGGATTTTGAGAAGGTTGAACAAAGCGAATCACGCAGACAGTTTATTGATATTGTCAAAGGGAAAATAAAAAATCAGGAAAAGCAAAATATTGTTTCGCTTCGAAAACTGGCCGCTGAATTAGGTATTGATGTTGTTGATACCAATTTACAAGAAATGGCTGAACTGGCCGTTGTAGAGTTAAGCCGGGATATGGCTAATAAAAGCTGGCAGGAAAAATACATACTGGAAGGAATCATTGATATCTATGATAACCAGCCAACAATCAGTATGCGTAGCGCAAACCGGATTGAATTACAACAATATTCAACCCCGGCTCCAGCAGCTTATCTCGCTGGGTTATATGTGGCTGCAGGTAAGCCTACTTCTGTTTTTGAACCTTCTGCCGGAAACGGAATAATGACCATTGCTTTTAAGCCTGAAATTGTTTCTGTAAATGAAATAGATCCCGTAAGGCTTGATAATTTGTCCAGACAGGGCTTTAAGCAGGTTACTGACCAAGATGCCTTAAATCCTTTCCCAAAGGGTAGAAAATACGATGGGCTGGTTATGAATCCACCGTTTGGAAGCAGCGAACAAATTGAAGTAAATGGGTACAAGATTTCTGGACTGGCACAAAAAATGGCTATCAATGCCTTAACCAATTTAAAACCAAATGGCAGGGCAGCAATTATTATCGGAGGCCATAATGAATATGATGAAAAAGGACGGATAACCAGTGAGCGTACTTTCTTTAACTGGCTGTACAACCAATATAATGTAGCGGCAGTAATAAATATCAGTGGAGAACTTTACGCAAAGCAAGGGACACAATTCCCCACCAGGTTAATTCTTATACATAGCAAAAAAGCCGTGGCAGAAGGAGCCACCCCGATAAATAAAGAAAATCAAGTAGTAACATCATACTATGAACTTCTGAAAATTGTTAATGCTTTAAAAGATGCAACTTATGAAAATATTTTTCAACCCGGAATGGATGCCGACAGAAACGATGGCGATGCTATTCATGGCAAAGGTCCCACAGGATTACAAGCAGACAACGAAGGAAGATTACCTGCAATACCTCCCGGACAGGTACGCCCAAATAGTAGCGGACGGCCTTCGTCAAAAGGAAACGCCGGACCTAATAACGGAAATACTGGGAATACAAATACCGACCAAGCCGACACCAACGGAACTGGCGACAGCGATAATGGAATCGGACCAGTTTCTGACCTGGAAACAGACGTTCCTTTTCAACAGCCCGGAACCGGAGATAACAGAGGAACAGGCATTGGAAACATTTCAGGAAACCAGTCTTTACAATCTGCTCGAAAGTTTGAATCAGGTGAATTAAGTAGTAATGCAAAAGTTCCGTATGTTCCAAAAAGTAGCAGCCAATCAGTTGATACTGTTATTCCAAGCCGGATGGCTACTGATGCCGAAAACATCCTGACTAAAATAAATAATGAGTATGGCGGCATTGATAATTTCGTTCAGAAAAAATTAGGATATGCCACAAAAGAAGAATTGTTTAATGCTTTAAGCGGTGAACAGGTGGATGCCGTTGCCATGACTATTGTGCAAATTGAGAACGGGCAAGGAATGATCATTGGTGATATGACCGGGGTAGGTAAAGGCCGTATTGCTGCGGCTGTTTTACGGTATGGAATTAATCAGGGGCTTAAACCAATATTCTTAACAGAAACCCCCGGGATTATTTTCTGACCTGTACAGGGATCTTGTAGATATTGACCCTACACAAAATAAATCATGGAGCAAAAATGTAAAACCATTTATTGTTAATGACAAAAATTCTTCTGGCGATCCGACTATAACAGATAAGGATGGCAATGTTGTTCATAAACTGATGCCAGCCGCAACCAAAAAAGGAATTTTCGCAAATAAACAAATACCCAAAGATGCAAACTTTGTTTTAGCAACATATTCCCAGTTTGGTACTTCATCTGATAAGCCCAGTGCAAAAAAAGATTTCTTTGCAGCTATTTCAGAAGGCAATATTTTAATACTGGACGAAAGCCACAACGTAGCGGGGCAAAGTAATCGTGGGGAGTTCTTTAAAGAGGCCATAGCTTCTTCAAAAGGTGTTCTGTACCTATCTGCCACCTTTGCCAAAACACCACAAGCAATGCCTGTATATGCCATGAAAACGGCTATGCAGGAAGCCAATATGAGCAATGATGAATTAGTCCGGGCCATTGAGCATGGTGGAGTAGCATTGCAGGAAGTTGTTGCGGCCCAGTTGGTAGAAAGCGGCCAGATGCTAAGAAGGGAAAGAAGTTTTGATGGCGTAAAGTGTTGATTATGAAGTACTGGAGGAAACCGGAAGCACACAGAGAAATTGCAGATAAGGTTACTGATAATATAAGGGATATTATAGATTTCCAGGCAATTCATGTTGCAGAAGTAATTCGGGCTATGGATGATATTGCTGCCGCCGCTGGTGCCCGAATGACAGAACGTGGAGGAACTAATATGGCAGGGGTGAATAATCAGCCATTCGCCAGCAAAGTGTTTAACCTTATAGATCAACTTCTTTTTTCTATAAAAGCGTTAGATATAGCTGATGCAGCGATAGATGAATTAAAAGCCAACAGGAAGCCTGTTATTGGATTTAAAAGCACGATGGGTAGTTTCCTTGACCATATTGGGGCGCAACCTGGTGAGCGACTTGAAAAAATAGATTTCAGCCTTACATTAAAAAGAGCGCTTGAAGGAGTAATGAGGTACACCGAAAAAGATGCACAAGGTAATTCTATACCTGGAACAATATCACTTGCAGATTTAACGGAAGATGGGAGAGCAGAATATCAGCGTATTCTTGATAAAATCATTAAAGCGAGTTCCGGCATTACAATCAGCCCCATTGATGTAATGATAAAACGTATTCAGGATGCAGGTTATACCGTAAAGGAAATAACCGGCAGAAAAATAATGCTTGATATTCAGGACGACGGAAGTGCGATAGTGACTACCCGTTTTGAAACCGATAAGAAAAAAATTGTCCGTGAATTTAACGAAGGAGAACTTGATGTAGTAATGTTGAATATGTCTGAAGCCACCGGTATAAGTATGCACGCCAGCAGTAAATTTAAAGATCAGCGGCAAAGGGTAATGATTGACGGCCAGCTGGAGTTGGATATTAATAAAGCAGTACAAAAGCGTGGCAGAATTGACAGGGTTGGGCAAGTTGTCCAGGGCGCATACCGGTTACATTGTTTCTGCTATTCAGGCAGAATCAAGTTACTGATGATGTTTAAGAAAAACTTAAATCCCTTTGATGCCAATACAACCAGCAGTCAAAAATCAATTAAGACCGCAGATGTTTGTTGATTTCTGAATAAATACGGTGATGAAATTGTTACTGAATATTTAAAAGGAGAACCGGAACTTAACGATAAATTACTGGACGTTAAAATTTAATGATAAAAGTGATGAAGGTTTGGATGGAATTACTAAAATTGAAAATGCTGCATTAAAAGTTACAGGCCGTGTAGCTTTTTTACAGTCTAAAGATCAAAACGAATTTTACAAAGAAGTATCAGATCGTTATACAGATTACATTGAATATTTGGAGAGCAATAATAGCAACGATTTGGAAGTAAAAGTATTGCCATTAAATGCAAAAACGCTAACCAGTGATGTTATTGTGGAAGGTAAAGGCGGTGATAGTCCTTTTGGTAATCCAAGTATTTTAGAACAAATAGAAACTGATGTTTTAAGAAGCCATTAAAGAAAGTAGATATTGATAAAGAGGTAATTGAAGGACTGGATGGCCTTACCCCGGAACAAAAGAGCACAGAAGTATTGGACGGAATTGAAAGCCATTATGACGGAGTTATTGAACAAGGTATTGCTAAACTGGAATTGCAGCATGAAAAAAATAAAATCAGCGTTGCAAAAAATGCCAGAGAAAAAGCAGAAAAAGAAGGTCTTGCCTTGCCATAGAAGATGCAGTTGAAGGATCATTGGAGAGGTTGGAATTTGCTAAAAACGAAGCTATAAAAGGCTCGAAACCCGGAATAATTTTGTTAAGAACAATTTAAGCCGGTTGGCACGTTATTTTAAAATTGGTAATCTTTATGAAGTGCCGGTTTCCGTAAGAACAGATACCACAATAGGAACCAGCAAAGGTATTTTCTTAGGTTTTAACATTAAGAAAAACAGAAAAAATCCGTATGCTCCTTCAGCAATCAACATGAGATTTGCTGTTAATGATAGTCGGAGAATTGTGTCAATACCATTAAGCAAACAGGATTTTATAAATGCTGTTATAGCCAATAGTTCTTTCATGACACCACAGGCAAGACAAAATTTCATTGATAACTGGGATAGTTTACAATCGACAAGGACCAGAGAGCATCGGTTTATGGTAACAGGTAACTTATTACAAGCATTCGGTACAAATGATGGGCAACTTGTTTCTTACAGACGATCAGGGCAACTTACTTAAAG
>JADJLJ010000011.1 GCA_016710165.1 Chitinophagaceae bacterium | reverse complement strand
GTGTTAAGGAAGATAGAAGTTTCAGCGAAACGGTATCCCGTCTTTTGGAAAGCCATCCATTAGTAATTACCGAAACCGAAAAATTATCCAAGTCTAAAACTAAAAAATAATAATCTTTATGAAAATAGACTTCTTTACAATTCTACACGCTATATGTTTAATATCAATTATTGGTTGTGCATTATCTGGGATAACTTTTATGGTACTTGGTATATTATTAATATGGGACGTTTACCCATCTATATTTTTTTTAAATATTATTCTTACTGGGCTAATTGGGTTCCCGGCAGTATTTATTATTTGCTATACAATAATAGGTATAATTTATATTGAACACTAAGTTTACAACCACTAAAAAACAACAAGCACAATGAGTACAGATAGCACCATAGCAAACATCCCCCAAAACGACAAGTACATAAACCTTTATTTATTGGTAAGTAGTTGTGGGGGAAACCCAACAAAGGAAATACTTGATGCTATAATAACCATTGTACACAATGACTTCCCTGAAAATAAAAATAACTACTAAAACAAAATAATATGAAAGTAACAAAACTTACAACAGAACAAAAATCAAAACTTGCTGATTACCGGGGATTATACCTAAATAAATTTTTTGGTAAAAACAAGCCAGCAGATAAAAAAGAAGTTAAAGAATACATACATTGGTTTTATAACCAATTTAAAGTATCAAAGAATAGAAAACCAAAAGTAATATTAGTTAATTCACCATACGAAATAAGTGTTGCTATTGCCTATACAAAAGTCCTATATAATAAGGTGGGTAGAAAGAATGAAGTCGGGAATGAAGTCAGGAATGAAGTCTGGAATGAAGTCTGGAATGAAGTCTGGAAATGAAGTCTGGAATGAAGTCGGGAATGAAGTCGAGAATGAAGTCTGGAATGAAGTCTGGAATGAAGTCTGGAATGAAGTCAGGAATGAAGTCGTGAATGAAGTCTGGAATGAAGTCGGGAATGAAGTCAGGAATGAAGTCGAGAATGAAGTCTGGAATGAAGTCGAGAATGAAGTCAGGAATGAAGTCTGGAATGAAGTCAGGAATGAAGTCAGGAATGAAGTCGTGAATGAAGTCTGGAATGAAGTCGGGAATGAAGTCAGGAATGAAGTCGAGAATGAAGTCTGGAATGAAGTCGAGAATGAAGTCGAGAATGAAGTCTGGAATGAAGTCTGGAATGAAGTCGAGAATGAAGTCTGGAATGAAGTCGAGAATGAAGTCGAGAATGAAGTCGGGAATGAAGTCAGGAAGAATAAATTACAATGGCATACACCATCTTATTATATATCGTCATTTAATGCGTGGGTATCTTATTATGA
Organism: Chitinophagaceae bacterium; assembly: GCA_016710165.1. Lineage (NCBI taxonomy): Bacteria > Pseudomonadati > Bacteroidota > Chitinophagia > Chitinophagales > Chitinophagaceae > Chitinophagaceae bacterium. The sequence continues at coordinate 3,458 of JADJLJ010000011.1, read as the reverse complement.
CTTTTTTGATAAGGAGTGTTTTAAACTTAAAAAAAGCGAATTATTTAACCAATATAAAAAAGTATTAGACCTAAACATCTTTTGGGCAGTACTATTTGAAAATAGTGTATTTGTTTCAAGAAATGCAGTTAAGTATTTAAGGGATAGCCAAAAGAAACTACATTCAGTATCAGAACCGGCGGTACAGTTTGGGGGCAAGTTAAGGTATCATTTGTATTATGTGCATGGGGTTAATATAAAAAGGCCACTATTTAAGAAGTTATGCAAAAAGGAATATACATTTACAGATTGGGTAAAAGAAGATAATGAAGAAGTAAAGGCGGCTATTTTATCATTTATGGAAGAAAAATGGGGTAGTGAATACCTATTTAGGTTCATATCGGATAATTTAAAAGAAGTAGATACCTTCGTAGATGAAAAGGATAGCCAATATCTTGAAGGCACTACCAAAGGGATGAATATTGGGGTTTACACACTTTTTAAAGGCAAACTGAATAACATAGAATTAGCTTTTGTGAGGTGCTACTGCCCGTCAACGGATAGGATGTTCTTTCTTTGTGTTGATGCCGGTAACAAAAATGCCAAAGATGCCATAGCAAGTCTTTACCGGGTTCCATCTAAGTTAAAGGGTGAAATAAAGTATATCCAAAGGCAGGGGGAAAGGTTCAGCACCGTATTTACCGATAAAGGGAATAAGATACTTAATTCAATGACAGAAGCCGAAATATCGGATTTAACCAATATTGACGGTAACAGTTATTTCAAACTAATGAAGTACGAATATTAATTTTAACAATAAAAAACAAAAAACATGGAAACAAAGACAACTACCAAAGTAAACATCGCCCCTTCTTCAAGTCATGGACATTTTATTGAGAAGGCGAAGCAGGTAATCAACCTTGACAATGTAAACGAAACCTTCCACGTTAAGGGGGAAAGCCAGTTGACAACCACCAACCACACCACCCTTGACATTAAGGAAGACTGTCTAATCACCTGCCAAACGGTTTATGACCCATTCAAAGGGTTATTCGTAAAATCAAAAGATTAAAAAATAACTACTAAGATATGAAAGAAGGAGATATAGTATGCTGGCAGTACTAGTATGATGGGTATTATCATTGGTCATGGGTTAAAGCATCATATTTTCTAAGGCCAAATCTACTTTGCTATTGGCGCATTAAGAAGTTAAAACAATAAAGACATGGAAGATAAAATAACAGTAAAGCTAAACTACTGCATAAACCCAATGATGGCCGAACACCTGCATTTAGGCGGCGAATTTTCCATCCGGGAAGGACAGACAAGGGAAGAAGCATGGGAAGAAGCCATAGGTAGGATTGAAGCGTTTTTTAAAAATCATTATGCTGGTAGGTTTGAAAACGGGTTACCAACAGTACAAGCAAAAGACCTATGAGAGAACAAAACTACTTTAATGAATCAGAGTACCAATGGCTGATGGCTAAGTTGGGGAAAATATCATCCTCAAAATGCAGCGTATTGTTTCAGGGTGGCAAAAGACCGATGACCCCCGCAGAACTTGCGGAGGAAAAGGCTAATAAAGGCCGCAGAACAACGGTTGATACCTTGTTTGGGGATGGTGCTGTAACCTATTTACAAAGCCTTGTATGTGAATTAACAACCGGGGAGGTGGCAGAGGACAGGGATTTTAAGCAACTTGAATGGGGTAAGGCCAATGAAATGGACGCTATATTGCGTTTTCAGGACATTACAGGGCTTTCTGTGGACTATCATGGCATAAGTAACCCTGTTTTCATAAAGTACGGTGATTTCGCCGGGGGAAGTCCTGACGGAACCATTTTAAACCCGTATGAAGATGCTATTTGTGAGTGTAAATGCCATTGGAACGGTGCAATTCACATGAAAAAGCTGTTAATCCGATCAGTTGATGAATTTAAGGACAAATTTTGGGAAGAATATTGCCAAGACCAGATGAATATGGCAGTAACGGGTAAGAAAAACTGCTATTCTATCAGCTATGACCCCCGGAAAAAAGACCCCCGACTGCAAATAAAGATAATCCGCATCCCAATAGACAATGAATGGCAGGCAGAATTTGAAACCAGACTTGAATCAGCAATAGAAATGATGGCCGACATAAATTCAGACATTGATAAGTACCTTTTAATAAAGTAATTTTTGGTGAATTAATAATAAATCTTAACTTTACTACATGAAGCAACACGAAGCTACCGATTCAGTAAGAATAAATAAAGAGTTACTGGACAAGATACGGGAAGTGGCAAAGGCTAAAAGGCAAACTATTGCCGGGTACATGGAGTTGAAATTATTGGCTACGGTAGAACGTGATTGGCAAAAACTTCATGCCGTAAAAAATGGATTTCAGCAAGACTAAACTTATTTGTACCCAGTTAGGTACTATAATGTCAGAGCCAAAGGGTGCATTAACAGATAAAATGTTTACCCGGCTTGAGTATTTGAAAAGCCGCCCAGAACTTACCGAAATCATGAATTTGGAGCGAATAGAACTTCAATTCAGAATGGACAATTATGACCCTACCGCCTTATCAAAAGGGTGCATGAATTACCTGATGTTTATTTATCAATACCTTAAGTACGGGAAGCAGGTTTACCATATCCGAAAGTCAAAGAGGCAAGTTACCGCTATGAATCGGGGCAGTACAATGGAGAAAACATCGTTTGAAATTATTAAGAGGGTAACAGGACAAAATCTATTCAGGCATAAAACCCATCTATCTAACGATTTTTTGAAAGGGCAACTTGATGTAATTGATGGTCAAACATTAAAAAAGGCTAAGAAAATAATTGATGTAAAAACATCTTACAGCCAGTTTGATTTCATGAAGTGTGTAAACTCAGATGTAGTTCGGTCATACAATTTTCAAATGCATGGGTATTTCGCCATTACTGGGAAAGAATACGGCGAAGTGTATCATGTGCTACCCGATTTTACAGAAGACGTTATTCAGGAAAATAAAGACAAAATGATGGAGCTACTTTGCCCGGACGGAGTAATTACCGATGAATTTATGGAAGAATGGCAGTACGCAGAAGATAATATGAGGTTCTCCCATATACCTGATGAAGACCGTATCATAATGTACCCAATAGAAAGGGATGAAAAAATAATTGGTAAGATTTATGAAAAGGTAGAATTTTGCAGGGGGTGGCTGGCTAAGTTTGAAGAAAAGCATCTTGCCAAAATAGCTGCTCAGTTGGAACAATGGAGAAAAAAGTAATACTAAATATTTCCCCACAGACACATATCAGAACCAATACAGGGGATAGAATTTTCTTCAGGATACCCCGGCATTTGCTAAGACCAGCTGGCCTCAAAAGATTACTACGAATAGAGAGGTATAACAACTACAAAATAGAATTGCTTGCTGAAGCAAAAAGAAAACGATTTACTCTTTCCCCGGCAGGGATGGCAATTACATTTTATGTCCCCGTCC
>JADJLJ010000010.1 GCA_016710165.1 Chitinophagaceae bacterium | reverse complement strand
AGATATTCGGCATACTGAATTTTTGTAACAACTTTCTTTGATTGTGTATTTCTGGCTGTATTGTGTACGGCCATGGTGTCCATAGCGATCATAGAGCCTTCTTCAATACTTCCAGCCTCCTTCCAGTCAGCCGGGTCAATACCTCCGCAATGAAGAAATACCGGGGGAGGAAGAAGATTGTTGTATTCATCTTTACCAAATAATATGGCTTGGTTTACATCTTGGGGCAACGGGGTATTATACAATCGAACCTTATCTTCTTTGCCTTTATACCTCTGTTCTTCAGTAATGGGCACCCACTTAACCCGGCCAAAAACCCCTTTTGGCCTCCGGTCTTTTCTTCCTACTTCCCAAATCGGATTTTCCCATTCATAATGGCCCCATTCAAAGGTTTTTTCTGACCTTTGCAGCATTTCCAGGTCAACATCAAGTTCACCTCCCTTTGTATCTCCATCATGGCCTTTTGCTTATCGCACTTGCCAAATTTATCAAAAGCGCCTTCCCAGGATTCATACGCCGGTATGTGATGGCATATCAATCCGCTTATGGTTTGCCCTTCACTATTGCCGGTAATGGTTTTAAGTTCTGATTCAAAAAATATTTTCCGTGCCGCCCTGAATGATTCGCCATTGTCTTCCGGGGTATAGTTAAATAACCAAGCCCTGCCATTTATTTTACTCTGATCTTAACAGCTTCTTTATTGGTTCTCCAAATCTCACCAAAATTCTCTTTATACTTAGTAGGCTCATCAAAGGTGATATCAGACATTACCGCAACGTCAAAAGCCTTATTTTTTGTTGGCACACAGGTAACTGAAGTATTCAGATCATCTTCATCGGTGTTGTATTTTACTTTCTTTGAGCTTGTATATGACTTCGCAAAAACGATATTTCCATCATTCAATGACCTGCTCCTGTAATCAGCCCGTAATGGGGAGATCAACCCATTGTAAGAATACATGAAATAATCATTGAAGGTCTTAGCGGCTTGGTTCAAGTCAATATTCATATAGCCGAGGTTCCTGTTCCTGTATAATGTGGCTTTATTCAGGTAATACCCGGACCAGTGAATGTTGGTAATACCAGTCTTTTTTGCTTTAGTAAGAAATAGGCCCAATATGTTTGGATGCTCATTGAAACGGCTTGTATTACAGTGATGAATTAAATACAGGTAGTCCCTTTGAAATTCACGGTAGTCTGCATAATTACCTTTGCCATCATGCCGCTGTATTCTTGCATACATTAAGAAAAAATAATGGTCGCCGGTTATCCAGGTAACTTCCGCATTATTCATAAAATGGATGCCGCTTAACCTGCGTTCTGTTTCCTGCTGGTAGATACGATCTACATATTTTGAATCTTCCGGGTTGAGGGAAACCAATAGGCCATCGGAATCATAATTGGTTGCCGCCTGGTCCATCTTGGTATAATTAGGAATAAAATCAAACCATATCTTACGATAGTCGTTTTCTGAAATAAATTTATCCCTGTCCCAGTATTGATTATCTTTTGATTGTTTTAAAAAGAAAATATCCGATTGCTTTAATGGGATCGGAATTTTGATAGTGTGTTCTCCTACCTGAAAATCTTTATATTGAATCACCTTTGGGCATAATGCGCTGGGCTTCGTGTTGTTTTTCTTTGTTTTGAACTATCGGTTAAAAGCCTCCACTGCACCTTTTAACTTACTGTGGTTTTGAATAAATGTTTCTTTTGCCACATTCATCATGCTTAGAAGAGTTTGGCTATGAATTGCATTTTTCATCTTTTGTTCATAATTCGTTTCTTCGCTTGCGTTAAGTATCTCTCCTACTGCTGAACTAAGCATTTGTGCCCTTAAATCCCGGTATGTGCAGTATTGTGTCCAGTTTTCATCGTTTTGATAGTCAAGGGAATGTCTGTATTGAATCAATAACAGATTTGTTCTTTAATTCTACAACTGCTCCATACAATTCTTCTGGCAGATTAGCTTTTGCAAATATGATCGGCTTAATTTTACCCCAGTTATATCCATCGGTTGACAGCATATCGCTATCTATGCCATAACCCCATACAATATATTTTGCCACGCTTGAAGCATAAGGATTAATATCTTCATCATTCACCAAAAACCCAAAAATGTCCCACAGGTCAACTTGCTGTAAGTAATTCTCAAAATTTTCTCCTTTAAATGTTGATATTGATATTACAGGGTTAATCATCAATTTATTTTTTCTGTTCTAACAATGGTGGGCCGAAATCCACTTAAAATCCTTACCTGATAATAGATGTAATCTGTGCCATTTATTTTATGGTCGAATTCCCCAACCGGCATACGCCAATCGGTAATATAAGTAAAGGTTGATTGGTCATTCGAACCGTATATTTCAATTCGGGCAGCAACAATTTCTTTTGAGTATATCCTTAAACTATCTCCTACTTTTGATAGTGAGAAATTTACTGCCATTCCTTTGCAATTACAGGCGATAACATCCATGCCTGGATATTGCATCATGCTTTCCCAAAATACACCATGACCACCATCATTAAAATGCAAACTGTCTGCACTTAGATATCCGGGTGCAACCTTCCCGGTACTATCAGCCCTTAATAAGGGGTACCATATCCCAAGATAATGATCGTGGTATGCCATAGCTAAAGCTAAATTCAATTTCAACGCCGTGTCTTTATACCCTTGCTGTGTTACCGGGCCGCAAATGTTTTTTGCCGGGTGCCATACCAGTCATAGCGCATTTTACGCCCTGCTTTTCAAGTGTATCATGCAGAAATCGAAGATTATTCAGCGTTTCTATTGTATTCATGTATTGAACAACAAAATCATTTCCACTATATTCCATTACAACAAAATCCGGGTTAAAATTTAATGCTGTGTCAACATTTTTTGTGGAATTACTTTGGTAACTCCATGCTGGCATAAAGTTCTCGTGGTTTCTCACCAGTACATAAAATACTTTCAATTACAGTACGTACTTTGTTTCCAAGTATGCTTTGAATCTTGAACCCCAGGAAGAATCAAAATTTTGCGCTCCCGCTCCAGAGCAATGGGAATCGCCAGACCTTACGATACGCAGGGTATCTTTGTAATTATACTGGGCTGAAAGGCTTAACGATATAAATAAAAGAATTGGTATAAATCTCATTAGTTTATTTTTATCCAGTTTGCACCGGTGCTTTGAAATTGTGCTGCACTGCCTGTTGTCAAAGTTCCGGGAGCAGAGCCATCAATAGTTTGTGCGCTTGTTGTCGCTAATGTCAAATTGTTTCCACTGGTATTCTTCACAACATAAATTCGTCCAGTACAACCAACGGCTGTAGGAAGTGTAAATGTATTAGTACCAGATGTAAAATGAATTGTATAGTCAACATCGGTTGCCGTGTAGTCTCCAGTTTTTGCAACATAAGAAGCTTCAAAAGAACCGCCAACACTAACAGTTGATGTAGGAAGCAAAGTATTAAACCCAAAGAGGCTTTGTGCCATTTAACATCAGAACCATGCAAAACAGTTAAAGCGTTGTGCCTGTTTGATGTTGCTGAACCATTCCCAATAATAAATATTCGGTTATTTGCTCCGATACTTGTTGGTAATGATGCGTCTGTGGAAATTTCATTATACGCTCCAAATCCAGCCCCGCCAAATGTACCCGTTTGAGCATTATTTGTTGCAAATGCCGCTTGCCTGGAAGCGATGCTTGAACTTCCGCAAGCAAATGAATAATTTCCGGATGCTTGTGTATTTCTATTTATGGATACCAAGCTACTCCGAAGCACTTGTTTGATAACCTCCACTTAAAGAGTAATTTGAAGATATTGTTGGCTGGTACCCAAATATAAAATTATAAGTACCTGTTTGAGAAATTGCGTTAGGGCTAAAATTATACCTATAATTGCCATCCCCGCTTATAGAGGCGACTTGTAAATTGTTTGTCTTAACTAAAAAAGACTGTGTATTTGTAGTGCCTATAAAATCACCGGAAGAAGCGGCATTTCCTGTTGGTCCCCATTTATTATCAAATTGCGTATATTTTATGGATGAAAGATAGCCATCGTTCACCCCGGATGCAGCCGGGATTGAAATTACATCGGCAGTAATATCTAATGGTAAATCAGCGGCTAAAACAGCGCCTCCACTACTACCACTGGCAACGACTGACCAATAAGACTGATTCCAATATACCACTGTGTTGTCCAGTTTATTAATAGCCAGCATTTTTATTGTTGGCTTCCATGTGGTATCGATTGTATTTAAGGCACCCTTTGTTGGGCTTTGTGAATATCCTGCCATCGTTATAAGTGAAAACAGGAAAGTGAGTAGCTTTTTCATTGTATGTTTTTTTAATTTTCTTTAAACCATTTTTCAGCAGCTAATTTAGCTGCTTTGCGATCACCGGCATCCAAAATAAATTGAGGATTGCCTTTTTCATTGATAAACATAAAGTTTTCCCATCCGGGGTGCTTTTCAAGGTCGTCCATTTTTCTATTCCTACTGCTTTAAATCTTTCAATGGCTTTTGGCCCTATACCTGGTAAAATTGTAACGCTGCTATTCCGCTGGTAAGCGCCCCAGTCTTCCAATGCGCCACCACCTAAAAACGCCTCTGGTACATTGGATGGCTGTTTGAAGTCCGAAGATACATTTCTTCCAGTTAAAGGCGATGAGATCCAATCGGCTAATTTAAACCAGTCCTTATATGCCCTCCAAAGTGGTACTGCCATCTGATCTCCAGCTATGCTTGCCAGTTTACCTCTTGCCTGACTTTTTTCTCCAGAACGGTAATATTGAAAGGCATCAGCTACTTTGCTTGATAAAGAATAATCACTACGATGCCTCCTGTTTTACGTAATATAATTAAGCGCACCCATTTCTGCATCCTTTCTCAGTATCCAATAATACTGCAATAGCATTAAATCGGGCGCAACTTTTTTGAACAGCCTGTTACCCATGTAATTGCTTTTTATCTGCTTCATTACATTTTCTTCGGAAGTAAGTTTTTTAATTTCGTCCTTTACTGCTGGAGTTTGAACAGATTTTGAAAGCTCTGCCAGTCTTTTTCTTTTACGCTCTTCTTTCATCATCACCACCTGCTGTAAGAAGATAGTAAGCAATATATCCAGCAAGCGTGTATGTCAAACCTGCCATACCCCTACCTATTTGATTACGGGCACCTAACCGTTCTTTAACTGATCTCTGAATAGCTTCTGCATTTTTAAAATCCAATTCTACACTAAAATCGGGACCGTGCATCCACTTACCTAAAAATCCAGAAGCGATGCCTAAACCAAGTCCTGACTGTGCCCGTAACACTATCCAGTTTGTTGCACCACCAGTAAACCGAAGTATAAATCCATTTAAAAAAGTTGTACCAAGTTTATGCCATGCAAGTTTATTCCAGTTGTTTTCAGTTCTTATTTTCTGCTCCTTTTTTACCATACTATCCCGTGAATTTTTAATCATTCTTGATAACGGGTTATTTGGTTCATGCCCCAGTCCATACCCTGCAACGTGATAACTTCCTTTAAGAGTTGATACAACTATTTCTGTGGCTTTTTCCTTGTCGGTAAATAAACCATCGGTGTTCAGGTTTGCTTTCACCAGGTCATTAGCAAGACGGATTATGGTATTGTCATTTACAGGTATTGAATACTTTGCCCCAGCTTTGAATTTATGCTGTTTAAAATGGCTTCTGCATTCGTTTTAGCCTCCTGATACTTTTGCCCGTGCAATGCTTCGTTTAAAATATTCTCTGCTTCCTGCGCTGTTTTACCGTGCTGCAGTAATGCCTGATACATTGCATTATGAAAAGTCTTATTTGTGATAACTACTTTATTGGCACTGTCAAAACCTAATAAGCCCAGTCTGGCCGGGGCCATTAATACAAACAAGGCAGATTCAGCCTTTTGTTTTAAGCCACCTTTCCAGTTGAAGCGAAGTGAATTTGAATACAGTTCCCGTGGTGCAAAGCTGCCCACTTCTTCACCGTATGATTGTCCTCTGGTGAATACATCTGCTAAAACAGATCGGTAAGCCTCTCTATCTTCCTGATTGGTGAATTTAGATTTCCCAATACCAAAAGGTGCCATAGTATCTTTAATACCAGATAGCCAGTTTTCAAAAATTGTCAATGGTCCCATTAGCATTCCGGTAAGAAGAACATCAACGAAATTTTTAATCGCTGACATTATTTTCATTAACCTTGTTTTGTTGTTTATATTTCTCTGAACTATACGGTCAATAGAACGCTGAATACTTTGAAGAGCAGATGCAGCAAAAATACCATCACCATAATTTTTATCAATTTCCCGGTACAGTTCTGATGCAGCTTTTGCCAGTCGTTCAATATCTTCCAAGTCCTCCGCTTGCAGGTCGGATATACCAATAACACTACTTAAAAGTTTATCGTGTGCGTTTTGGAAAATCCCCAGGTTATTTAATTCAGCCAGCCTTTTAAGGTCTGTTTTTCGATTACTTGCCCTATCAAGTGCGTCTGATTTACTTTCCAACTTATTTAAACGCCATTCTAAAATTTTAGCGTTCATATCATTCACTTCATTTTCAAATGAATCTTTTACGCCCTGAATTACTGAATCGGAATATCCTTTGTTCCTCATTACCCTGTCAATGTTGTTAAACAAGTCCAGTACACTTCCTACCTCATCTGATAGTTTATTCCAGTCAATTACGGTTTTGAAACTGCCATCAGGATTTGGCTTTTTAAGCTGTTTGCCAGTACCCGGCTTCTTTGAAAATTTGAGTAATGAATGTTTTTGCTTTCACCTTTAGAAAAAGCAGGAGTATGATGCAGCTTTAATTTATCGGTCATTTCACGCCATTTTGGGCTGTAGCGTAATCGCCCCGGCTTTCCATTTCAGGTGGCATCGGCAAGCTGCTCCTTCATGGAATCAAACAGATCCGCAATACCGTTTAAATGACCATTGATATCAGTCATGCCCAGTTGTTCGTAACCAAGCGCCTGGTGCAATAATTCTTCCCAGTCCTTTTGGGCTTCCGGTATGCTGTTATTGTAAGTTTTAATTTTCGCTGTATGCCTTTCCAAAGCGCTTCCTGCATCATACGCATATCAGAATATATCGGGTCCGTTGTCGGAGTGTTAAGTTTGGTGAACATATTTAAAATACCGTTCACAACCTCCATATCCGGGCTATTCTGGCCTATTTGTCTTTCGGTCTGATCCGGTGCCTCCAACCTTGCGGCACGGTTTATTGCATCATTATACGACTTTAAAACGTATTCGTTCACATCATGGTCAGAATTAAATTGAGCGTATGATTTTGGAAGCACATCATTGTAAATATACCCAACGGTTCCCAGGTCAACTTCAATCCCGTTAATCCTGATATCATTGTAAATAGATTGCAGTCCGGCATCCTAATTTTTAGATACGCTCATACGCAATAAACTCAACAAGATCGTTAAGGTCATGCCGTAATGTGGTATTTTTTATTAAACATCCAATATCTAACATTACTTACACTTATTTATAGCGTTTTTAATCCTGTCAACAATATCTGTTAAACCGCCTTTCTTTTTAATTTCTTCGGCTTTTGCTGCTGCGGCTTTTTGGGCATCAGTAGGCCATATTCTTTTTACCCTGCTGCTTTATTTTAGCATCATTATTTTTCTCTGCTGCCTCGGCATCTGCTTTGTCTTTTCAGCCTGTGTTATTGCTTTAAATTCTTCAATACCTGCCTGTACACGGGCTTCAATATCCATCTGCTCTGCCTGTAATTTACGCATTAAATTTTGGTCCCTGATCTCCTGTTCTTCCAAAATCTGGTTAGCAAAATATCACCCATATACTTATCCCGGTACAGACGCAATAATCTACCTGCGGCAAGATTTAGCCGTGTACATCATATAATCCTGATAGACTGCGGTAACGGCATTTTCCAGTGCCCGTAACTTGGTCCATTTTTTCAGGGTTACGATAAATTTCTTCTTTTTATTTCTCCCCAGGAAGGTTGCCATCAATACCGCTTTTTTGCCATCAGGCTTTTATCGGTA
>JADJLJ010000009.1 GCA_016710165.1 Chitinophagaceae bacterium | reverse complement strand
AATTATGTGGGCACCGGTGCACAAAGCATCAACAATACCGGTGGCCTGTTTTAATTCGGTGTCAATCAACTGGACTCAGTTAATAAACCAACCGGTGAACTTACCTTGAATACACCCCTCACAGATACCGGTACGATACGTTTTATCTCCGGTATTGTAAATACAACTGCTGCTAACCTATTAACCATGGCCCCGGGATCGGTAGTATCCAATGCAAGCAATGCAAGTTTCGTGAATGGCCCGGTTAAGAAAGTGGGAAATACCGACTTTACATTCCCGGTTGGTAAAACGGGATTTGGATATGTACCTATTGGTGTAAGTAATTTTGCCGGCGCACCTGCCACAGATGAATTTACAGCGGAGTACATGAGAGGAAATGCAAGATTATTAGGCCCGGTAACCGCCATAGGTCTTGATCACGTAAGTGGGTGCGATTACTGGATATTAAACAGGACAGGTAGTGCAACAGCTACCGATATCACCGCTTACTGGAGCGCCAATAATGTTTGTAGCGGAACATATGTAGATAACCTGGGTGACCTGGTCATTGCACATTTTGACGGAACCAACTGGGATGCATTTGGCACAGTAGGTACGGCAACCGGTGCACCGGCTGCAGGTAACGTGGTTTGGACCGGAGTTACCAATTTCAGCCCGTTTGCACTGGCGAGTGTTTCATTCAACAACCCGCTGCCCATTACCATCAACTTCTTCACCGGCATGAAACAGAACGGCAACCACCTGCTTAACTGGAAGGTTACCTGCAACAGTTCTCCTACTGCCAACATGGTACTGGAACGCAGCAGCAACGGAAGGAATTACAGCGGAATATATACCAAGACTGCCACGGCATTGCAATGCCAGCAGCCATTTAATTATACGGATGCACAGCCCACAGCAGGCGTGAACTACTACCGCCTTAAAATGACCGACGCAAGCGGCAAGGTCACATACAGCAGCGTGGTAACATTAATTAATGCAACCCGTGGTATTGATGTGATGCATATTGCACCCAACCCGATCGTGGGCGGAAAGTTCAGCCTGCGGGTGAGCGCCGCACAGAACGGTAAGATGGATGTGATCGTTACCGATATGCAGGGCAGGATGATGCAACGGCAAAGCACATCGCTGCTGGCAGGATTCAACCAGGTGCCGGTGAACGTGAGCAGCCTGGCCGCAGGCAGCTACCAGGTATCGGTGATGACCTCAGAAGGAAGGGCATCGGTACAGCGTTTTGTGATACAGTAAAAAAGCTAATTGCTTAACTATAAGGTCTCCCGGTAAACGGGAGACTTTTTTTATTACATACTCTTTGCGCCCTTTGCGTATTTCTCTGTGTTCTTTGCGGTTACCCTTCGGCCCCGCTCAGGATAAACCGCAGAGAACGCAAAGGGTTTCGCAAAGGGTGCAAAGAGTTCTGGCCGCGTTTTTTTCTCACATAAATATGTTGGAAAATACTTGCATGCGCCTGGGAACTGTTGTAGTTTTAATGCAACCCGACGACCCTTTACCGCCCGATCCAAAAGAATTGAAGTGGTACAGCCTGACATTCGACTTGAATTAATTTCAAACTGTACCACTACCAAAAGAATGGGTATGAAAAAACGGTTCTTTTTATTTATTACCCTTGCTTTTGCATTCCATCATGCAACAGGGGCAGGGCCGTCCTCACCCGGCAATAAAATAATATTCCCTTCAAACCCCACCGATCATTTCCGTTCGGTTCAAACCGGCGACTGGGGATCCATATCCACCTGGGAATCATCACCCGATAATACAACATGGAGCGCTGCCACTTTAACGCCCACCAGCGCCGCCAGTACCATCCGCATACGCAACACACATACCGTAACCATAAGCAGCAACCAGGATATGGATGAAGGGACGATCGAAAGCGGCGGGATCCTGTTTCATTCAGCCGGCACATTAACGGTGAATGATGGAACAGGCGACGACATCATTGTATTAAGCGGCGGAATATTCACGCTGGCATCAAACAGCAACGGCCCGGTTTTTTCCGGAACCGCGTCGGCCAATATCAATACCGGCGGCATGCTGCGCTTATCGGCCAGCGGGTTAACCAATGCCGGGGCAGGGGTTCATGCGGCAAATTTTGTATACCAGCATGCTTCTGTACTGGAATATACGCTCAACCTGGCCTTTTCGTCCAGCGGCGTCACCTATTTCCCGAATGTGGATGCGGTCACCATTCCCATATTCCGTATCACGGGTAATGTGGGGCTCATCGGCGGGGCTTTACCCATGGTCATCAACGGTTTGTTTGAAGCCAATGGAAGCATCACGTTCACCAATGCCGGAACAAAGACCTTCCGCAATGGCATCACCGGAACGGGTAATATCGGTCACGACGGTACATCTGGTAAGTTCATCATCAACGGCACTACGGGCAGCCTGGGCGGCAGCGGCACCTTAACCTTGCCGGCAGGCGGTATGGACGTTGGTTCAAACACGACCCTAACAATGGTCTCTGATAAATCCATAACGGGTAATATCGCCCTGCTGGCAAATGCACTGGTTGTACTGGGTACTCATAATTTGACCATGACGGGCGATGTGACCGGCGGGTCGGTAACATCACATGTGATCACCAATGGCAGCGGAAAATTGTTCTATAATAATGTTGTGGCATTGTCGAGGATATTTCCCATAGGCGCCAACAGCACCACCATCAACCCGGTGTCCATCGCTAATGGCAGCGGGCTCAATTACGGGGCCCGGGTGGAGATCGGTATCAACCCTTCCATCCGTTTTCCCATTGCTGCGGTGAACCGGACCTGGATCGTTCGTCCGTCGGGTAACCCGGTTGGGGCTGTCAACGTGAATTTCTTTTATAACAATACAGCCGGCAACGCATTATTCATGTATGCCCCTGTAACCGTTGAACAGGGTTTTTATACCGGCGTATGGAATGTGATCAATACAGGCCTTATCCAGTTTGGGGGACCAACAAATTTCCAGGTCACCACTACGGTAAGTTCTTTTGCTGCCAATACCGATGCCCCGATGGTGCTGGGAAATATCCCTGCCATATTGCAGGCAGGTAACGGGCTGCAGTTGTCGGCGCAAAAGCAGCAGGAAAGGGTCCTTCTTAGCTGGACGGTATTGAACGCTTCCTGGGTTGATCGTTTTGTAGCAGAGCGTTCGGCGGATGGGAGGAACTATTCAACGATGGCTGAATTGACCGGGCAAGGTTTTACAGACATGCAGCCAATGCCCGGGCTTAATTACTACCGCATAAAGGCCGTTGATAAGGACGGCGGCATAAGCTACAGCAATGTGGCGGTGGTTTTAAATGCAGCCAGTGGTTTTGAACTCATTGGCATGGCGCCCAACCCGGTTATTAATGGCCGCTTTAATCTGAACATAAGTGCGGCACAAAAGACGATGATTGAAATTGTGATCATGGATATGCAGGGCAGGCGGGTGGACCAGCAGCGGGTGGATATGAGTGCAGGGTTCAATACGGTTGCGGTGCATGTTGCGGGACTTGCAAAAGGAACGTACCAGGTTTATGGAGTTACAGGGGATGGAAGGAGCAGGGTGTTGCGGTTTGTGGTGCAGTGATTCTCTTTTTTAACCGCAAAGGACGCAAAGGAGGAAACGCAAAGATTTTTTTCTTTAACCGCAAAGAACGCAGAGGAGGAAACGCAAAGATTTTTTTCTTTAACCGCAAAGAACGCATAGAGGCGAGGAAACCTGCTTTGCGAAAGACTCAGCCTGCGGTTAAATAGTAAATATTAAAAACAACAGGGAACCTCTTTGCGTGCTTTGCGAAAAACTCAGCGTCCTCTGCGGTTAAATATTCTTCAGATTTTTTATAAAAGTACCATGACTGAAAACGAATTATCAACCCATGTGATCGGGCAGGCCATTGAAGTGCATGCTGCACTTGGCCCCGGTTTATGAGATGCTTACAAAGAATGCCTGTATTATAAAATGGCGAAGTGGGGCCTGAACGTGGAAAAGGAAAAAGCTATGCCACTGGTATTTGAGGAAGTAAAACTGGATTGTGGGTACAGGATCGACCTGCTTGTAGAAAGAAAACTGGTCATTGAGATCAAAGCTGTGGAAGCATTGAATGATATACACCTGGCACAGACCCTTACTTATATGAGATTGGGGAATTACAAACTTGGGTTACTTTTAAATTTTAATGTGGTCAAACTTAAAGATGGAATAAAGAGAGTGGTAAATGGGTTGTGAGATATGTTTGACCGCAAAGGATAATGTTTAACCGCAAAGAACGCAGAGGAGGAAACGCAAAGAGCGCAGAGAGAGAACCTTTGCGTGCTTTGCGAAAAACTCAGCGTTCTTTGCGGTTAAATAGTAAATATTAAAAACAACAGGGAACCTCTTTGCGTGCTTTGCGAAAAACTCAGCGTCCTCTGCGGTTAAATAGTAAATATTAAAAACAACAGGGAACCTCTTTGCGTGCTTTGCGAAAAACTCAGCGTCCTCTGCGGTTAAATAGTAAATATTAAAAACAACAGGGAACCTCTTGGCGTGCTTTGCGAAAAACTCAGCGTCCTCTGCGGTTAAACATTATCCTAAATATTTTCTTACCAGTATAAAGGAAACTACGATCAGCACCAGCAGCAATACTATGGCGAAGTAGGTCCAGGGCCCGTCTTTCAGTTTACGTTTTTCCCTGCGTTTTTTCTTTTTATCGAGTTGTTTTTTCAGCTCCTGGTTCAGTTGCTCCACGTACAGTGAAAGGTCTTTTTTATTTTTAATTTCTTCCAGGCCTTCCACGGCATCATTCATGAATTCATCATCGGCCATCTGTTTCTCCAGTTCATGGGCATCGCCGGCAGACAGCTTCTTATTCAGGTAATCAAGCAGTTTTTCCTGCTCAATGTCCTTGTTAAGGTTGGATAATATGTCTTTTAGTTCGTCGCTCATTGTAACCTCACCCCAACCCTCTCCAAAGGAGAGGGAGCTGTTTACGTTATAGTTAAGAAATTTTCATTCCTGATCTTTCATTTTTAATTCTTAATTCTTCATTTTCAATTCCCTTCCCCCCGTTCCATTAGTATCTTCAAATTACGTTTCCCGTTCTGTATATGGCTTTTTACCTGCATCAGGCTGTAGCCGGTATGTTCGGTGATCTCCTGGTAGCTTTTTTTTTCCAGGTAAAACAAAGTTACGCATAGTTGCTGCTCTTTGTTCAGTTGCAGCAAAGCGGAGGCCATTTTGGCAAGCGCTTTTTCTTTTTCAAGGTGGTTGTTCTTTTCTTCGGGCCCGTCGGCCACCGCCATGATGCGTTCGTTTATTTCGCCGTTGAACCTTCCCTTGTCACGCAGCTGCATCAGGCAATGGTTTTTGGCAACCATGTATATCCAGCTTTTAAAGTATTCTACTTTATACTTGTGCAGTTCATGGATGGCTTTTAAAAAAACCTGTTGCACGGCATCCCTGGCCTCTTCTTCATTCTTCAGGTACTTCATGCACACACCCAGCAGCAGCATGGTATAGCGTTCCAGCAATACGCCCAGCCACTCGTTGTTGCGGGTGCTGTAAAACTGCTGCAGCAGTTCTGCATCGCTGATATGGTTGTATTTGCCCTTGCTCAAGAACGGGTAGCGGTCCGGCAGCTGCCGGACCTGTTTTTTGTGAGATGTAAACTTAGTTTAATTTCCATAATTTAGACGGACCGAAAATGTAAACATGAGTTATGCTGCCTGTTGTGTGCCTGTTGCACCGCTACGGATAGAACCCGATCACCGGTCGGAAATGGTGAGCCAGTTATTATTTGGCGAATGCTGCATCATCACCATTGTTGAAAAGAACGGCTGGGTGAAAGTGGTGAACAAACTGGACGCCTATACGGGCTGGTGCCAGCAATCGCATTTCCAGGAGATAGATGATACACAGTATTACGTAGAAGATAATGACCTTGCGGCCGGGTGGGTGAACCAGGTGGATTATAACGGTCACCCGATGTGGATCCCGTTTGGCAGTTCATTAACGGCCATGAAGAACGGGCATGTCTTCTGGCGCAGGAATACGGTACATTATTCCGGTAAAGTATGGAACCCCGTTACCGCAAAACGGGATGCCCGCACGATCAAACAGGTTGCTTTTACTTTTTTGAACAGTCCATACCTCTGGGGCGGCAAATCGGTCTTTGGTACCGACTGCAGCGGGTTCACCCAGTCTGTTTACAAGATGCTGAACATTCATTTGCTGCGTGATTCACAGCAGCAGGCCACACAGGGTGAGCTGGTTGGTTTTTTGCAGCAGGCACATTGCGGCGACCTTGCTTTTTTTGATGATGAAGAAGGAAGGATCGTTCATACAGGCATATTGCTTAACCCGGGCGAGATCATTCATTCAGCCGGTAAGGTACGGGTAGATAAGATCGATCATGAAGGGATTGTGAATGCAGAAACCGGTCAACGTACGCAGAAACTGCGCATCATCCGGCGGTATTTTTGAATATCCTCCCTTGGCAGGTGCCGGGATGGTTTAATAGGGAATTAACCACAGATTTACACAGATTATTTTCACAGGTGGCCACAGATAATCTGAGTAAATCTGTCGTAAAAAAATCCAATAACTACTACAACTGAGCCTTTCGCTGTGGTTGCTGTCTCCACCAACTACCAGGCGTACCCTCTTTGTTCAACCCGTTCCCCCGCCGTGATTGCTGTCCTCACCGACCACCAGGCATACCCTCATTTGCTCAACCCGTTTTATAGCCAGCTTTATCTGCAGGGCCTGTTATGTTATGCCCGGAGCCTGTCTTTGTTTCCTCTTTTCTGTATTTATCAAAGAACAGCATCTTGACCGCAATAACGATCATCAGTACGGCAAATACCTTCTTCAGTGTTTCCAGGGGCAGGCTGAGCGCTATCTTGCTCCCGAAATAACTGCCTGCTAAAAAGCCCACGGCCAAAATACCCACCACCTTAAAATCCACATGGCCCTGTTTATAGTATTGCAATACCCCCAGGATGCCAACCGGCAGCATGATGAGCCCGAGTGATGTGCCCTGTGCCGATTTCTGGCTCATGCCGATAAAATAGACCAGGGCCGGCACGATGATGATGCCACCGCCCACACCCACCAGTCCGCCCAGTATACCGGCAGCCACACCCACCAGTATGATGATGAGGATAGTTTGTATATCCATAGTTTTCTTTTTAATGGTCACGTTGAAAATTTTGTTTTGTATAAAGCAATGGCTTCCCTGATCACGTTGTATGCTGCTTCTTTATCCTGGAATTCCTCGATCTCCACTTTTTTATTCTCCAGTACTTTGTATTGTTCAAAATAATTCTTCAGTACGGCAATGAAATGTTCCGGCAGGTCATGGATGCTGTTGATATAATTCACCCCCGGGTCTTTTGCTGCTACGGCAATGATCTTATCGTCTGCCACACCGGTATCGATCATCTGCATGTTGCCGATCACGGTTGCTTCCACCAGGCAGAGGGGTTCAATGGGTTCGCTGCACATCACCAGTATATCCAGCGGGTCGCCATCCAGTCCCAGTGTTTGCGGGATGAAACCATAGTTGATGGGGTAGTGGAAGGAGGAGAAGATGACACGGTCAAGACGCAGCAATCCCGTCTTTTTGTCGATCTCGTATTTTGCCCGGCTGCCCTGCGGGATCTCGATGAGGCCGTTAACGGTTTGCGGGGCATTGTCTCCGTAGTGAGCGCCGTGCCAGGGATGGAGGACGTACATGTATAACGTTTAAGGGTTCAAAGTTCAATATTCCTTGTTCCTTGTTCGATATTCTGGATACAAGATACAAGATACAGGATACAGGATACAGGATACAAGATACAGGATACAAGATACAAGATACAAGATACAGGATACTGGATACTGGTTAGGTCGCTTAATTCTTGATCGCCAGATGGTATCCCAAAAAAGTTGCTGCTGTTCCCAGGATGATACTTGCAATAATATAAGCGATGGCCATCCCGTATTTACCGCTTTGCAGCAGTCCCATGTTCTCCAGTGAAAAGGCCGAGAAGGTGGTGAAGCCGCCGCAGATACCGGTTGCCAGGAACAGTTTCCAGTTATCGGTCAATGGTTCCTGCCGGATACTTAGTGCAAAAACGATCCCGATGACCAGGCTCCCGGTGATGTTCACGGCCAGGGTTGCCCAGGGAAACAGTTTTGTATTCATCAGCAGCGAAGTGCCGTAACGCAATACCGAACCCAGTCCGCCTCCCAAACCAACGAGTAAAAGATTTTTAAGCATCGGCTGATCTATAAATTTCCTGAAAAAGTATACTGAAAGTCAACCAGCCATTTGCCGTTGACCCGTACCAATTTTATTTTATTCTTCAGTTCCCGGGCATAGCTGTTGCTGTAATTAAAGATGTAGATGCTGTCGGTAATATAGCTGGTCTCGTTCACGAGGATATCAGCATCTTTGTATTTTTCAAGCACTTCTTTTTTCTGTGAGCTGTACTGGTTCCTGAACCGGTTGAATAATTCCAGGTTGATCTCATCCCGCAGCAGGTATTTTTCGGCCTCGTCAAATTTATTGTCCAGTATGTTGCGTACAAAGCTGGTGGCCACTTCCACGTCGGTTACGGGTATTTTTTTTGCCGGGCTGTTGCAGGCAATGACCGCAGCGGCAAGGAGGATACCCGTCAGTATTTTTTAAGCATGGTTAAAGTTAAACATCTTTCCCCTAAGCATAAAAAAAAGCATCCGCCGGCTGGCGGATGCTTTTTTTTATGCCGGGGTAATTAGTTCGTCTTTTTTGCTTTAATGGAATCCAGTACCTGGCTGGCTTTCTCCATCAGCATTTTCAAGGTATCCTTATCCATTTTATTCAGTTTTTCCATTGCCTCTTTCAGGTCGGGTTCGCCGGGGCCCCTGTCTCCCTTCATGCTGTTGAACATGCCGTCGCCCGATTTGCTGAGGGCGATCTTCCAGGCGCCGTCTTCCTTCACCAGGTTAAAAGCATGTGTTTCGGTCTTGCCGTTCTCGGTCACTTCGGCATCCACGGTGGCATTGTCGCCGTCGATCTTTTCATTCTTCAGTTTATAGGAAACATTCTTTACTTTTTCTTTGAACTCATCCGCCATGGTTTCTTTTGCCTTTTTAACGAGATTGGAATCGATGCTGTTGGCGAGCCGCATCCCTTCCTCGATCATGGCGGCATCATTTTTTGTGATGAATTTTTTAAAGTCATCTATCTGCCCGTTCTTCATGGCATTGAACATGCCGTCGATGGTGGCAGTGGGTGAGGAGGTGGAGGGGCCGGCATCGTTGCTGTTGCAGGCGGCAAGGCTGGTGGCAATGGCCAGGATAAAAATGATCTTCTTCATAGACCGGGTGTTTAATTGGTGAACGCAAATTTAACCGGATTCCACCGTTTTTATGCAAAAAAAATCAGGCAACGCAAAGGTCGCCTGATGTATGGCAGGGGTTAGCAGTGTTTAAAGGGTTAGGATCCTTTTTTTTGCTCAGTACTTTTATCGTCTTCCTTATTATAGGCTTTGATGATCTGTTTTACCAGGCGATGCCTTACTACGTCTTCCTCATCCAGTTCAATATGGGCAATGCCTTCGATATTCCTCAGGATACGGGTGGCTTTGAACAGGCCACTGGTCTGGTTCTTGGGCAGGTCGATCTGTGTGGGATCGCCGGTGATGATGGCTTTTGCATTGGGTCCGATCCTTGTCAGGAACATTTTTACCTGCAGGTCGTTGGTGTTCTGTGCTTCATCCAGTATGATGAATGCATTATCGAGTGTGCGGCCACGCATATATGCCAGGGGTGCTATCTCAATGGTACGGGTGCTCATATAGTAGCCGAGTTTGTCGGCAGGGATCATGTCATCCAGTGCATCATATAGGGGCCTTAAATATGGGTCGATCTTTTCTTTCAGGTCGCCGGGCAGGAAACCAAGGCTTTCGCCTGCTTCCACAGCCGGGCGGGTAAGGATGATCTTTTTTACCAGTTTATTCTTTAATGCCCGAACGGCGAGTGCAACGGCGGTATAGGTCTTGCCGGTACCGGCAGGCCCGATGGCAAACACCACATCGTTCTTGTCGCAGGCTTCCACCATCCTTTTCTGGTTGGCGGTACGTGCCCTCACGGTCTTTCCGTTGGGGCCAAATACGAGTACATCGTTGGGGTTCCGGTCAATGAAATTATCGATCACCCGCTCATCATCACCGCCGAGTATCTGTTCAAAATAGTTGGCGCTCATGTGGCCGTTTCGTTCCAGGTAGCGGAGTATGAGGTCGATCTTTTCCCGGGCCCCTTCGATCTGTTCGGGGGCGCCGCTCAGTTTGATCTGGGTGCCGCGGCTGAGAATTTTTAAAAGGGGGAATTTCTTTTTTAAGATGTCGAGCTTACCGTTGTTTACTCCAAAAAATTCGATAGGGTTTACGGTTTCGAGGTTAATGATCGCTTCTGTCAATGGATTTTAGTTTTTGCGCTGTTTCTGTCATGCGTATGTTCGGGGCATACATAGCAGCGTTCTGTTATCAATTACATTCAAAGGGCACTTACTAACGCATCTCTTTTCAAATGTAATGAATTGAGATTAATACATTACAAACTTACTTATACACATAACGTTTTTTTGGTGGAAAAGTTTTCCGGGAATTAAGATTTAACAAATAGGAGTTACCTGTTATTGAATACGATAAACAGGTATGCTTTAATAGTGAACCGCAGCATGGCTGGTGCTGCGGTCGCAAAACAAACGCTTATGAAACTCTTCAGACAGTAAAGCGGATCCCTGTTTAGTAAAGTATATAGGGTAACAGCATATTCGGATTTTAAAACGGGCCCCTGTTGGTTTCCTGGTTGGTCATTTACTGTTCAAAAGATTTACTGTATAAATATCCGCCGGTAATAATGCTTTGGGAAATGAAAGAAGCCGAACCGGTATTTTTTAATGCTGAATGGGGTGAATTAACCACAGATCTACGCAGATCATTTTCACAGATGGCCACAGAAAATCTGTGAATCAACCTGTGGCTATCTGTGGGTATTAAATTTGTTGGCCGGAGGTCATACAGCGGCGAAGGAAAGGAATGCTCAATATTCAATGTCCAATGATCAATGTTCAAGTGGGAGTGTAAAATTTAATGATCGTTCCGGTCGGTGAGGACACCGACCAGGGGAGTGAAGCGGGTGTAAAATTTAAATGATCATTCCGGTCGGTGAGGACACCGACCAGGGGAGTGAGGTGGGGTGTAAAATTTAAATGATCATTCCGGTCGGTGAGGACACCGACCAGGGGAGTGAAGCGGGTGTAAAATTTAAATGATCATTCCGGTCGGTGAGGACACCGACCGGGATGGTGGGGTGTAAAATTTAAATGTCATTCCGGTGGGAGGACACCGACCAGGAGTGAAGCGGGTGTAAAATTTAAATGATCATTCCGGTCGGTGAGGACACCGACCAGGGGGTGTAAATTTAAATGATCATTCCGCGGTGAGGACACCGACCGAGTGAAGTGGGGTATAAAATTTAAAGATCATTCCGGCCGGTGAGGACACCAACCGGATGAAGGGTATAAAATTTAAAGCGTTCCGGTCGGTGAGGACACCGACCGGAAGCGGGGTGAAAATTTAAATGATCATTCCGGCCGGTGAGGACACCGACCAGGGGAGTGAAGTGGGGTGTAAAATTTAAATGATCGTTCCGGCCGGTGAGGACACCGACCAGGGGAGTGAATCGGGGTATAAAATTTAAATGATCGTTCCGGTCGGTGAGGACACCGACCAGGGGAGTGAGGTTGGTGAGCCACAAACCTGGGCGGTGAATCTGTGCAAATCTGTGTAACCAATCTGTGGCTATCTGTGGTTATTAAATATATTGGCCGGAGGCCATACAGCGGCGGTGTTGAAAAGAATGATCCGCCCTATTTCACACTGCCTCCATCAAGCCATATCTTAAAGTCGGCCGACCGCTCAGTACTTACGATGGTCTCGTGTTTTGAAGCAGGATTGAGTTTTATCAATACCCGGCCCTTGGTGTATGCAAACATTTCGGCAATGGACCGTATGGAAACGATGAACTGCCGGTTGATGCGGAAGAATACCTTCGGGTCAAGCTGTGCTTCCAGGTGATCCAGGTTAAAGTCGATGGCAAAACGCCTGCCTTCAAAGCTGGTGAGAAAATTGACCTTGTCTTCTGTATTAAAATAAGCGATGTCTTCTGTCTGGATGGTCTTGATATGCTCACCATACCGTACAATGAACCTTGTTTTGTACGACTGGTTTTGCGGGGCATAGGCCTGCAGCAGTTTGTTTATATCGAGCGGTGGCGGGGCAGCGGGCCGGGTGGCCCTGAATTTATTGATGGCTGCAAGCAACTCGTCTTTTTTTAACGGTTTTAGAAGATAGTCAACACTGTTCAGTTTAAATGCTTCAATGGCATACTGGTCGTAGGCAGTGACGAATATCACAGGGCAGTTGATCTTTACTTCCTTAAAGATGTCAAAGCTGGTGCCATCGGCCAGCTGGATGTCGGAAAAGATAAGATCCGGTTCCGCATGTTCTGCAAACCATTTTAAGGCCTCCAACACACTGGGTATGGCGCCAAGCAGTTCCACACCGGGTTCAGCTTCCCGTATCATTTTCTGCAGGCGTTTTGCTGCCGGTTCCTCGTCTTCTATGATCAATATCTTTAGCATATCAATTTTTTAAAAGGGGTAATGAAACTATGAAATATTTTTCATCATGGCTGATCTGTACTTTTTTGCTGCTGAGCAGTGTATACCGGTTCACAATGTTCTGGAGGCCCATGCCGGAGCCTTCCTGTTTGCTCATCCGGGCATGGATGTTGTTCTTTACCTGCAGGTATTCATCTTCCGTTATCTCCAGGCTGATGATGAGTTTTGTCTCTTTGGAGATGGCATTGTGCTTGATGGCATTCTCCATCAGTAACTGCAGGGTAAGCGGCGGAATGAAATACAGGGCCTTTTGCTGTTCGGTCAGGCTGCTCTTCAGCTCAATATTATTGCCGTGGCGTTTTTGCTGCAGGAAATAATAGATGTCGAGCAGGTCGGTCTCTTCTTTGAGCGAAATGATCTCCTTGTCGCGGTAGTTCACGATGTTCCGGAAAAAATCCGATAACTGCTCCACGTACTCAACGGCCATCTTCGGATCATCTTCAATGGTTGATATAAGCGTGTTGAAACTGTTGAACAGGAAATGGGGATTCACCTGGTTACGCAGCACTTCAAACTGGAACTGTACTTTTTCCTGCCGGAGCCTTTCCATTTTCTTCAGCGAAGCTTCCCGGCCCTTTATATACCAGTATAACAGTACGGCGGCAATAAGTATGCACAGGGTAATGAACCATGCCCGTTTATAAAAAGCCTGTTTGATCACAAAGGGGTAGGATGCTTCATCCGCATTTTTAAAATTACGGTTCAAAGAAGACCGGATGCGGAACGTATAATGGCCGGGTTCCAGTTTTGGAAAGTTCTTGCTCCGGTCTTTCGTAAGCACCCAGCTGCTGTCGAGTCCCTCCAGTTTATATTGGTAATAAACCTGCCCGGGATCGGAATAATACAGGCCGGTATAGTTGAACGTAAAATTATTCTCGTCATGACTGAATACATTGGAGCGGTCGTCGTCAATGTCCTTTAAGAACAACTGCACCGATTCAATAACGGCGGTGGGTTTTTGCAGCGAATTGGAAGGAGAAGAAAAGGACAGGATGCCATCAACCGTACTCAGCATCACCCGCCCTGTATGATCCTGCGTAACGGCACCCAGGTCTTCGGCATTGATCTTTGCAATGCCCTGGTTGCTGTTCAGGTACGAGATATTGCCGGTGACCGGGTTCAGGATATCGAGCCCCAGCTTGTGAACAATGATGATGTTGCCGGCATTGTCTGTTTTAAGTACGGAGATATTCAGGTCGCTGAGGCCGTCATTGATCGAGTAATTGGTGAACTTCTTCCCGTCGTACTTATAAATGCCTGCACTGGCTGTACTGAACCATATATTGCCCTGCCGGTCTTCGGTGATGGAATAGACGTGTTCGTCTTTGATCTGGTCTTTTTTGGTGAAATAGGAAAAAACGCTGTCCTGCAGCATGGTCAGACCGTTGCCGTCGGTAGCAAACCATACCCGGTTACGGCTGTCTTTGTACACCGCATATATGTAGTTGGTGCCGGTACTTGAGTTATCGTAATTGATGAAACGGTAGGGTTTGCCGATATTGATATTCTCCGGCCGGATGTCAATGGCCATGGTGCCTTCCAGGCTGCTTACAAACACCGTATTCCCTTTTCCGCTGATGGAGAGGATGCTGGCATTTTTAAAAACCGGGTTCTCCGTAAATGCCCGTTGCTGAAGACTGTGCGGATCAATAATGAATAGTCCACGGCCCATCGATCCCACCCATATGTTCTCATTGGGATCCTGGTAGAGGGAAGTGATGTCGGTTTTTTCATTCAGTACGGGTATGCTTATTTTTTGAGCGGCATAGGTTCCGTTATTCATGTAAACCCGCAGCAGGTCGTTGTTGTAATCATTCAGCCAGGTATCGCCGTTCTTTACTGCGAGCAGGGCATGCACGTGTTCAAAAACAGGGGAGCCGGGTATGGGGGCCAGTTTCAGCAATTCTCCGGGTGTACGTATCAATCCCAGTTCCGGTGATGTAAGCCATACATTTCCCTGGTTATCCTGCAGCAGGCTTTCAATTTTATTGCCTGCTTTCACCTGGGGCACCGGACCCAGTTCCTTTGCCGTGAACGAATATTTGTACAGCCCGTTATCATGTGTGGCGATCCACAACATATTCTGTGCATTCAGCAGGGAATTGATCTGTCCATAATTCCAGTTTTGTGCAGCGGGCGGAATGCTTATCTTTTTATGGGTATGGTCGTAGAGGCAAAATCCCTTGTCCTGTAACCCGATCCAGTACATATTTTTGTCTGCAGGCACAATGGAAGTAACGATGTAATCCGGCAGTCCGAGCTTTGGGCCGATCACCGAAACATTCTTTTTGCCGTTGCTGATGCTGCAGATATTGATGCCCTGGTCGGTGCCGGCCAGTACATCCCCATTATCGGCCAGGGTGATGGTACTTATGTTCAGGTCGCTCAGTCCGTCTTCTGCATTGAAGAGGTATATGTGCCTGCCCCTGGTGAAATAGATGCCCTCGCCGTTGGTGGAGAACCAGAGGTTATCTTCTTTATCCTGCAGGAATGCCGTGATCCTTTTTTTGGGTGACCCTTCCTCGGGGTTGAAGTAGACGAGTTTTTTATTGAGGATGTTGGCGATGCGGCCGCTTTTAAAACCCACCCATGTTCTCAACTGCCGGTCCTGGAAGAGGGCGGTGGCAGTATCGTTATACTCAGGGTTCTCAAAATTTATCCGGGTATATTTTTCCCCGTCGAATTTATAAACACCGTTATCGGTACCGGCATAAATATAGCCCTGCCGGTTTTTGAAGAGGGTATTTATTTTAACGGGCTTATTGTCTTTTTCCAGTTTGAAATACCTGAACCCGATGGGCTGTGCTGCCGCTTTAAAAAAAAGCGGCGCCAACAGAACGGCCAGGCTGAAAAGGATTATGGAAGGCCTCATAACGATGCCAAATCGGCTTTTACTTCTACTTTGATTTCGGATGCAAGTTTTTCATGTACCACTTTTGGGATAAGGATATTGTGTTCGGCAAGCAGTACGGTGAAATTGGCCTTTACATTTATCTTTCCTTCTTTTACCAGCAGGTCGCACTTGATGATCCTTTCCTGGGTTACCCCATGAATGGTGAGGTTGCCCTTGGCCCTCACTTCGTAGGTGCCGTCTTTGGAGAAATCAATGTCCTCAATGATGCGCCCGCTGAACGAAGCATTGGGATACTGCACACTTTCCATATAGTTCTCGTTGAAGTGCTCGCGCTGCAGGGGACTGTTGAAGCCGGTGAAGGAAGTTATTTTAATGCTGAAGGCAAACAGCTTCTTCGACACATCAAAGCGCCCCTTCATTTCATTGCTGGAGGCCTTTATCAGTTCAAGCGGGGCATCGGAACTGAAACTGATGCTGCCCTTATCGGTGCCATATACCTGTGCATTTGCCGGGTGGGAAGCCAGGAAACAAGAGGCAGCAAGGAATATGAACAGGCAATGTCTTTGCATTTGCTGAAAATTATGCTACAAGGTAATTATAAAATGTTGACCGGGAATAAGAATCGGTCGCTAACAAACTGAACCACATAGGATCATAGATAACATAGTTCCTTATGTGCATTTCTATGTGTTCTATGTTCCTATCCACGCCTGGGGCGGGACAAGTTGTGGTTCGTTTTATTTGTTGAAAATTAAGCAGGACAGGTATTTGCAGTTTTATCTTCTTCTCTTGCCCACTGTAAATACCCTGGAAATATTGAACCCGAAATAAATATCACCTTTCTCCCACAGCCCCGTGGTCTCAGAAACAAATGTCCGTTCATTCATGCCACGGGAGTTGGTGAAATGCAGCTGGAATACGTGGCCACCTGTTTCGATGTCAAAGCCCAGCGAAAGCGAGTTGGTGGTGCCAGTGAGCCGGTAGCCGGGGATCTGGTAATAATATTCCGCATTTATGCTCACCCGTTTCGTGATCTTCTGCCTTCCCCCGATCCCAGCGGCAAACAATTCATTCGATTCGGAAGCATATTTCACCAGGTTGCGGTGCACATAGGTCGGCATCAGCTGGATGGACGTTCCTTCGGAGAATTTGCGGCCAATGATGAGCTGGTGTGTAAAATACAAACGGGATGTATAATAGTTCTTCCGGTTGGGGTCTTCCCACTTCAGCGTTTTCAGTGCAACGGTGGGTACATAACTCAGGGTAACGGGCATTTTCCGTTTGCCGGTTGACTGCCGGAATATTTTCAGCTTGAAATAGGCATCGTATGTTTTTTCAAAAGTGCTGCGGCCAATGCCCACCATTAAATAACGGGTGATGCCATAGTCGAGGCCCATGCGCATGCTGGCATTGTCGAGCCCGAACAGTTCGTAGCTGCCGGTGTTCAACCTTCCGAAGCGGTGCGATATCTTAACATCCAGTACACCGGCTGCCACATTCTCCACGGTATGGCCGTTTATCAAACGGGTGGTTTTAAACGTGGCGGTGGTATAGTTGGTCTGGCTTTTCTCATCGCCTGCTACTTCTTTCTCCAGCATTGATAACAGGTCGGTAGTATCTTTTTGCTGGGCCATGAGCTTTGTTGTACTTAGTAAGGCACAAAGGGCGATCCCGGTTATTTTTTTCATGCTGGCCATACGAAATGCTGTTTGGGTTTACATTTTTTGATCGAAGTTGGAAGAAACGGTCACTTCAACCGATTCGGCAATATTGTCTTTTACCAGGTTGGGTATGCTGATATTGTAGTCGGCGAGTTTTACAAAGAATTTTGAGACGGCAGAGACCTTCCCGCCTTTGATGGTGATGGTTCCGGTGGTGCTCAGTTTCTTTGTAACGCCGTGCATGGTCATATCACCCGTTACCGGTACGGTATACATGCCGTCGGTGGCGAATGATACCCGGCTCATGTCGGTGATGTTTCCCTTAAAGGTTGCTTTGGGATATTTTTCACTCTCCAGGTAATTCTCGTTGAAGTGTTCTTCCATCAACGCTTTTTCAAAGCGGAAACTTTTTACCAGTACCGAAAACTGGATCTCGCCGGTCTGGGCATTCAGCACACTCATCACCTGGTTGTTATCGGCCTTGATATTTTCCAGGGAGGTCTTTGAAAAGAAGGAGATGCTCCCGTTCTTGGTATAATATTTCTGGGCAGCAGCCGTACCTGCCATTGCAATAATAAAAGCGGCTGAAAGGATCCCTTGTTTCATTGTATCTGATTTTATTTTTTAGGTTGTACTTTTTAGTTGTTGGGAGCGCCGCTGTCAATCCAGCATTTCAGTTTGGCGATCTCGGCCGGGGGCAATGCGCCGGAAGTGGGCATGGATTTTTCCACCACGGCCCGGGCATACACCCTGTCTTTTTTAGCGCTCACCTGGCTGTGTGTCTGCAGTATCACTCCGCCACTGGCGCTTGCATCGTGGCAGCCGGACGTAGCGCATTTGGATGCGATGATGGGCTGTACATCGGCAGCAAATTTTGCCGATACGGTTGAGCAGTCAACGGCACTTACACTGCCGGGGTAAAGCAATTCTTCTTTGTCGGCGTAGCAACTGCTGAATACCGCTACTGCTGCAAACAACAGGATGATGCTGCTGGTGGTTGTGAAGGATATTATTTTAGCTGGTCTTCTGGTCGTTGTTCCGTTTTTTTTATTGTTTAATTGTTGGGAGAGCCCGATGCGATCCATTTGCGTATCTGGGTGATCCTGCAGTCGCTGAGTTTGGTGCCCCCTTTTGGCATGGCAGAAAAACCGGTGAGGTGGTCAACGCTCCCCATCAGTTTTCCATTTAATGCGATGTCTCTCACAGTGGCATAGGTGGTGAGGTCGAGGCCCCCGCTGATGAAGCTGGGGTTATGACAACCCTTGCAATGTGTATTGATGATGGGCGCCATAGCGCCTGAATAGGTAAATGTGCTGGTGTCGCAGTCATTGCAGGCATTGTTCTTTGCACCCTGCAGTATCCATTTATAGATAATATCTTTTTCTGCTGCCGTGAGGGGAGCAGAAGGCGGCTGCGGCATTATCTTATCCGGGCGTGTTTCGTTCAGCACTTCGTACAGGTCGCTGTTGCCGGGGTCGCCGGGCCGTACGGTTCCGGAAGCCATGACCTTATCGTAGGAAGTGAGTTCAATGCCATCCTGTTTGGAGACGGCATCGTGACAGCCGCTTTTGGCGCAGCTTGAAACGATCAGCGGCAATACCTTGTTCTGGAAATAGACCGTGTCGGCACTGCAGGCCTGTGTGCCGCCGCTTACCGGTGTTGGTACCGGTATGCCAAGGGGTTCATGTTTACAGGAAAAGATAAGAACGGCAACGATGGCCGCAATGGTTAAAAGGGTTGCTGGTTTCTTCATTATTTGTACTTATTTATTAGCTACAATACAGCGGGTAAGGTAAACATCGCCGGGAATGCCCAGGTCGGCATCGCCCTGGCCAATACCGCTGCAGATGCCTTTGATGCTTATGGGTTTATTGACAGCAATGTCGTTGGAAGCTTCTTCGAGTGTGCAATTGACATAGGCGCCGTCGGTGCCTGTTTTAATGAGTACTATTTTCTGCTGGCTGGCATTCACGCTTATCTCACTAACCTGGCCACTTACCAGCAATACCCTGGAAATGTATTTTTTGCCTGCCAGTACCGAGTCGTTGGTGAAGAGGCTGTATAATTCCCCGGCATCTACTGGTGTACCCCTCACAGATCGTACATCCATCGGTCCTTTGTTGTACAGGTAAATGCCGGCTGATATGGAAAGTACCAGCATGGATAACACAGCAATGATGAGTATCTTTTTTGTATTGTGTTTCATGCAGTCAAAACTAATTGCATGAAAAGCCCCTGGAAAATCCATCTGGCCGAATGGGAAAAAAAGGGGGCTGAACCGGGAAAAGAGGATGTTGGCCCGGGTTGATAAAAGGCAACTTTTTGGGAGGAAAGTCCGTTGCAGGGGGAATTAACCACAGATTTACACGGATTGGTTCACGGATCTGCACAGATTTTCTGTGGTCATCTGTGAAAAATAATCTGCGTAAATCTGTGGTAAAAAAAACCGCCTTGATTTGTAGCGCACGACCCATGACCATTCCGGTCGGTGGGGACACCGACCAGGGGAGTAGGAAAATCTGCGTAAATCTGTGGTAAAAAAAATGTTGACCGGAGGCCATACAACGGCGATGGAAAGGAATGCTCAATATTCAATGTCCAATGCTCAATGATCAATGTTCAAGTGGGGGTGTAAAATTTAATGATCGTTCCGGTCGGTGAGGACACCGACCAGGGGAGTGAAGCGGTCATACAGCGGCGAAGGAAAGGAATGCTCAATATTCAATGTCCAATGTCCAATGTTCAATGATCAACGGCATTCCGTTCATTGAACATTGAGCGTTTTTTATTGAGCATTTTTAAAATATTCAGTATTCAGTATTCAATGTTCAAGCAGCGGTTCAGGTAGGTGAGGACAGCAACCAGGGGGAGTAACATTTCTTTGCGCTCTTTGCGTGCATTCCCTCTGCGTTCTTTGCGGTTAATTTTATTTTGAGCATAGCCGAAGGGTAACCGCAAAGTGCGCAAAGATTTTCGCAAAGAGCGCAAAGGGGTTCCTGTTGACAGGGACAGCAGCAGGGCAGTAAAAGGATCGTTTTTATCCGCCAAGTGTTTTTAGTATCGCCAGGCCTTCCTTCCATTCTTTATGCCCGGAGGCGGTATTGATGTGCCCGGCATTGCCGATATTGATGAATTCGCTGCCCCAGTAAGACGCAAAATATTCAGCCCGTTCCAATGAGACCCAGGGATCATCTGCACTGGCAACCACGATGGTCTTGAAATGGATCTTCTCCACCGGGATAGGGGCAAAGCCTGTTGCGGGAAAAGTATATTGAGGCGCTTCCAGGTCGCTGGGGGCAACCAGCAAGGCGCCTTTTATCTTCCGTTTGTACTTTTTTGCCCAATGTGCAATGGTGGAGCAGCCCAGGCTGTGACCGATCAGAACAACGGATGCAGGATCATATCCTGCAATAGCTTTGTCGATGGTTTCGATCCAGTCATTGCAGGCAGGTGTATCCCATTCCTGCTGGTTGATGCGCCGGTAGTTTTCGCCGGTGGTCTCAAAAAATGTCTGCCAGTGTTCAGGCCCTGAATTGCCGAGACCGGGTACGATGAAATAATGGGTCATGGGGATGCTGTATCTTAAGTTTTAGTCTTTGAACGATCGTGCATGCGTATAAATGTACTGAATAACAAAGCCCACCGGCAGGTGGGCTGAAGAATTCAGTTATGGCTCAGTTAAATGCAACTTGGCCTGTTGGGGCATTTTGTTTTATTACGTTCTTTTTCTGAACCGGTTTTTAGTCTTAGTATTTCTTTTTCCACCATCTGCATAGGCTATGCCGGCTGACATAATAACCAATGCAAGGGTACTCAACAATAGTTTTTTCATTTCAGTTGATTTGTCGGGGTTTATCCGCGATTCCAAATATAGGGATCTTTTTTAAATGGCAGAGCCTGGCGGTTGGTGCACCTCCCTCTTCTCCGCAACGTCTCTCCTGTGATTTGCGTGCTGGCTGAGGACGTTGCGTAAGTTAAAAAACAAATTTCGTTGACGCAACGTCACTTGCAGGAGACGTTGCTGGGAAGGACCTGGCAGTCATAAAATCTTGTGTAATATAATTTTTATTGTCAAAGTCGAGTCAGGAGACACATTTGGCGGGTATGATCTGCGCTTTACCAGGGGACCGGGCTTTACCGCAATAAGATAACGTATTTCTCCTTCCACCATTCCCCTTAGTCCTTCGTCAACAACATTTGTTGCTTGATTCCCAAATCAATACTTTCACAGGATTACCTGAATTTTCGTTTTGATATAATACCGTACCGTCTAAATACGGGTTGTCTCACGAATCAAAACTTCTGTCAACCTTTGCTTTTTGGCCATTACCATTTTAAGATTTTATATTTAAGTCCTGTTTCGGTGGTTATATAGCCGTCGTCTATGAATGTGATGTTGTCAGTCTATTTGGCTGGAGCAACTTAAAAACCAATAGGAACTGAATAGAATTAAAAAATGCCGCATTTCTCTTTGTTTTGTTATTAAAAATTATTTCTGTCATTTTGTATTTCTGCCAACTCCGGAATATACAGG
>JADJLJ010000008.1 GCA_016710165.1 Chitinophagaceae bacterium | reverse complement strand
TTAAAATTTCATCTTCTGGTAAATCTAAACAAGCACCATAAAGACGGGAACATTGAGCGTATGTAGCTTCTTTGTGTTCAGGACAATCGAAGTAATAACACTTTAATCCCATATCCTTAGTGTACTGATATATTAATCTTTCTTTGTCGTTGGCAACTGTTTGTCCTTTATTTGTACGTGCATAAAGCATATAACATCTGCACCTAACTTTTGCCAACAGAAAGTTACGATTGGAAGAAAGTAGAGATATTTTGAATCGTAGGTGGAACTTATAATAGCCTTCATAAAATTATTTTTAAGCGATCCCCCCAATAAAAAAAATGCACTTCTTAGCATCCATCCCCGGATTACCTCCGTTATAGTAAGCCACATAGTCTTCATAAAGGAAGCTAACCCCCGCTTTATACAATGCCATAGAAAATGCCGATTGATCTTGCCTTCCAAACTTAAATCTTGGGTCTGCACTTTCGTTTGGGTTATACCCCCTTGAATTTCTGAATAACCCTGCATCACACATTTCTTCCCAATATTCAAATACCTTTTTTCCATTGGGGTTGTCTATGTTA
Source organism: Chitinophagaceae bacterium (assembly GCA_016710165.1). Taxonomy (NCBI): domain Bacteria; kingdom Pseudomonadati; phylum Bacteroidota; class Chitinophagia; order Chitinophagales; family Chitinophagaceae; species Chitinophagaceae bacterium. The sequence goes on along the minus strand of JADJLJ010000008.1, from coordinate 12,447 downwards.
AGTCCTACTATTCCTGTTGCCGTTTCGGGTATTTGTTCGGCTTCATCTCTACTTATCCCAACAGCTGAGAGCAAATTATCTGGGCAAGTTTCTGCACAATTATACCCTGACCTAAAAGCAAATACCCCGTGTTCGTTTATTATATCAAAAATAGGCATTGGATTTTGGATAGCCCAGAAGGAACAATCCAGCCAACAAACAACCTTGTACCCACGCCTAAACGCTTCTCTAAATGCGTATATTTTAAATGCGTATGGGTTGTCATTGTGGCTTGGGCAATTCGGTGGTAATTCATCTCTCCAAAAAATACTATCTCCCGCATAACCATTGAACACAAGACTTTTTTCAAGTCTTTCACTTCCTGCTGCATACCATCCACCTATGCCGCAATTTATAATACAAGGTTTAGTTCCTGTCAAATCCATATCGTTCATTAAAGTTTGATGATTTGTGAATGTAGTGGTATATTGGTTGTTCTATGTGAATTTCAGTTTTCAATTTTGGATAAAGGTCAATAGCCCATAGGTGGTCTTCACCAAACCTTTCATGCTTAACCGGGGTTGCCTTTGCAATTTCGGTTTTAATTACGTCCTTAAAAAACGGTGTTCTGTGGTAGTGAAAACCATCGTGCAATGGATGACTACCTTCACCATACCATCCTGAATATTGTAGGCTATGGTTGCTTTTAAATATCTTACCATCTATATCACAATGTTCTTCGTAGGTAACACAATCTACATCGGGATTGTTTTGTAGTGCTGTTACAATTTGCATAACCCCATCTTTTGCTATCCAATCATCGCTATCCCATTGTACTACATACCTACCTTTTGCACGTTGGTAAAGGTTGTTTCTTTTTTCCCCTATCGTTACTTCTTTCCCCCGATACCCGCAATATTTATATTTACCGCAAATTTTTGCTGCAAGCTGTTCTTCATTGTCACACCACAAACTTTTGTAAGACGGGTGGTAAATGTTTTTACCCCTGAACTCCCACCACTTCCTTCCTGCTATATACATTGTTGCTAAAACATCACGGGCATCTTGATCTGGATAGTGTAACAAACCGTCATAATCCGGGAACCAGTTAAGCATATCCACGCCTATCATTGTATCGAAGCCAAAAATGTTAAAAATCATATCATCCGAGTGGCAAATTAAAATATCGAATGGTATATTTGGCATTGAGCGATTTATTGCGTGTATCTTTGATTCGGATTCACCCCATTGTATTGAAACATTTTTATACCCCATTATTCTGTTAACCACTTCCGCATTATTCATTGTGCTATCATCGGTATCTAAGGTGCAGGCTACATGGAAGTAATCTTTATCGGAAACATTATTTACAATGCTATCTAAGGACTTAAAGAACCTATCTGGTCTTCCCCTACTTGGATATTTGAATAACTTAAATGGAGGTTTATTCATAGATTATTTTTCTTCTGTTTCTACTGTCCAAATATCACCTGCCGGAAACGAACGGCCATCTAACCACTTGCAAGACTTTTTTTGGTAGTTCAGGGATTGCCCTACTCCTTCCGGGAAAAGAACAACATCACCTTTTTTATAAAGATGCTCTACCTCTGTTCCTACTTCTACTATTTCTCCTTTTTCTAATGAAAAGTCAACGGCTATAATTCCACCTTCTGTTACCTTGTGTTCTTCAAGGATTGTTTGGACTATTATTTTTGTGCCTTGCGGTTTTAATTTTACCATATATTTGTTTTTAAATTACGCTGTTGTTATAATCACTCCACCTAAAGTATTTTGTTTTGGTTATTTCTTTTATTGGCTTGTTTTTACTAACGTCCATGAACTTCATATTGCGCCATACTTTTGGTTGGTTAAGCCCCAATATTTCAGCTATCTTGTATGTAGATAACCCCTTATTAAGTAATTCTTTTACTTTCCCTGCCTGTTCTTCGGTAATACTTAACTTCTTTAATGCCAAATTATTAAGTCAATGGTTTAGCGAATATCGGAATTTATACCTTATTTACGTTCAAGTTCTTTGATTTTATCCAGTATCTCTTTTCTCTCAATTTCAGGATGCTTAACATAAGGGTTAGGATTGGTGTATATTTTGGTTAGCCTTTCCCTATACCTTTCTATTAAAGTTTCTTCAGGTGTCATTTTTCAATTTTATCCAAAATCCCTTTTGCTCCCATAACGCCATGATTAAATATAGATTGCATCAATTTATCTATTGTTTTTATTTCGGCTTGTTCATTTGATTCATCTATTGGTATTCTACTTTCCCTAAATATACACTTATCATCAATCCATATTTCGCAAAACCAAGCAGGTTTACTAAACGGCTCTAAAGAACCAATCTTAATCATTGGTAAAAAATAATCGCTACGCTTTAAGCAACTTGTAAAAACAACGGTATGCTTTTCTTTAATAGATAATAATTCAGAAAAAATTTCACACCATTTATTTATATTTTCTTTCATGCTTATTTCTTTTTAATGGTATCTGCTGCTAACTGTTGTTGGATTTGAGGGAATAGTTTTTGAAAGGCGGTCTTTCGTTGGTTTGGACTTACATCATCGGGGGCTACAATACAGTTAACCACTATCTGCCATTCATTAGCAGTTAACTTTGCACTATATTCTTTTTCTGGTTGGGGGAACATTGCAATTCCCAAACCCAACGCTAATATACCAATTAACTTCATTAACATAAATTATTGTTTTAAAAATGATTGTTCTGTGTTAGGTTCTTGTTCTTGCATTGATATTTCGTCTTCTTCTCCTTCGTCTGGATGCCATTTTGTATTCATTGGTTGTTATTTTTATTTTTTAGTAATCTATCTAATTGTTTTTTGGTTATTGTCTTACCCATACCAGCAAGCCCTTCTATGTTGCCATTGGGCAATAACGGTTTTATCCAATACTCACCAAACCCCTTATCTACATAAATACAATCCACACCCCTGTAATAAACTTTATTTTTTACTTCTTGTACACCGCCTATCGTTATTGTAATCCCTTTCATAATTCAGTATTTAAGTATTCAATTAATCAAATAAATCCCCGTCAAGTAAATCGCCTATAATACCTCCCGAAATATCCCCTCCAAGTAATCCTCCAAGTATTGCCGAATCCGTTGTCGCTCCAATAATAGCAGATACTAAAAATGAATCATCTTGACTTACATTAAGAAGCCCAACTTTTTTACAGTCATGGTAGTTTGCATTAGAAGATACATATTCGTTGCAATGTTTACAGTATGGCATATTTTTTAGTTTTGTGAATAATGTTCTATAACGGTTCTTAATTGTTGTTCTGTAATCTTATTTATTTTCCTGTGGGCTAATTCCATTTCTACTACCCATTGTTCCCCTACTTTATCTACTAAAAATTTATGATAGTTTTCATGCTCTTTACCTTTTGGATTAAGGAATTGGCTAAGGTTGCAATAGCTACACCCTGCATGAACATTATCCTCATCCCATCGTAAACTATAAACACCCCTATCAATGAAGTGAAGTGGCTGCACTACTGCTTTACCTTCTTTATCTACTTGTTTTACGTTGTATTTTTTATTGCAGCATGGACAAACAACATCACCGTTCTTATCTGCATCCCTTCTTTTTATTGCATCTCCAAAAGCCTTATCTGCTTCTCTTAATAGTTCGCTTTTACTTTGCGTTGCCTTAACCATTTCTCTATTTCCATCATCTTCAACCGCTAATTTACGAAGATTAGTGTTTTGACGTAGGGCTGCGTTCTTTCTTTGCTTTGCTATTGCTTTTTGTAAAATCGTTTCTTTGGATATATCTGTTCTTAAACTTTGATGCCTTTTACAATAACCAGTTCGGGTTAATTTATCCGTTCCAAAAACCGGATAAGAACAGCCTTGTACTTCACAAAATCTCATACCCAATCTTTTATTTTATTTCTTCTGCTATAAAGAACATAAATAGCGGCTAAAGAAGAACCAATAACAGCCCCCCAAATAGAGCCACCATTAAATAAAACCAATACCCCACCAGTTAAAAAGCCACCTAACAATACAAGAAATAAAAAATACCCTACCCGTGTATTAAATAAAAATCGTATCATAATTTTACTTGTTTAAATCAGTATTAAGTATTTCAGATAGTACTTCTAATTCTTCTGGTTTAAATTTTTCTCTGCCTAATTTTTTTCTGGAAAATTGGCTATCACTCATGAACACCCCCTTATCTTTTAGCTTACCTAATATATGGGTTTGGGTTCTTCCATCCATCCCTTTTTCAATCTTTTCTTTTAAAGATGCTTTCATCTTAGCCATAAATTATTGTTTGGTTATTGGTCAAAGATAATGAAATATTCCAATCTGCAAAAAAATTTTCATTTATTTTTTGGAAATGCCAAAACTCCCCCTTACATTTGTCCTTGTACTGTATTTATGTGGCTCGGAATATTAGTTAGCGGATAATATCCTTGCAAGCCATCACACACGCTGGCCACGTTCGACAAGTAAAAGCAGGGTGAAAGCCCCTACCATAAGTACAGTACATTTTTAAAAACGCAAATGAAGCCCCCTATAACGATAAAGATTAAGACAGATGGAAATGAATTAACTTTTGTAGAAGAAAAGAAGGGGATATATTATTTCAAATACACTAAATCCAAAACTAAGAAAGGCCAAATCTTACCTCTTACAGAAGAACAAGTAAATCAAATACTCAAACATAATGAATAAGACTGAAAAGGCTGTCTGCATTGGTTTTGCAAGGATGGGTGCAGATATTTGCACTATAATAAAAGCATACCCATATTGGGAATATCAACAAGTAGAGAAAATAATTTCTAACCTTAAAAAATAAAAATTATGACACAAACAGCAGCACTTGCAAAAGCATTATTAAATGGTGAAGTAATAAGCATCATGACCGGATTTCGTGATTTTGCTATAACTAATGTTCCAAGAGAAATAGGACGTAGTATTGAGCGTAAATTCGGCGTAATAGTAGATAAAACCCCAACACCATTCAAGTCTAAGCGCAACCCCTCCCATACTGGCGTTTATTATCGTTATCGCTTACCAAAAATAAAAATGAACAGGGAGGGTATTAAAGCCATGAAAAAGTACGTTAAGGAAAATTCATGAAAATAAATTTGGTGAATAAGCTGAGAGTTGTAAATTTGGGGAGAATATTAAAGCATGAGTTAACATATATCAATAATAACCAGTAGCCGATGGTTAGATAACTTTTTAAAATCTTTAAGGAGTAAGGCGGCTACCCGAAACTTAAAGGTTTTTTTATTTTATGGATATAGTATGCAATAAGTGTGGTTTAGTAAACGATTACCACACAATTAAAAAAGCCAATAACCAAGTAGCTTATTGTAATGGTTGTGGTTCCCATTAAAAATATTCCCCACGATGTACCAAAACTTTATGTAGGGAAATACAAGGGCATCCCAATAAACCAAATAGAAGACCTTCAATACCTTAAATGGGCAGAAAGCACACTTAGGCTTACAAGTTCGGTTAAAGCGGCTGTATTGAGCCGTATTTCAAATTTAGAGCATCTTTTAAAGTAATATCCTAATGGCTAAAGACCCGGCTTTTCTCTTTTATAGTCAGGATTTCTTTACTGGCTGCGCTACATTATCGTTTGAAGATAAGGGAAAATTTATTCATCTTCTATGCTTAATGCACCAACAAGGTAGAATGAATGAAGAAACCATTAGGTTTTTGGTAGGTTCTATTTCGGTTAACCTAAAATCTAAGTTTTTGGTAGATGAAAATGGCTTTTGGTACAATAACCGATTGGAGGAGGAAATTAAAAAAAGGAATAAATTTACCAAAAGCCGCCATGACAACGGATTAAAGGGCGGTAGACCACCAAAAAATAAAAAACCATTAGGTTTACCTACGAATAACCATATGGGAAATGAAAATGAAGATTATAAAAATAGTCTTACTAATGGTAATGGTGTATGGTCAGCAGAAAAAAAACTATTCCTAAATGCAGAACAAGGGCAGTAGAAGCAATGTTCGGAATATCAAATTAGTAAAGTTGCATTAATGGGGTACATAGAAGCCTTTTTAAAGCGTATAGATTTACAGGAAGATTTTAAGAGTGAAAAGGAATTAAAAAAGCATTGTGCAAATTGGCTACGGAAAAACGTATCGATTGATAAAACTAAAGCATTAGAAGAAAAAAGGATATTACCAGAAAATTATTTTACTGACGTATGAATTTCCAAGAATTACACAATATCGAAGGTTTACAGTTTATGCCAGTAACGGCAAAAAAACAACCTGTAATTAAGGGATGGCAAACTTTGTCTAAAAAACATAACCTTATAAACTGCGAAGCAGTTGGGTTGGTTTGTGTAAGTTGTCGGGTAATTTAGAAGTAATTGACATTGATGAAAAATATTCGTTAGATGGTAATTTGTTCAAAAATTATAAGCGGATTATTTCAGAAGTAAATAAAGACCTTCTAAAAAAATTAGTTGTGCAAAAAACACCTTCTGGCGGTCATCATTTAATTTATCGCTGCCAACACATAGAGGGGAATTTAAAGTTAGCACAACGATACACTACACCACAAGAAAAAAACCAAACTTATTTAGAAGAAATAAAATCAGGGGCAACAAAAGAAGTTGCTTTAAAGAGAGCAGAAAACGACAAGGTTCGTGTTTTGTTAGAAACAAGGGGGGAAGGCGGTCAGATTGTTTGCTACCCGTCTAAGGGATATGAAATAATTTATGGAGATTATTACAGCATCCACGAAATAACATTAGACGAAAGAGAAACGCTAATAAATATAGCCCGCCAGTTTAATGAAATAATTACAGAAAGCAGACCAGATAAAAAAGTTGAGAACAGGAAGGGGATAAAGGGATTAAGTTCATTTGATGATTACAACGAAAGAGGTGATGTTGTTTCTTTACTTGAAAAGTATGGGTGGAAAATAATATCAAACAAGGGAAATAAAACTGTCTTTTAAGACCGGGGCAAACCTCATCAGCCAGTTCAGGAAATTACGACCACGTTAAAAAATGGTTTAGCGTATTTACAACAAGCACAGAATTTCAACCGATGACAGCTTATTTGCCTTATGCTGTTTATGCAATGCTTGAATGTAAGAATGATTTTTCAGAAGCATCAAAAAGACTTTATGAAGAAGGATATGGCGAACGTAAAGAAGTAGAAAGGCAGATAAATCAAAAAGTCCCGTCTGTTATTAGCCTTATAGATAATGATTATTCTTTTTTAGAAAATTTAGATGAGCATGATGAGTATCTTGAATTAGCAAGAAAAAACTTGTTGCCGAAAGGGTTAAGTACCGGGCTGCCGTCATTAGATAACCATTTTTTATACAAGCGTGGAGATATGGTAATGGTTAACGGTATTGATAATGTTGGTAAAACTTTTGTTATTATTTATCTACAACTGATAGCAGCATTATATCATAAATGGAAGTTCTTTAAAATACAAATAGAACATTATTTAAGCGTCTGATAGAATTTTATTGGGGTAAGAAGATAACCACAATGAACGATGTTGAATTAAAAGTTGCAAAAGATTTTATAAAGCAGTATTTTTATTTTATAAAGTCAGATGAAGACCTTTACAATTACCGGGATATTTTAAATATGGCTAAGAAGGCTTATTCAAAAGTTAGGTTTGATGGCGGATTAATTGACCCGTACAATGGGTTGAAAATCGAATTAACAAACAGTAGTAAATTAAACACACATGAATATCATTATGAAGCAATAAGTGAAATAAAGCAATTTGGTACTAAGTATGATTTTTCTTGGTTTATAAACAACCACGCTGTTACGGCGGCATTAAGAAGTAAAAATGATGATGGGTATCAGAAGGCTCCCGGTAAAGAAGATACGGAAGGTGGTGGTAAGTTTTCAAATAAAGCAGCCCAATTCTTAACCATACACAGGTTAACCCAACACCCTACCGAATGGATGGTTACGGAAATTCATGTAAGAAAGGTTAAGGAAACGGAAACGGGCGGCAGGGTTACCCCAAAAGACAAACCAGTAAAAATAGTAATGAATAAAAACGGCTGCGGTTTTAGTGAATTTATGGGAGTATATGATGATAACGCAACGGATATAATTTATGGCATAGACCCAATTCAAAACTGGCATAATAACTCAAAGCCAACACAACAACAAATAGACTTACCCCCAACAATAGTATCAACTTGGCGACCATACAAAGACGAAAGCGGCGAAGACGTAACCTTTTAAATTTAACACCATGCAAAAGATACCAATTCATTTATACAGACTAATGTACTTGTTTGGTAGGAAAAGAAGTAAGAGGAATAACCTTTGTGTTTTGAAAGGAGGAAAAATGAGTGATGAACAATGGGAAAGATGTAATCAAATATTAAGTGAAATTAAAAAACCATGAAGGCAAAGATAAACCCAAGTCAATTAGAATTTATTTTTGATAATGTAGGAAAGATGAAGCAGGTGGATATAGCAAGGATTGTTGGGGTAAGCCCACCAGCAATAAATAAAATACTAAGACCCAAAAAGAAAGGAGTAGTAATTGATGGGTACTTCGATATTGATAAGGAATATAAAAAATATTACAATATTTAATGGATATTTATGAATGTGTTAAGTTTGTTTGATGGGATTAGTTGCGCTCAAATTGCTTTGAATAAAGCAGGGTTTAAGATTGATAAATATTATGCCTCTGAAATAGATAAAAACTCTATTAAGGTAACAATGGATAATTACCCGAACACGATACAATTAGGCAATGTAAATGATATTGATTTTAAAAGCCTAAAAAAAATAGACTTTTTATGTGGTGGAAGCCCTTGCCAAGATATAAGCAACTTAAATAAAAAGAAAGAAGGATTAAGTGGGAGCAAGTCAAAACTGTTTTATAAGTTTTTAGAAGCAAAAGAAGTTCTTAACCCGAAATGGTGGCTATTGGAAAACGTACAAGGAACCGATACGAATATTATTACCAAAGAACTTAAAAGGCGACCACTAAGATTAGATAGTAATTGGGTAACTCCACAAAATAGAAATAGGCTTTATTGGACTAATATACCCGTAAATTCATTGCCCACGAGAACTAAGTTGAAATTGAAGGATATTTTAGAACCGACTGTAGATAAGAAATATTACCAAACAGAGGCTTGGAATAATTGGTGGCTGGTTAATAAAGAATTTCAACTATCAAAATCTTATAGCACTTTAAACGCTGATAAGGCTGGATGCTTAACTGCAAGAATGTATGCTTCTTGGAATGGGAACTTTATTCAGGATGAATTTGGCATAAGAAGATTAACAATAGTTGAATGTGAAAGATTGCAAACAATACCCGATGGCTACACAAAATCAATTTCAGATATAGCATCTTACAAAGCATTGGGTGATTGTTGGACTATTGATATTATTGTACATATTTTAAACCACATAAAAGATACTATAACTACTAAAAATTAAAACTATGACAAAGGATTTCCCATGTATGGATGATAGTCCACTAAATAATGGCTTTTATTACAGAGATGAAGATGAAATGGATGATAATTGGGGATTGGAAGCCAAAACCTTCATTGAGGACATAGAATTTGAAGAAATAACCGTAGTTAACCAAAATGATGGGGCTATGAACTGCCAAAATACCGATTAAAACGCATTACAGCCATTTTAAGCCACTTTCTCACAAGATAAGTAGGTTTGTATGGTTTTGGAATTAAACAGCCTTAAAACGTCTTAAAATGGCTCAACCAAGTATTAGAGAAATATATAAAGGGTATGAAATAAGGAAACATTCGGGCAACATAGGTGGCTACACCAGCTTTTTCTGCATCTTTAAGGACGGGGTAAGAATATCCCAAATTTGCCTTCATACCATCAAAGCCTGCAAGAACGTAATTGACACCCACGAAAGGTTCATCGAAGAAAACGCAATGCCCATTACCATCCAATAAAAAAAGCCACCAATTACGGTGGCTTTAAAGTAATGAGATACAATATATAAGTGCCCCTATAAGGCATATACACAATAATATATAAGATACCCAATCAAAAAGTTTACTAAATTCTATTTTCATATTGCTATCGTTTATTAGTGATTAATTTGCCAACAAATACGGTGGACTTTCCCCCTGAACTAACTATTTTGATTGTTGATTGTATTGCTGAATGTAGCTTACTACACTAAGCCATGTTGATAGCAATGGGGAAGATGCAACTATTTTTTCATGCCCAGCAAATTGTGTATAGGTATTACAGTTACCAAACACTAATCTGAAAGGCCCATCTGTAAAAGCTATCTTCTCCACTACTGGCATAAGCCAGTCCCATGATGAGTGGTATTTTAATTCATTCTCAAGCATACTTAACTTTCCTTCCTTCCTAAATACCCCTTTTATATTATTAAGTTTACTATCTGGTTCAAACGTATAACCATCAAATTCCGCAATAAGTTTATTTCCTTCAATTACCTGTTCTTTGTTCATGGTTGGTTGGTTTGGTTGTACCATTGGATGAATTGAATGACTGCTTTGTGGATATACTTTAAATCCATGAGCATATAAGCCTCTGTTAATTGATTAAGCTGTTTATATAACCCTTCTATATTTTTAAGCTGAAATATTTTTATCACTACCGGCATAAGCATATTCCAGTTTGAATGGTATTGCAATTCATCTATGGTATAACCATTTTCGCCCCATTGATACGCATCCATCATACCAATAGATTTTACCATAACCCGGTATGGCTTACCTCCCATAAATTCCGCAATAAGTTTATTCGCTTCAATTACCTGTTCTTTGTTCATGGTTGGTTGGTTTGGTTAAGGTATTCGGTTTCGGTGGCGGGAAGATAGCAATTCGTTTCAAAAACAACTGCAATAGAAATATCGCTGTAAGCTATACCGTTCAAGTAATTAATTCTGTACACTCTATCCGGAAAATGAAAATTGTCTGGCGTTTTTATACACTTAACATACTCTGGCATATCCTTTACATCCCTGTCCTCCCACCATTCAAGGCGGCGGAATATTACAGGGGAATATTTAGGATGCCACCCAGTAAATTTATCAGGGGTTACAATATCCCCTGATTGGTAATTATTAGATGGATACCACGGTGTACTTACTAAATACCTCGGTTTCAAAAGTTCCTGTATGTTATCTTTGTTCATGGTTTTTGATTTGCAAGTTTTAATAAAATGTCTGCATGGCATGGTTTAGTTTCCCCGCACCAGCAGCTTAAATTTTTACCTCTTAATTCAGAAGCGTCCGATTCACCCCAATATATTGCAAAGCACTTAACAGCATCTTTGATGGCATCGTGTTTGCTTTCGTATGCAGGGCGGCAATTTTCTACAAGTATTTGAAAACAATCTTCCTTACTTGTTTTTACACCGTAAAGCATTTTTCCTTCGTGCAAATACATTTCTTCAACTCTAAATGGATTACCCCACTTCGTTGGTCTACCCACATAAACAATCGGAAGCCCATTTGGACTAACCTGTTCACTTTTCCGGCTTCTTTGTATTCTAACTGGTTCTTTGTTCATATCTTTCTTTTTAACGGTTACTTGGTGGGGGTGGTAAGGGACGCCAATGGGTGACATCTATTGGCTTCATCATATAACTCCAAAACATTTCTGTTGCATCTTCATCGTTAGCAAATCCATAATACACAATAAAAAAACTTTCAGGTGGGCCAAGAAACGAATGATTAGTAACGCACGCTAAATACAAACCTTCGTTATCTGGTAACGCATTTCTCACATCAACCCATCCATCCTCCATTGCAGATACGGGTGCTGGTTTATTTTTGTAAATGAAGTCAGCACATTCTTTCCAGTTCCTATAAACAGGCAATCTTTCGCTTTCATTACTTTTGACAGATCGGTCGGATGATAATTTATTCCCCAACTTAAATTAACTGCGTAAACACCATCCAGCTTATCTACATCCATTAATGCAGCATCGTTTGCAGATACTGGTGGGGTGGATGCCGGGGCTTGCTGTGAGGCGTATTCCCGCTCTGCTTCGAGAAGGGATCTTGCTTCTGCAATTGCTGTCGTAATCATAGCATCAGCCTCTATCCCGTATTTACCGATTAACGGCTTGATTCGGTCAATCAGTTCACCCATAGGTGTCAGCTTCTTATCGGGCTGGCCGGACGTTGGTGTTGTGTTCATGGTGCTATTTTTTAAGTTGTCTATGAATTCTATTAACCAAAAGTGTTGCCTGACGTTCGGCATCATTACAGTTTTTGTATGTCTTTAATATTTTTGATTCATAGTTATACGGACACAATCGGAAGTTCTTAGGAACCATCCCAATCTTTTTCCCGATATAATACCATACCCATCTAATATAAGTTTCCCAATTTTCTGCACCATTAAATACTATACCAAAATAATGGGCTTTGTCAAGATAGCTATACCGATATGATAATTCTATTGTCATGTTAACT
>JADJLJ010000007.1 GCA_016710165.1 Chitinophagaceae bacterium | reverse complement strand
AGGAATATTAACCGTTGTGACGGTTGAATCTACCGTGATTGAGGTAGCGCCGTCTGCTACGTCGCCGTCTGCTACAAACGTGAAGACCTGCCCGCTTTGCGGGTCTACAATGTAAATAATGTCGTTGTCGTTGATGCTCCCGCCTTTTACCGGCGTGCCGACTGGAATACTGGTAATGGTGCCGGGTGCTATGCCTGTGCTTACGGTGTTTCCTGTCAGGAAAGAAAGCGCCGTTTCGCCGTGAAATCCTGTGGAGGTTGTGGTTCCTGTGCCGCTTCCGGGGGCAACAACCAACCCAGGCGGGAACGTGCCAAAAATGCCCGCATCTTCGGGGTTCCCTACCGTATCTGTGTCCAGGTCGGCGGCGTCGGCTATGCCGGTCAACATCATTTCGACCTGCCAACGGTTATCACGCGCCCGCCATTCGCCCCGGTTAATTAACCAGGTTGTGTCGTCCGCAAACGTGATACGGCTATGCGCGTGTGTCGCGTCTGCCAATAGCGTACCGGAGTAGGTTTGTACCGGGAACGCCTGTAAGGCTTGCATTTGTTCTGCGAGCAGCGCCCCAAACTCTAAGGTAGTATTTTCGTTTGCCCGCTCCCACGTGGCCGTCGTGGCCTCCCAAAGGGTGAACGTTACGTCGTCGGTTGTTTCCAGCCGGGCCGGTGTCCAGGACTTAACCGCCGCGCCAAACAGGGTATCTATTTTCAGAACATCGCTATTTCCGACGTTGACATTATTAGTCGTGTATTTCCGTGCCGCCTCGTAATTGCTGGCAACATCCAACCCCTGAATTGATAACTCCAGGTTTGAAAAACGCCAATCATTAAGGGTTGCTGTTACGCTGCTCCCTGCGAAGTCCCGCCCGCCCAACCCGGTGGAAAAATCCACACTAAACCCGGTTTGTGAGGCCGGTATGTACGGCGTGAAAAAAGCAAATTCATTCGGAATGACGCCGGAATAAGATGTCGAATAAATCCAGGGCGTCGAAACCTCGTAATAAGTCGAGGCTACCTGCCAGTTTGGTTGTTCCCGGTTAAGGGTAGGTATCCCAACCCCGCCGGGCGCTATGGCCGTCGTTTCGCTGTCGAGCCGGTAGTTACCCGGCGTTGTTTTGATGATGAGGCCGAACACATAGCGCCAGGGCTTTGTGTAAGACGATACCGAAACATTTATGTATAGATTGCCCCGAATACGGAAATAGGTGTCAGCGTCAAACGCTAAGTTGGTAACCGAATACGGCGTGTTTGCGCCGCTGTCTTTATACCACTTGTAATTTAAATTCTCTAAGTAGTTCCGGTATGTTTTATGATCGTAGTTGACTTCTACCCGGCTTAACGCCGGTAAATAACTGAATTGCCCGCCGGATAGGCGGTTATCTTCGGAGACTTGAATGATAGGCTTATCGTACCCGGCGGTCGAGGCCGAACTTAACAGCGCCCCGCTTGTATCATACCTGCGCTCGAAAAAGTTTTCCTCCATCCTTTCGCGGACCTGCTCGAATCGCCATGCGCCATTGGACAATAACAAACGCGCTCCCCAATTTTCGCATATTTCCTCCAGTACCTTGTAAACGCTTAGGTATTCCCAATCTTCCCCGTCCGAACTTTTCGCCCGTTTTGCGAAGGCTTCGCCGGATAAGCGGGAAAATTGCAATGGGTCTTTTGCCGCCGTAGCGGCTGGCATATTCCCGTCCTGCCAGTTTACAACCGTCCTTAACCATACGTCCGAACCGCCCCAGTATGTTTCCGTGCCAACTTCGGTTAGGCAGTTGGCTATATGCGTCAATGACGACAACATCCCGTAAGGCGCTACCGGGCTTGCGCCAAGGTCTTTATAATCGACTTCTTTTAGCCGTGCAAGGCCGTCGACGGCTTTCAGCGTGAAAAAATACGATTCGCCAATGTCATCAAATCCGCCCAGGTCAGGCACAACGTACCCAGCCCAATAAAGGGTAGTTGTCGGGCCTGCGGCTATCTTATACACCGCCATTGAAAAGCGGGTTTCAACACTGCTTATCAGGTCGGTTGCCAGCGTGTTAATCGCCGTGACGTTATCCGGTGTTACCAGGATGGAAACGGCGCAAGATGAACCCATAATGCCGGGTATCACGCTGTCGGTTTTGCCGTCATATCGGAGCGTAAACCCGTCGGTTGCAACGTCAACGTCTAACGTGGTACCGACATAATCGGTATCATTAATATCTACCCGGTAGGTTTCACCGTAGAATGTTTGAAATTGATATGAGATGCGGGTGGCCATTATCGGACGCGCCCCCTTTCCCGCTCTGCTTTGCGGTTACTGATTTCAATGTCAGCGCCTTTTATGACGCCGTACACTTGAATAGAATTTGCGCCGCCTGATTCTTCCCTGAATATCGAACGCATAAGCCGTTCCGGCGTGATGATCTCCGGGTTGCTGCTTGCGCCTGCGTATTCGCCGACAAGGCCCAATGTGGGTTTTGTGATTACGCCGCCGTCGGCAAAGGGTTGGGCTTTGATTGTGGCGATTTGAACGGCTCCGGCGGCGGCAGATAGTGCGGCAAGAATGAAGTTGTACGGCGGCGGGGCCGATCCGAGCGCTTTTGCAACGCCCAGGGCTGTGTCAATTATCGCCAACCCGATAGCAATTTTTTTGCCCGCCTTTGCCCGCTTTTTGTCTATCGCGTCCTTTTTTGCTGCTGCATCTGCTTCAATTGCGGTTTTTTGTGCCGCCAAATCCGCCTCTAAGGCGGCGGTGGCATCCGCATTACCTTTTGCGGCGGCAAATTTGCTCGCATACTCCTGTTCAAGCGTTTCTATTTTCGCCTTTGATTCGGCATCTAAATCCGCCTTTTCTTTATCCCCGCGCGCCTTTTGAAGGTCTAAAATACCGCTGGAAAGGTTTTGCACCGCGCCGTAAATAGCGCTTACGTTCTTTTCCCAGGCTTGCGTAAACCTGTCTGCTGCTGCGGTGATCGAATCCCCAATAGAGCGCCCGGTACTGTTGGCAATGGCTGATAACTTGCCAAGCGGCTGTTTCAGCGAATCAATAGCCTCCTTTGCCTTCGACGGGTCAACGGCAAGTTGAACATCGAAAAAAGTGCCTTGGTCGCTTTTTTGCGTGAACCCGCCTAATCCGGTCGGGTTGCTTTGCGGCAGGGCTTTTGTATCGCCGAACTTTTGATCGGCTAACCTTTCGCGGGCCTGCAAAAGCGCCTTAGCGCCGTCAATCGCTTTTTGTTCCTGCTCGTTTGCCGCTTCGGACGCCTCATTTACCTTGCTTAGTGATTCCCAATATTCATCCTCTGCCTTTTTGCGCTCGTCGGTGGCCTTTTTCGCGGCGGCACGTTCTTTGGCAAGTTCTTCCTCTGTTTTTACTGCGGCACCCCCGGCTGCCGCTGCCGCCATTTGTTTGGCGGTCAATTCGCCGGTAACGGTGGCCGTTTCTTGGTTGGCCCTGATTACCCCCTCAAGGGCTTCCTGCTCTTTTTTGATCGAGGCAACGCGCTCTAATAGCCCGGCCTGCCGTCTGGCATAGGCATTTGCAGCCCCGCCTGTAACAGCGTCGAGCGCCTGCTCTGCAAGTGTCGCGCCCTCGGACGCCTGTTTGCCTAACTCAAGTTGTTCGTTTGCGAGCGCCTGTATTTTAGCAAATGCGGCTTGCGCGGTGGCTGCTCTTGTAATACTTCCAACGTACCCCTTTACGGCGTTGTCCAGGCCAACGATTAAACCGTTTTCTTCTTTCAGGTTGCCGAAGTATTCCGGGCTAATCGCGTTTAATCGCAATAGCGCCCTTTCGCGTTCCTGTTGGGTGCTGTTATTGTCTTTTAAAACTTTGGTGAGTAAGTCAACCTCAACCTTTTGATCGCTGATTGACTTTTGGGCGTTGTAGTTGACTTCTTGCAGGTTCTTTTCGATCTGCGTTGCCTCGGTCATTACGCCAACCAACGAATTGAACGCAAAATAAAGGGCCGTAACGGCGGCAATGATGCCGACCACTACAAAAGCCTGCGTAGCAACGCTAAGGGCAAAAAACGCTGCCCGCGTTGTAAGGATTGCGTTTTTAACAGCGGTGAAAGCGGGGAAAAGCGATTGACTGAAAAAGCCAACTAATCCGGCATAGGCAAGTTTTAATTGTCCTACGGCATAAATGCCAACGCCTAAACTTGCGGCTACGGCGGCGGAATATCCGATAAACGCCTGTGATGTGCTGCCAAGTTCTGAAAACCATTTTGTCGCGCCGGCCAACGCATCTGAAAACGAATTTAAAAGGCCGACAATATCGAAAGTAGTTATTAGCGCCTTTCCTAATTCGGCCATTGATTGGCGGGCTGCCGAACCGGCATTTACAAAAGCGTTATTTATTCCGCCCTCAACGCGGGGCAACCCGTCGCTTGCCGCCTTTGTGATAATATCTACAAACTCCCGGCTGCTTATCCCTAATTTATTCAACCCTTCGGCGGTGGTGGTGCCAAAGGCGTTTTTCATTAAGGTGGCAATAACCGGCATTCGGCCTGTAATGATTTTCAGGTCATCCTGAAAAACTTTACCCTTACCGATCATCTGCGAAAACTGGTTAACAACCTCGTTAAGGTCATCCGCGCCGCCGCCGGTCAGGGCAACGGCGTTTGCCAGTTGTTCGATAACATCCCGCGCTACTTCGGCGGAATAGCCAACGTTTTGAAGTCGAATTGAACCCTTTACGGCTTGTTCAAAATCCAGGCCGGGGGCAAGTGCTAACTCGCGTAATTTTTCGAGTTCGGCGTTTGCTTCGGCGATTGTTTTATCCTGCCCGGCAAACGTGGCTTCCATTGCCTTTTGCAGGGCTTCCATGTCGCCCGCCGCTTTCACGGACGCGATACCAATACCGACCAATGGGGCAGTAATGCCCAACGTCATCCGCTGCCCTAAATCCGACATGGTTTGCCCGCTCTGTCGGAGTTGGCCCTCCATCTCTTTCAACTTCTTGGAAAAATCTTTTGTGATTAATCCAAGTCGTATGTTTAGTTCGCTAATTGACGCCATTACTTCCCTTCATTTGTGCTAACGTATCGTCAGCGTTTCTGTTGAAATTTGCCAGCACTTCCGGGTCAACGTTCTGCCACTTGTCTGCTAATTCAGGCGATTTATCAAAAGGCGAAGGCCAAAACCGCGACGGGTGCATATTCTTTTTCATATTGCCGGAATACGCGCAAAGCAGGTACGTCATGGTACGCGTCATCTCAAACTCATACTTTCGCTTATCCTCGTAAGCCTGTACCAGTACGTCAAACCAACGCGGTTCCATATCCCAAAACTCCTCCCGGCTTAACCCAATTATCGCAGCCGTTTCGATAAGGCTTTGCCAGTCGATCCGGGCCGGGCTGTCGCTCCCGGTACTATCTTTTTTTTTGCGTCGCCCGGCTTTGTTTTGGCCGTTGATTCCATCAATGCCGCAATACATTGGCTGATCGCTTCCGAATCCCCGAACAACCATTCGGCTACATCTTCGGCGTCAAAATCAATTTCGATACCTTCCTTGCGGTGGGCGTATTTCATCCCGGCAAAAACCAGGTCGGTGAGCGGCTTAACGTGCATAGCGGTAGCGACACGAACAAGGTCATCGTCCTGCACGGCTTGTCCTGCGGCCTCCAGTTCGCGGCCTACCGTAATAAGCAGTTCATTGTAGTTGCCGCCGGTAAAAGTCTCGTAGTGATACGCTACGGCGTGACCAAAAGCCAAGGGCCGCTCTTTGCCGCCGATTGAAATGTAATTAACCATTTTGCCATTTTTTCAGATTAAGAGAAAGTACCCTTCGTGATCGTGCCGGTGCAAGTGATCTCGAAAGAGAACGAAGCGCCTTCGTTTTGTCCGGGAGACGAAACGGAGAAAGAGGAAAAATACCCCTGCCCGCTGAATTTCGTATCGCCGGAAACGCCGGTGCCGAATACCCATTCCAGTTTTGCCTGGCTGAGCGTGTCTGTTGCTACCTCGTCGTGCCCGTTTGCGCTGTCGTATGCAACGAACGCCTCCCCGGACAATGTACCGGACGTTTGGCCGGGGATGACTTCTTTGAATTGCCCGCTGTCTTTGCATGTCGTGTCGAACATCTCGTTTGAGATGCTTAACTCTGCATTGGTCAGGCAAGTGACTGTTACCGGCGTATTCGGTGCGTCTGCATATTGCAGTTTCAGTAGTTTGGTATTGACTATACCTGCGGTTGCCATGTGCTTATTTTTTTAGTAGTGTTTGTGTTCTGTTTCTTATTCCGCCGGTGGCTTCAATGCGGCTTTTTTGGCGGCTTCCGCCGGGCTGATCGGGGTGCAGTTGTTGTACAATTCCAGGTTGCCCTTCTTTAGCGGCTGGTCATCGGTGCCGTAAATGGCTTTGCCTTGTTGTACCCACATTGCCGCGATAGCGTCCTCCACTTCGATCCCAAAACCGGCCTTGTGTTTGGGGGATATTGCTTTCAGTAGTGTTATGCGTTTCATTTGTAACCGATTGAATAAGTTTGCATTATTCGGAATAACTCCGGCTTTTCGGAAAACATATCCTGTTGGCCTTCACATTCGATGTGCGTCAGGTTGCCGGAACTTGTATAATCTATTGCCCCGCGTATCGCCGCTGCGGCTGCTGCCGTCGTGGCGTATGTGGTGCCGTAAATGTCAATTTGTAGCGCAACCTTATCCAGCGTTGAGGCTGTGGTTTTGCTGTTATTTGGGTTTGTATTAACTACGTTCATTGCCGCCGCCGGATACGCCGTTTCTTGCTCCAATACGCCCGGATACACGCGCCCGGCGAATAGTCCGTTTGCGGTTACGTTTGCGCCTATAAGCGTTTTGATTGGGCCGGTTACGTTCATCTTCCCTTTGCGGCTGCGTACTTCTCCCAGTACCGATTAACCGTCTGTGTCAACTTCTTAACCGCTATCGCTCCCGCCCTCGGTAGTGCCGTTACGGCGGGCCGCATAAACGGCTGCGGGCTTATTCCTAATTCCGGTACGCCAAACTCTACAAAGCGGGCGTAGTACCCGTCTGTGCGCGATTTAAAGCCGCCGTCATCGTAAATAAATGAGTATTCAGGGCCAAAGACGCCGGTAGGTTTTCGAGCCAATACAGGGCCTACAAAAACGGAGTTTGCAGCGCGACGGAAAAAGATACCTTTAATCGAATCCCGAAGGTTTCCGGGGCGGTAGGTAGCGACTATTTCGCCCTGCCCTTTCGGCCTGCGTGATCCTTTCACTTTCTTGGAATACTTATACCGATAGTGGACCGCTTTTGAAACGGGTGCAGATGCGCGGGCCATTTGAATGACCGGCATAGCCGCTTCCGCCAAAATAGCACGGGTTTCCTTTTTTGCCCCTTCGCTTACCTTGTATAGCGCCCGGACAAGTCGGTTAATATCGTTTTGTGTGCTATCCATTACAACTTCCTTTCTGCCGTGATTTTCAAAAATTTGCGCCTGCCGATTTCTTCGATCTTCCGTATATCATACGCCTCATCGGCGTACAAAACCCGGTGTTTCACCGTCGGGGTGGACTTCCAGCGAATTGTAAAAGCGATACGCGAAACAGACAGATTCACGTGATCCTCATAATCTTCCCCGCTCCCGGTGGCGCTCCATTCCAGTTTTGCCTTTTCGGTTGCGTATGTCGCCCAGGTCTTTGTCAATCCGCCGTAACTGTCTGCTGCTGTCGTGAATGATTGCAGGTAAATGGTTGTATCCATCGCCGCAATGTCAGGCATAAGCAGTTTGTTAATGTTCCCGGTAGGCATTATATCAGATTGACGCGGTTATGAAAAATCAATGCGTCGGCGCTCCGTACCCGGTAGCCGCTTCCTACGCCTTGCACGGGTATGTCCTCCCGGTTTTCGTATAGGAAAGCGATCTTTTGCAGCATCGCCGCTTTTGCATCTGCCGGAACCGCCGCCGTCGTGGCGTACCCGGCTACATAGGTAACCCATATCGGGTTTGGGTATTGGCCCAGCGTCGGATAGTCTACGCCCTCTGTTGGGAATATGCGCGGCGGTATGCTTACGGTGTCGGCGGTGTAGTTTGCGGCGCTCCACGTTTGCGTTGCGCCGTTTTCGTCCTTGTATGAGATGGAAGTGACCGCCGAAGCCGGACTAATGCCCAGGCACCACGGCCCCGACGGCCACTCATCCCAATATTGCTTTATCGTCTGCGTAAGTAAGACGCGGCCCGTCGTTTTCTCTGCCCATTCCCGCGCGGCTTGGATAAACGTTTCTAACATCCCGTTATCCTCATTCGAGGTCAGGTTGAGAAACGTTTTCACCTCGTCAACGGTGAGCGGTTCGGCGGTCGGCTGTGTCGTTACTTCCCAGGTCATTGCTTACGACGGGTGTACGGTTGCGGAATAACTGAACGCCTGGCCGTGTGCTACGGCGATGTCGTGCCACGTGTTCAACACCAATTCGATGGTAGCATCTTTCAGGCGGGTGTACGGGTTAAGCAGCAGTTCCGTGCCGCCCCATTGGCCAACTTTCAGTTGATTCCAGTTACCAAAGAACATATAGTGACCGCCCGACCCGGTCGGGACCAGGGTGGACGTCAATGCGCGGTAGCCGTTGATCGAACCCGTGCCGGTGTTGTTTCCTTCCCAGATGAAGCCGTTACCGGCAACGTCGCGCTTTGCGCCTTTCAGGATGCCCGCAACTTGCGGGGTGGTCAGGTATGCCAGACTAGTGCCAAAAGCGGCATCATCGGCGGCGATTTGCGTTTCAAAGTCGACAATCTTGGCCCAGGTGGGCGAAGCGGCGACCGTGATAACGTTCACGCCGGAAGTGCCGGTAATACCCGTCGGGGCCGTGCCGCCTGCGCCGGTCAGGGCTGCAACGTCAAGGGCGTTGTCACGGGCGCGCATCAAACGATTCCGCACCATGTTTTCGATCATGATTTGCGATTGCCGCATGATCTGGCTCGAAATTTCGGTGTAGGCAGTCAAACGGTTGGGCGCGAATTGCACCCGGTCAAACGTCGGGCTTGTTTCGGTCGAGGTGGTTTGTTCACCTGCCCATACTGCCGTAGCGGTGCCGTCATTGCGCGGGAAGTCTATGTTCCCCACAAGGCCGGACATAAAGTCCACGCCTAAGCGGGAAAGAACGCCCTGCGGATCAAGGAACGGGATCAATTCGCCAACGTCGGTTTGTACGGTGTAGCCGCCTTCGGTCGTCGTTCCGGCGGTCATATCGCGCTGTTGCTGGACAAATGCCGGGATCATAATGCCCGCGCCGTAGTCACGGATACCGCAATGTGCGGCTTCGCGTAGGGCTTCTTCGTGCATTTCTTTGACAAAGCCTTCCATTTTCCCGCTGCGAAGGGCTTGCACGGCTTCGGCAAAACGGTATTGTTTTTTTACCGTATTCACGTTGTCGCCACGACTGGAAATGACGTTGACCGTTACCGGGTTTTCGGTGGTGGTGCTGGAAGTCCATGAAGCGCTGCGGGCTTCGATGTCCATAATGCCTTCCAAACGGCGTACTTCCGTTTCCAGGCTTTCCAGTTCGGTTTTAGCCGCGTCAAGTGCCGGGCCGTCTACATCTTCTTTCCAGGTACGATTTTCAATTTTTGCACTGAGCGCCTTTACCTTGTCCAGCGCCGCCGCCCGTTCTTCGCGTTTGGCTTTCAGCATTTGTGCTGTTTGCATAGTGTTTGTGTTATTTGTTTGGAAAACGAGCCATTAGGATTTTGGCCTGAAGGCGTCGCTGGTTGATAATGTCATTGGGCGAACGCTGCCCATTCACGGCGGCGATAACTTCCAGGTGTGCCGATATGGCGGCTTTGTGGGCTGCCACTACGGCGGCATATAGGTCGGCTTGTTCCGGGTATGCCTCGGCTGCTGCCAAACTGTTGTTTATTTCTTCGTTCAGTTCGTTGATTGCGTCGGTGCAGGATTCGATCTGTCCTTTTGGCCCTTCCATGTCGTACATTTCGGCGCTGCGGGTTTCGATCTTCCCGTTTTCATCTTCGATTGTTACGGCGTTTTCCGGGCCTGCCAAAGAGCGCAACTTTGCATCGGCATCAGCCGGAACGGCTACCATTGAAATTTCGTGAGGCTCCCAATCAACGGCTTTGTAGTTGTCGAGTTTGCCTTCGTCGTTCGATTTGGAGCGCATGTATTTATGCACCGCGTACCCGACCGATACGTTTTGCAGGATGCCGTCGCGGGCCATTTCCAGCATTTTGTCGCCCTTGTCGGTTTTGGCAAAACGCAACTTTGCATAGCCTTTCTTCCCGTCACTCCACGCCTTTTCCACCACGCCCACAACGGTATCCAATACTGAACCGTAGGCATCGTGATTATCCAGGACGGGCGCGCCGCTGTTAAGCCTGTCCATGCGAACGTGGGCGCTTTCAAAGGAAAGTTCCTCGTTTATCGGGCCGTATTCCCAGGTGTACATCCGCACGGGTTTATCCGAACCAAAGACGACTTCAACCGTCCGATCTTCGGCATTGATAGACCCCGGTTTGAACGCTGCCCGCATCTTCAACCCGAACGGTTCCCCGCGCTGCCCGTCAGGCTGCGGCGGCTGGCTGTTCGTTTGCGGCGGCGCTGTCGATGCCTTGCGCGTCCGGTACATCGGCCTCGATGCCCGGCGTTTGTGTTTCTTGCCCATTGTTTTTGCCTTGTAAGATTTCGCCGAGTAATTCCATCGGCGACATATTTTGCTGAATGAAAAGGGTCTCCCCTCCACCTATTTTGTTCATATTCTTTTTAGCCCTAATCTCATTTGGTGTCATCCATCCGTTTTGAATCGCACTGCTAAAGAAAGCCGCCTGCGCTTGCATATCGCCCATCATCATAGCGTCCAGGTCGAACGCAAAGAATTTGCGCCGTGTCCGGTTTTCGGAAGTGGTAAAAAGTTTGCTGTTAAATTCTTCCTCGATTTTCTTAGCCCAGGGCCGAAGGCAATGCACTACAAAATCCTGATTTTGTTGCTCCATGTTTGAGAATGTAGAGCGGTCTAACTGCGAAAGCAGGTGCAAAGGGACTTTGAAAATCTGCGATACTTCAACGGTGGAAAGGTTAGCGAAGTCAATTACTTTGGAGTTTTCCGGCCCCGCCTGCATCGGCTTAAAATCCGCGCCCGCATCTAACACCATGATCGAACCGGCATTTTTGCCGCCCAGGTGTTGTTCGGTAAGTTTGGTTTTCAGGATGTCGCGTTGGTCTTTGCTTAGTACGTTCGGAAACGTGATAAGCCCGCCAACGCTTGCGCCCTTCTCAAAGTAGGTTTCGGAATACTTCGCCGAATTGACGCCAAGGCTAAACGAACTTTGATGCACAAACGAAACGCGCTTGCCCATTAACCCGGTGAACGTCACGCCCTTAATGTGGATCATCTCCGTTTCCGGCAAATACACGTTTACGGCTTGGTTGTCCAGGACGCCGGAAATATGGTAAAATAGTTGCCCGGACGGGCTGTAAAGTACCGCGACATATTCCTGCGGTATCAGTTCCAGCGCCGTAGGCCGGGCTGTAACCGGGTCGAAGTGGATACGGGCGAAGCCATTACCCATACACGCATTAGAGACCAATGTTTGCAAAAAGTCAAACATGGAGTAGTGCGGGTGCGGTCTGCCGTCCACCAAATACGAAACAGGGGAATTGTGATCGGGGAAAACATCGCCGTCGCTTTGGCGGCTGAATACGCCCCGGCCTAAACTGGCAATACCTTCGGAAATATACCGAATAGCCGACCATGCCGGGGGAATTGTCAGTACGATGTCATTGCTTATTTGCGTTCCGCCGGGGGAGTAGGCTGTTAGCCCTAAATATGCGGCCACGCCGGGGTTAGTCAGGTCTAACCCGCGTTGCGCGGCCGGTTGTTCGACCTTGCGCGCGTAAAATAACCCGATTTCGTAGCCTCCTATTCGCATATTAGTGCAAAAGTGGGCTACTATCGGGCCAAAGCGGGGCTTTTAGGGCAGGGAAAAGGCTATTTGAGTTTCCAAAAATTTGTATCTTTGCCTCCGAGTGTGTTCCGAATGAGTATAGGTTTACAACGGGTCGCAACCGTAACGAAGTCCAGCGGGATGTATGAGAGCGGTATCCAATCACGCCGACGGTGCAAGGTTTGATTCCTTGCCACACTCAAATGCCGCGCTATTGGAAACGATAGCGCGGCATTTTTTTAACAGTTAGCCAACCAGACCTCACGCTTTACTGCCGGTTCCTATGTTTCAGCAAGTAGCAAGATTCGAACTTGCGACACTGTTTTATTTTTCAAACCAACAAAATTACCACTTCAATATGTCCCGGCAACCCGCCCTTTTTGTACTGCCGGAAAGATGCCTGAAAAGATCGGTAACTGTTGAACCGACGAAAAACGACATTGGACGCCGTTGCGGAAAATCGGCGGTTAAACTCCTTTTCCGTTTCATCCCAGGCGCGTTTTGGCTCGCCTGTTTCGGCTAACTTTTCGCCGTAAACTTGGAAATATTCGTCGGGTAAAAGCATCTTATTAAATTTTAATTAAGCATTTTGGTGCTGAATTTTCCATAAAAAGCGCTCGCGAACCCTGAAGGTGAGCCGTTATTGTACCAGTATTCCAATCTCCAAAATACAAAAGAGGTCGTGATAAGAAATATTATCTACGGATGGTGTCAAATTAGGGCTTTTGAGTTTACATTTATTGCCTATAATTTTTTCACAATCCATTGCCATATTTATAAAATCTGTTGAAATATCTGAATCTGACAACTTACCACTAAATTGCCCTTTTTGTCCCACCATTCCCGCCATACATAGGCTTGCTATTATTGCTCCATTTTTCATGAACATACTGTTCACACGCTCGATAAAATTCTGTATCAAAAGAGCACATAATAAAAAACAGGAAGGGGTTGAGAACTCCTTTCTGCATTTGCAAAATCCAACTTTTAGATAGGGTTTTCTTAGGCGGCCAACATTTTAATAAATACACTTCACGCGTAAAATTGCTGCGATACTGGCCTCCATACCTACAACAACAAGTTTATTTTTACTTGTCAGATTAAGTCGGCTATATTGTTAACAATACTGATATACTTCGGCTGATACTTGCATACCCGCAACCCCTCCGCTACGGCGAAAAACCAAACGTCCGTACCAAAACGGTCTACGATCTTTTGCGCCTCCGGGAATTGCGCCTCGTAGGCGATTAAGGAAAAAACCGCCTTCCCGGCGTCGGTCAGGTACGAACCAAAAATGTGTTTGCAGTTCGGGTCAATTAACCAAACCGGATCATTTTCACGTTCGCCCCGACATAGCACGTTTGTCGTGCTTAGGTCGCCATGAAAAAACGTGGACAAATGCCCTTTGTAAATAAGCGCCTTTGTTACGGCGATTGCATCCGGTGATATGCCCGGCGTCCCTTCATACCCTTTTAGGTTACCCAAATAGGTGCGGTAATCGTCGTTTCTCGAAAGGTCGCATTTTTTGAAATTATCCAAAAGTCCGATAAAGTCGTCTGAAATTGGCTTGCGGTAGCCGTGTATCCTTTGGGTAATAATGCACTCATCATTTGCAAAAAGAACATCCGGCACGGTGAAACCTAACAACCTGGCCCGCTTGTACCATTCAAACTCAAACAGGGCAGACGGCGCGTATTTAATCGCCGTTGTTTCGGTCAGTATTACCCGGTTGCCGGTGAAGGTACTGGTAAGTCCTTCAAAGGCGCTGTGCGGGGTTATTGTCTGGTCGTCGATGTAGAGGTTGGCGTATTCCTTTTGGAAAGATATTTCGTCAAACGGTACGTCGTACTTTTTGAGCCAATCCGCTATCACGCGCAAATACCTGTGCTCCTTTTCCGGTGTCGTCAACCCGTCCTTACTACCCCTGGCTGTTACTATTTTGATCGTCGGGTTAACCGTCCGGCGAAGTTCCTGCAAACGGGCAATTAATGGCCGGTTAGGTGCCAGTATGGAAATATGCTGGGCGCTGCCCATTGCAAGGGTGTTGTCGAAGTCTACGGCTACAATCACTTTAAAGCGTTTAAATAATCCTCCGGGTCGCCAACCCGGATAAATGTGTTTTCATAAACCATTCTTGCGCCGATCATTGCGGCGGCAATGCTGTTGGGGTCGGTCATCCGGTCAACGGTCGCACCAACGTGTTTCAGTAAGTAGAGGCCTGATGCGCGGTATTTGTGGCCTTGGCCCCGCTCTTTGGCGGCTGATAAAGTTCCTGTTTCCGACATTTCGAGGCCGCCGTATTTGGGGTTATCTGATTCAAAGCACCAAATAGCGTCTTGCTCAAGAGTTTTTAACAACGGATAATACTTCTCTCCGGGTTCCGGTGTCGTGTCGCCCTCAAATACGGGTATTACGTCACAGTCAACAATAAGCACGTTTTCCCAATTCCTGAGTAATTCAAGTTGCGCCTTACGGTTGGCTGTTTCCGTGCAACCCATCCAAACGCCTTCCGGTAATACTTCCCTATCCCGGCCAAAAACGTACACCCTGCCAAACGGCTGCAGCGCTTCCACAATGCAGTCAATAATGCGCTTGCCGCCGTAATAAAGCAGGTGTTTCGGCTTTGGGCTGAGCGCCTTCATCCGGGAGCCTTCGCCGTTTGCGGTTATGACTATTTTTAGCGGTTCGCTCATAGTTGTACCTTCCAACAGTGTTTTGTGGGGTTATCGTCATACGGTATCATTTCTACCTTATTGCCAAACGCCTCGTCAACGGCTTTTACCACGCCGTTTTTGTAGTCCACTTCGTAATCGTGTCCGGCGATAATGCCGCCTTTCCGCACCTTGCAAGTCCAGGCGATAATATCGGCACGAACATTAATATAATCGTGCGCAGCGTCGATAAAAACAAAGTCCAGCGATTCATCCGCAAATTGCCGAGCAACGTCGGCAGACCTTCCAACGGCGACATTAAAATGCCCCTCAAGCGGTTTCATAGCCTTGTCGAACATTTCCCGGACGGGCGGCTTATTGCCTATGTAAATCCATTCTTCGGGGAACATATCAACGGCGGTAAACTCTACCTTTTTGCCCCGGTTAATGCATTCGATAATGCCGAACGAAAACGACTTGCCGGAATATACCCCAACCTCTACCCACTTTCCGCCGTCGGGTATCCATTCGGCGATTTGCCGGTAAAAGGTTTGAAAGTCAAACCAGCCGTCAATTGCGGGGTAGATGTGTTCAATTTGTTTTTTCATAAGTTAAAGCAGTGCCCAATAACACCCTTGTTCTTCTCGTAAAAATCGCGGATTTCCTTTTGGATAAACCCGCCTTTGTTGAACTTCCGATCTTCCAGGGCTACGTGGGCTTTTGAAAGGAGTAGGTTTAGGCTGCTGATTAATTCGCGGTCTACTTGTTGCCGGTGTTGAACGATCTGAAAAATAAGGGACAGCGCCCGATCATCCCCGGCGATGACGCGGATCATTTCGGCCTCGATTGCTTCATCCGGCAGGCCGGAATCAATCGCCTGTTTAATTTTTTCGATGTTCATGTTTCAGTGTCTTAAAAACAAGCGGCGGCCTTCACGTCTGTCGGCATTGGCCCGGAATCGAACCGGATAGCGATGCTATCAACTATTTTACCATTCACCAAAGTGCCGCTTGTTCATTTTTCAAAGTTGAACTTTCCAACAATAAAAAGGCCGGTGTTCGGCGTCGAAATCATCCGACGGAATGGTGACAACGCGGCCGCCAAATATCTCATCAACAACCTCTTTCACTTCATGCGGTGCATTGTAGTCGTGCCCCGCAATTATGCCGCCGGGCTTAACCTTAGGCAGCCATGCCAAAATATCTTCGCGTACCCGGTGGTACACATGATCGGCATCAATGAACACAAAGTCAACGGACTGATCGGCAAAGTTTACCGCCGCTTCGGCGCTGCCGGACTTAATCGTTTGGTATTTGCGGGCTAATTCAGGCCCCATGTGGGCATGAAATACGTCTACCATTTCCATGCCGTTATGCGGCCAAGGGAAGGCATCAACGGCTACCATATTCACGTTCTTTCCTTCATTCAGGCAGGCGACCGTGCCCCATCGGAAAGATTCGCCCCAATATACGCCGATTTCTACCCAGGTGCCGCCGTCGGGTATCCATCGGGCTATCTGTTCGTAGAAACTGTGGAAATTGCAAAAACTCCCCTCTTTCAGGTGTCTTTGCTCGTATTGCGGCGCTTTTTCTGCTTTTTTAGCCATTTTTCAAATCTTTCTAATTTTAAACCGATACTTTTTTCTGTGAAATAACCAAAGCAAAATGAACACAAAAACGGCTTTTATTAGGCTGAATTTGGTTGGGTATAGTGTTCGGTAAAATCGCGTCCTACCTTCATACCATATCGGAACGCCTGTTGTTTCGATGTCGTCAATTGCGTTAATTCGGTAATCGCTCATGGCCTTAATATCCTGTTTGTGATAGGTATGCGCACAATATTCACCCCCAACATATCCAACGTGTATTTGTGGTACGATTCGGTGTGGAACGGCTTGCCCGCATCAAAGTGCGTTTTGTGGTGGTGAAATACGCTATAATACTTTTCCATGCTTTGCCGGTTTCCAAACGCAAATTGGTCGTTAACCCCTTCCCGGTAATCGTTGCCCTCCGGGATGTAAACCGTGTTATTCTCCATTGGCCACTGCGGAAAGTCAACGCCGCCGCCCTCCAGGATGATGTCGTACCGAATACGGACGTAACAATCAAACCCCTCCGGCGCTAACTGCCATGCGTTCCACATTCCGCGCCACATCGACAGCGTGTTTTCCGGCTGCGATTCCGTTTCGGGGTATTCATTGCCCCGGTAGTAATGCCGCCACTCGTCGCGGTGGTACGGCGTCAGGTCGTGCGTTGTCTCGTTGTAGTGGACAACGTGCGCCGGTGCCGGGCGCAACACTTCGGCGTGATTGCCCTTGCATTGCTCCCATGTGCGGAGGTGGCCAGAATATATGAGGCAAACGGTCATCTTAACTAAAGTCAATTGAAAAAGTCATGCTTGCAATATTGTCATTCAAAGAGTAAAAATTATTTGCTTTGATTGCCGAAACAGACAAAACGCCCGGCTCGATTACCCAAAAACACAAAGCATATTCGTCTCCATCGCCGTCAATCCCTGGCCCACTTATCTCATCATTTTTTACCGGATTCTTTAGCAAAAAACCGGCGTCGATGACTGCCGCCATACTTTCGGCGTCTTGCAGGACTTCCTTTGAGATGCGGCAGGTGTTCATGGCTCTTGCTTTTCCGGCACTGGGTGGGTTAAGTTATTGGCATAAAGCAAAATATATACCGCTAAGGTTGCCCATCCGCCTATTTGCTCATAAAGGATATACAAAGCCGCCGAAGCGACAAGTATGGCAAAAATTATCCTCATCCATCTTTTGTTCATACTGCCGTTTGCGCTAAAAAGTGAGGCACAAGTGCAAATATGCTTTCCGCCCGCATCCGCGCCGTGTTGAGTAAATTATAGTTCTCCAGTATATGCGCCTTCGAGGCTGCCCACAATTCGCAGGCTTCTGAATAGGGTAGAACTTCGGCGCTGGCAAATTCCCATCCCGGACGTCCGGCGTAGTTGGTAATGCAGTAGCCGCCGCCCATCGTTGCGCCTAACCAGTTGATATTACTTTTATGATCGTTGAACGCGCACGGCGTTAATGGCTTCCACATGGCGTTGATCCCGTTTTGCCGGAAGGAAGCCATATAAACGTCCACATCGTCGATGTATGGGATTAGTTTCGTATTGGCCGAATGATCCAACGGGGGTTTGTAGCCGAAGAAAATCCAGGCCGCTGCCTTGTCTTTGTTGGCGTCGTACCATGTCCGCCCGGCCATAAGGTCGTGCACTTGGATAGATTTCCCTTGCCAGCCAAACAGCCCCATATCCGGCGTCGGCTCGTCGGGCATATCGGTGGGCAGTATGGCGTTTGGGATAACCAACCCTTCCGGGTGGATGGTTTCAAGGAAAGCGGGGGTACTAAACCAAAACTGTGAAGCGCAACGGAGCGCCGCCGTGTACTGCTCCCGGACTTCCTTTTTCTGGAATACGCTGTAAAGTTCGTGCGTGTCAGGGCAGGCCATTACGGCGTCATCCTCATCAAAAATCACGTGACGGCCTTGCATCCGGGCTTTTTCGATCAACTTTACCAGAGCGCCGGCATCTCCCCCGCTTGGCCTCCGCGTGATGACAATATCATGCTCCATAATGTCGGCATACGTCATCCGCTCGTACTTGTACGTCAGGTGAAATACACCGGGGTAAAGTTGGCGCATAACGTCCAGTGGGCGGTATAGCCGCCAATAGCCGGTGTTTGAAAGGTAGGTTTGTTCAAGTACGAGGATTCTAATCATTTTGCTGTTTTGCTCGTTTTTCGTATGCTTTAAGACATTGCAATGCAGCCCAATTCAATACGGCATTTTCATGCTCTGTAAGTAGTTCTCCGAGAACTTCCATCGCAATTGAATATCGGCCATCGGGCCGGTGCATTATAATGTCAAATAAAAAAACGTTCCGCGACTCTGCAAATCCCACTTCCGCAATAATTGTTTTTACCCCGTCGTATTCAAATACCCAAAGATTGCCGCCGCGCGCCGTTTTGTCTTTTTTCAGGTTGGTTATTTTATTCTCCATTTTGTTTTTTTTTTTTTTTTTTTTTTTTTTTTTTTGCGGGTTTTTTTTCCCCTTTTCCGTTGCGCCCACGGCGCGGGCTCCGCCACCCTCCCAATTTAAAAAAATTCGGCTTTCCCCACCCGTTTTAAATTATATTTTATTGTTGGTTGGGTGGGGCCCCGCTCCTTTTTTGTGTTTTATTTCTTTTTTTTTTTAACAACAACTGGGGGCTCTTTGGGCGGCCTTTTTGTCCCCCCCTCACCCCTTAATTTCTCCGGGAGGGGGGGGGAAGGGGGGGGGAATTTAAGGTCCGTCGGCGTCGGCTCTTCTTTTTTTGTTTTTTGTTTGCTGGTTTTTTGGTTTTTTTTTTGTTTTTTTTCCTTTGGGGTTTCGGGGGCGGGCCCCGCCGGGTTTGTCGGCGTGTTTGGGTTGTTCTTTCGCTGGGGGGGTTTTTGTTTTTTTTCAAGTTGTTTTGTTTTCCATTTTACATTGTTTTTAAAATTCCGTTTCCGGGTTCGTTTTTCATCCTATCATTATTAAATCACTTTCAAATAGGTAACTACCCTGCGGCGTTTCGCCCCGTTCTTTCAACCATTGCCCCATCGCGTTTAACGTCGCTGCGATGCCGTCGATCTTTTCGGCGCTTTTGCCTTTCGAGGGTAGGTAGTTGTTGTTTCTGTCGCTGCGTTGCATACTCACATTTGCCATGTTCCAACGCAAAACCGGGTGCCCGGCGTGGGTTATGGTTTTGCCGTAGATGCCGTGTTCCAGGTGCAGGGCTGCCGGGGTTAAATAAAGCCATGTTTGCGGGGCAACCTCCATTCTCATTCCGTCCTCCATTAATGCCGGTACAATATAAGACGAAAACTGCCGGTCAAACCCGATACTTTGCAAGTAGTACGGCTGGCATATTTCGACAATATCCCGCCGTATTAGTTCGTAGTCGGCTACGTCGCCCGGCGTTGTTCGTAATGTCCCATCCCGTACCCATTGCTCCACAAACGGGCGGCGGCTGCGGTGTTGTTGTACGGCATCCTCCGGTATCCAGTAGTAAGGAATAACCACGCCTTTTTTATCGTCAACCGGGGGGAAATACAAAACGAAAGAATTGAAGTCATTTGTTGCTGCCATATCCAACCCGCCCCAACATTCGCGGCTTAACAGGTCGGCTTCGTCGTATTCTTCGGCGCATTGCATCCACTTTTCATCCGGTATCCATCCCGACGAACCGGCCTGCTCAATATTCAGGTTTTTGACTTTGAAGTCAATTTCCTTTGTGACGCCCTGACTTTTTATCTTGTTATATTCGGTTCGTAGTCCGGTCATGGATACCGATATTTCAAGGCCGGGATTTGCCTTGCACCATACCGCCTCGTCACGCCAATCGTCGCCTTCGTCCAATTCGTAGACGAACGCCAATAACTCATCATTTTCAGTTATGCCGGTCAGGATGTTTTTACACGCGGTCAAAAATTGGCTGTTCGGCCCCAACGGTTTATACCCGGCGGTGGTGATCATCCAGGTCATTGGGTCGTCAACTTTGACCATGCCGGATTCCATCACGTTTAAAAGGTCGTCATTATCCCATGCGTGTATTTCGTCTGCCAGCACGTAATAAGGGCTTGCGCCGTCCTCGGCCTCACTGTCTCTACCCAAATACGTCACCCAGGAAAGCGCATCCGTCCGGCTGACTTTTGTGGAGGTGTGGCCGGTCGGGATGTTTAACATTTGCCCAAGTTCGGGAAAATCCGAAACAAGCATTTTCATCATTGTCCGCTGCCTATCCCATCCTATTTTGGCTTGGTCTTTCTTGGTGGCTATCCAGTACACCTCCGGGTCGGTGGCATTGTCGAACAAAAAGCCAATGACGCCAATCGTTACCAGATTAGCCGTTTTGGCATTGCCGCGCCCTACTTTGCAGTACACTTTCCGAAATCGTTTGCCGTCGCCGTCCTCCCGTCTCCATCCGTATGCCATGTACACCAACGCGGCAAACCAGGGCATAATATCGAACGGCTGGCCGGTTTCTTTACCTTTGCTGAACTTGAAAAGGTCGTACAATGCCAACACCCGCCGCGCTTCGTTTTCATCGAAATAGTACGGGAACGCCGGATCGCCAACGCGGGTAAGGTCGCGCTTGTGCCGCTCCATTGCAAGGCGTATCCACTTCCCGGCAATGATTTTGCCGGATAGGATGTCGTCTATGTATGCGGTGGCGCGTTCGATCATTTTATAAGTTGAAAAATTCCGCAAAGCAAAGCCGCCGCAAAACCAATCCACGCCAATAAACAAGACACATCCGAGCATCTTGGCTCGCCTTCGTCGGTTGTTTTTATACTTGGTCGCCAAGGTCCTTCGCGCATTTCGCCAGATGTTTCGTTTGTTGTTGTCCGTTCCGGCGGTGGTAGCGGGTTTTTGAATTGTGGTAAGTTTTCGTTCATACTGCTTTTTTAGTCGGTTGTCTGCCTTTCATCATTTCGAGGATGAGGGACGTTTTGGGCTTTTCGGGGGCTTTGATACCCATTCGGGCGCGTGGCGTCATTCCGAAATGATCCCATATCATTCGCAAAGTAGATTCGCTGTCTTTCATGTGTCGGTAGGATGGGTTTGTGATCGGCTTTTTACCGGCGCTTGTTTCAATCCAAAGTACCGTACCATTTTCCCGGACGTCGGCGGCGCAATCTTCATAAACGCACCACGTTTCCACGTAGATTTGTACGGCGTCCGAATCGGTTTCGGTTAACAGGCTTTTTTCCGACAGCCGCGCGCAAACCCAGTTCCACTTCTCAACGTGCCGGGCCGAAAAGTGATTCGGCGGCGGTATCTCCGAAACGGGGCTGACTATTAACTCAACCCGCCCGGCGTCGCGGGCTTTTCGGGTTGTCCCCTCTATTTTCTTGTCTATTGCCGATTTGATATTGTGGCCTCCTCTCATAATTCCTTTCCGTTTTTGTTCTTAATTGCGGCTTTTCGGGCTGGCTCCTTTTCGGCGGCATGGTCGATAAGGTTCAAAATTAAAACAGACGCCTTTTGCCTAATGGCGGGGTCTTCGTCGCCAATGGCGTCTTGCACGATCCGCATTAAAAGCGCCTCGCGTTTTGTTACCAATCGCGGATTGCCTTCTTCGCCGATGTCTACTTTTTCGTCTAACAGGGCGTTTGTGATCTGCTTAAGGTCGGCTTTGCTCAAAATGGCGTATCGTCTGACTTTTGCGCGTTCGCCTTTTTCGCCATGCTTACTAACCGGCCTTTGGCGTTTGAATACCAATTCTTAATTTTCTGCTTTTGATCGCTCATAGCCAAAGATTGTTATACCTAACGGCTTTGTTAATTGTTTTGTATTTCTCCAGGATATTCCGGTGAACCTCCATTGTGAAGTCGTAAAGTTCCGGGTTTTCTTCGATTGTTATATGCTCAATGTTCGATGAACTCCGAAGATTGGCGCTTCCATGAATCACGACCTTTGCCCCTTTCGGCGTCTCAAACATTGTTAGTTTGCAGTGCGTCCCGGCTGCGGCAAATTGAAAGCGGTTATCCTTGTCCAGTTTTTCGCGGATATATGGTACTAAGGATTGGCGCTCGTGTGAGTAGAAATAATCCGAAACGATCAAATTTAGGTTTTCAACATACCCGCACTCCATAAGATTTGCCAAACTATCGACGTTGTTAGGGCTAAGGCTGAGGGTTGAAATAGTCAACTCCTTTGTTCTGATATTTTGCTCAACAAACCACGCTTCGATAAAATCCCCGGCAATAAACGTGCCGTCCAAAAAGGCAAATACCCGCATACCAATTTCGGGCTTTATGTCCCTGGCAAGTTCTTCGGCAAACTTATACTTTAAACGCTTTTCCGGTATTTGCTTGCACTTTGGCGGTTTGATATACCTACTTTTTGCAAGTACCGGCCCGCCTCCGGGTTTTCCGAACGATAATTTGTCTACTTTGAATTGATTTAGTTCGTTTGCCATTTTTAGACCGGTCTAAAAAACTGTTTGGTGGCTATGTCTCGTGTTTGAGGGGGCGCCGATGTACAGCGGTTCGCGTTAAGTCGACTTGACACCCCTCCCTTCCGGGCCTGCCGTCCTGCCCGCCGCCGCGTGTCCTCCTTCCTTGCTGCTCTTGTTCCTGTGGCACGCCGTACACAACGGCTGCCAGTTGCTTTGATCCCATCCATCATGCCCGCTACTGATCGGCTTAACGTGGTCTACCGACGTTGCCGGGTTGCTACACCCATTGGTAGCGCATTGGTACTTACACGCAACCAAGAACGCCAAGCGGGCGTCACGCCATGCGTGGGTGTTGTATTTTGCCCAACGCTTAGCGTGCGTCCACGCCTTACGGGGTGGTGGCATCCAGGGGGCGCGTGTTGCTTTAGGCATTGTCGGCATCGGCTTTTATGTTTACAGTGTTGCATATTCCGCCGATTGCTACGGTCTGTATCATCTTCGCTGTTACGGTTAACTGTACAGCATTTACGCCGTGTCTGGTCTGCCTTTTAATGTAGTTGTCAACATCCAGTATCCTGCCGTCTGGCATTTGTAGCGACCATCCTTCCGTTGCTATGCGTATTGTTGTGCTGGCATTTAGCCCTATTTCATCCTCAATGAATACCAATACACTAAATGTGCAAAGCCCTTGCCTTGCCTGCTCCGTATCTTGGTATAAGGTGCTTTCAATCTGTGCCGGTATGGGTGTGCCGTCGGCTAAGCAAAGGCGCTGGCAACCGTTTGCGTCAACTTGTACTATGTATGGCATGGTCGGCATGGCTTACTCGTTGCTATCAATAGTTAACGTTACCTTTCCTGATGATTCAAACGCCTTATAAAGCGCAATTACATCAATTGCGCCAACAGATCGTAAAGTCAAAGAAACCTCCTTTGTGGGTATGGGGTTGCCCGGCTGCGGCCTTTCCTCGCTAATTAATAGGCTGCCATCTTTGGCCGCTTCGATTGAAATGCCAACCAATCCCATGCCGTCAATTATAAACCTATTCATCGTGTTTGAAGGTTAGGTAAACGCCATGTATATTCTCCCGCCATTGGCCCGCTGTCAGGCTGCCCGCCGTCGGCATCGTAGTAAATGCCAATGGTGCCGTTTTGGTAGCCGTTCTTTAGTCGGTGGTATTCTACGTTGTTAGGGCTGCCTGACTTGGTGGCCTCTACCTTTTCCAGGGTGTACGCATCGCCTCCCGGATCAATGTGGTCAATCTCGTACCCATGCAGAAAGCAGGAACGTAACCCGGCTACCTTACAACGTATCGCCGCTAACGAATCATCAAACCCATATTGAAACGGTTGGTATAGGTAACCTATCTTTTCAAGTAGTGCCGGGCTGTACGCCTGACAAGTCCCCATAACATGGTGCACATCCTCCGTAATAATCCACGTTTGCCCGGCCTCATGGGGCAACATACGCAAAACACTTCGCCATGCCGGATCGGGATACCAGGGGCATTCCCATAAATCCTTTCTTTTTAGCCCAATAATACCAATCTTCGGATCACGGATTAACGCCTCCTCCATTTCGTCAACCCATCCCGCCCGATGTATCACAACATCGTCATCCATCTTTATGCACATTTCGCCCTCTACCCGGTGTTTCCACCCCTTATTGACTGCTCTCGCCGTGCCGATGTTTTCAGGTAGGCAGATGACTTCCAAGGACTTTGCAAACAGATCCCCTTGGAATTGAAAGATATATTCGACGCATTCTCGGTGGATGGATTGGCTACGATAATGAAAATACGATGCTTTTGGAAGTCAACGGTTTTAAGCAGGCTGTCTAAAGTCTGCTTTAAGAGGGGCGCACGGTTGTTTGTTTCCGTGCAAAAAGTGGCCATACTGATTAGGCTCATGCGGGCATCGTTTGAAGCGCTGCGGCCTCTTTGGCCTTTATCGCTTGGTGAATTGAAGCCTGTTCCGCTTTAATGGCAAGGGCCAACGCTCGAAACTTCGGATCTGCCGATTGTAGCCATTCCTTTCCGCGCCGGTCGGATTCGATCATAATGTCAATCCACTCGTCGGAAGATGTGCTTTGTACTATTTCGTCAAACTTTGCCTTGTCCATTTTGCGGCGCTGTTTTGATTAGTCTTTGCTTCCTTGCCATTCCATGTACCCCGCAAATAACCCAAGCGAACAGGCAAGACTGATAAGTATGATTGCTTCAAAGTTGCTCATTATTTCCGATTGTTGACTACCTGGGTCAATCCCCATGCTAAGAGCAGAAAAAGAAGCAGGTAGGCCATGTTTTATTTTTTGAATCGGTTACCGTATTTTCGGACAACGTAAAACGCCGCTGCGGCGAACATCAACATCAAAACTACTATTGTTGTGGTATCCATACGCAAAAACCGGGCCTAATGATACCCGGCGCTACAAATGTACGAAAATGTGAACAAATAAAAAAACCGCCCCGGCATTTCGTCGGTAGCGGTCCCTCTCAACTATGGTAAA
This sequence comes from Chitinophagaceae bacterium, assembly GCA_016710165.1. Classification (NCBI taxonomy): domain Bacteria; kingdom Pseudomonadati; phylum Bacteroidota; class Chitinophagia; order Chitinophagales; family Chitinophagaceae; species Chitinophagaceae bacterium. Next base: position 4,429 of record JADJLJ010000007.1, on the reverse strand, counting down.
ATTTATCTTAAAACCCGGCGCGCTTTCCCATCCTTGCCTGGTTAGTTTCACGCGCCGGGAACAAAACGAAATGCGCCGGCAAAGGTACTGTTGTTTGGCCCTTTGCTTCCCGGCTGGGTTGGCGGCCTTTTCAGCGCGGCTGCCTTCGCCTGTGCGGTTTCTCGTTTCTCCGTCGTTGCCCCCCTCCGGTTCTCCCCCAGCCCCGGTTGTTTCCCCGGTGTCTCCCGCCCCCCCGCCTTTTGGTCGTGGGTGTTCCCAAATTGTGGTTTTCCTGTTCCATTTTTTAATGGTTTCCCGGGAAATACCGCTGCGCCGGAATGCGGGAAACTGGAGTGCCGCGAGACGGCTGATGCGTGCTCTTCGTTGGCGGCGGCGTTGTCGGGTCTCCCCGCCCCCCTCTTCCCCCGCTCACGGCCGCGCCCCGCCGTCCAACGCCGCGCGGCTTGCCCGCGAATTTTGGCTTTGTGTGGCCCCCGTCGCTTTGTGGTCTGTTCCTCCGGCGGGCTGGGGCAAAATGCAAAGATGTCAAGCCCCACAACCGGCGGCATAAATCACGCACAACCTTTGCCGCGAATGCGCCGCTACGTGACGCCGATGGGGTCAACCATTGACGTGCCGCCGGTGCGGGTTATCTTAATATTTCTTCAACCAAATCCGTCACGTACATCGGCGGCGAAAACGCCGGATGCCGAAACCGGATTATTTTAGACCGCCTGTAAAAATGAGACGGGAAGTGGCTGTTCACCGCCTGCCCCAAAAGTACGATTAGGCTTTCATCCGGCACATTGTCGATGAACCGCTGTAATTCGCGGCTATATTCGGCGGACGGCAATTCTGGTATATATGTTGTAGAAAACAGGTTTACCTTCTTGCACGGCCGTTTCAGGCAAGCAATAACCGCGTCAATCTTGCGCCCGCTTTGCGTAGTCGAGCAAAGCGCCGGCAGTCCCGGCTTGTGATGTATTCCTACAAAGTATATCATTTTCTCTTTTGCTTTTTCATTCAGCAATTCAACCATGCGGGAATATGTGATTTCTTCCCGCTGTAACTGTTGTTCCAATTGTCGCATGAAAGCGACGGTTATTCTTGCCATACCTACCTTTGCTCTGTTGGCCAAACATAATCGCGTTGGCCATTGCCTTTCGTTTGCGCAGGCATTTGCATCGCTTCCCGCTTATCCGCTTCGCGTAGCGTCACAATGTTGGTACGCATATCGTTCAAAATCGTTTCCAAATTCCGGTTCAAGTTTTTCAACCGTTGCCAGATTTCAAATAGTTCCGGGTTTTTCCCGGCCATGTATTGGCCCGTCATGGTGGATGATCCTTTGATGACCTTCAACGCCTCATTGCTCACCCCTGCTTCAACTGCCCGAAAGTAGGCCTTTGAGTATTCGGCCTCTGCCCTGGCGCTTTCCGTGCCAATATGAACCAACCAGCCGTGAACGTCGCCAAACCACACGTGTAGTTCATCCATCGCAGTCATGGCCGGGCACGACTTAACGAGGTCGTCAACGAATTGGCAGGTTTGCCGCCAAATTATAATCTGTTTTTCTTGTTCGGGTGTCATGGCTTAATCGTTATTTCAATCGCGACCAATTCAATGCCGGTGAAGTCAAGTTGAGCGTAAAATTGTCTCAAATCTTCCATTGTCGTTTCATCCGTCATAAGTTCGGGTATTCCGGTTGTAAGTATTTCGGGCGGGCCAAAGTCGTCGAAGATTGCTATCCATTCGCCGGATGCGTTTCGGAGTGCTTTGTAGGTCATGGTGATGGATTGTCTGATTTGTGGAACCTTTCGCGGCCTTAAACCGGCCCTCTAACAAGGCTTTCGCTGGCATATTAACGCCAATTTTGCTGCATCGCGTTGATCCTGGTTAGTTGCGCCCGGCGGCAACAAAATGCCTTCCTGCTTCATTATGCCGAAAAAGACGCGGGCATCCGTGATCTTAACTCCCTTCTCTTTCGGCGATACCTGAAACACATTACGCGCTCCATATTGCAGGACGGCGGAACGGTAGGCAAGTTCGCTTACCGCCTGGTTGCATCCGACGTTCCGACCTTTCCTGGCAATTTCTGCCTTTGTGCCGGTCATATCGAAGGACTTGTTTTGCAGGTTGGAATTCTCCACACAAATGAAGCAGGACGGCGGCGCGTCGGCAGACCTTAGGAAGTCGTGCCACGAAAGCAGGTCAAACTCCATGAAGCGAATCGTTTTATCCTCCATATCCAGGATAGCGGCCCAAAAACCGCCTGCGCGGAAAGCGGGGTCAACCCCTATGTAAATTGGTCGTGGTGTGGTCATCTTGTCAGGAAATAAAGTTCGTTATTCAAGTCGCGTAACTCAAAATCAAGTTTCACTTTCTTTTCAATCAGGTTGGTACTGTTTTTCATCATTTCGGCAATACGAAACTGCTCTTTTTCCCGGCGCGATAATTCTTCCACCGCTTCTAAGAACTCCGGGCGTGTCCTTTTTTCAACACCCTGATTTTGTTCCAGTAGGGCCTTGAAATCTTCCCTTATTTCGATAATATTTGAAATGGGCCGGGCTTCGATCAGGGCGTCTATTTCTTCAATCTGCCTTTTTGCGTCCGCTATTGCGGCTCTGATTATCTTTTCCTTTGTGGTCATTGCTCAATGGGTTTAAATGGAAACACGCAACCCCGGCAGTACAATTCGCCATCCTCGAAAATGTCGAATGGGGCGAATGGTATGTTTGCTACAACTAACCATGTGGTAACCGGCTCTTTTGGCAACCAACTTGCCGACACCTCAACCCGGCCCGGCTTACTTTCCTCTTTCACGTTGCCTTTTTTGCTCAAATAAACTACCGTTCCGTTATACGCCCCCGCCTCATCATAAACACTCCCCCGAAATTCGAGCAGGTCGTCGGACGCGCCAAAGGCGATGCAAAGCCCGTTTTCTTTTGCCAGGCGCTCAATTTCCGGCGTAGTTTCGTCGCCGTATTGGCGACAGTTGAGCATTTCGGATAATTGTTCTTTTGTCAATTCCATGTTTATGTTTTTCCACGTTTTCCCATCGGTCGTGTATAGCCGTGCCGTTGTATCGTACACCGTCATCCCCTCAACAAAATGATTTTCCACATCAAAGTACCAGGTAAGAAACGGCTCGTGGTCAGGGTGGGTAATTAGGTATCTCATTTGAAAACTTGTTTTGTTGCCCCGCAATATGCCAGCACTGTAACGACAACCAAACCGGCAATTATCCACCGTGTACGGTCGTCGTTAATGAGGTGCGTTAGTAGGCGTTCATCGCCGGGGGGGGGGTTTGCTCTTTGTTCCCCCCGCCCAGGGGGGCCCGTCCCCCCGTCCCGGTCCTTTTTTGTTGGGGCGGCCCGGCGGGGGGCAGCCGCCCTTTTTTTGTCTCCCGGGAAACTAACCCGGTGGGGGGTTCCTGGGGGAAAAATTTGTTGCGGGGGGGGGGGGGGGGCCCCCCTTTCCGGCCGGGGGGCGGGGGGGGGGGGGGGGGGGTGTTTAATATTTTTGTTTGTTGTCCTTCATCCGAATAAATCAGTTTGCCCCGCGTCAATTGTTGCGGGTTTGTTTTTTGTGCCTTTGCCGATCTTGTACCGGCCCTTTTCCTCACGTTCCAGCAACCCGGCGTTAACCATGCGGCTCAACCTGTCGCCTACGTGCTTACTGCCGTTGTGGTAATATTCGCGCCCGAACTCCTTTACAGCCTCCGCTTTTGTGAAGGAACCGCCTACGCTACGGGCAAAGGCTAATATCTCTTTTTGTTCGGATGTAAGCATGATGTTTATTTTGTGGAGGTTTCCGGAATCGAACCGACTTCTCCCGCTTCACGCGGGTATTCTGCCTTTGAACTATGCCCCCGTAAAACCGCCTACCATTACAGCGGCGGCATATTGAACCAAGTCGTTGCCCCGGCGCTTTTGCCGGGCAGTAATCCAGTGAGGGAGGCGGGAATCGAACCCGCACGGAGTATAGTTGATGTTAGTTGCCACCACACGGGGATATACGTTATGATTTTCATCAACCTTTGTTTAGGGTCGCGCTGGCTTGCCTTTTATTTACGCAACTTGTCTTACAGCCAACCATGAATCGCCCCTTCCTAAGCCGTTACTTTAGCGTCTACCAATTCCGCCACTCCCCCGTAATTGCTGGTCTATTCCCGGCTGCCATCGGAGTTTCACGGTACCTCAAGAACGCCGATAAACTTGATTTTCTTTAATTTGCTATTCGCGCATGACCGAAAGTTTAGGTTAAAAATATATCCGTTTGGATTGCCTCACAAAAGTAGTACACTTATTTCGTTAATCCAAATTTTGCCCCAAAAAAAATGCCCGGAAAGTCTCACAACTCGCCGGGCCATTTCCCCAAAAATACCAAATAGAATACAAATATAACCATTCTCCCGATTAAAACAAAATGCGCCCCCACTTTTGGAGGCGCT
>JADJLJ010000006.1 GCA_016710165.1 Chitinophagaceae bacterium | reverse complement strand
CTGTTTTTCTGCTTTCCTGTTCTATTTTGGTTTCGCTCCAATCAGGGTGCTTTAAATGGAAATGCTCATGTAGCATATAAAGTAGGTATCTGTACCCGGTTATCTTTGTATCAATTTCTATTTTATTATCAATGTAGTGAGCCATCCCCCATGCCCGATGCTGTCCTAAATTTCTGATAACAACTTTTGTCTTTTGTTTATTCACTTCTTTGGATATTTCCTTTTAGTATCTGAAACGGTTTTATTTATTCTTATGCTATTCTGCTTACTTAATTCATCCAGTAAAGCCCTTAATTCAATTACAACTAAAGGGTATGGCTCATCTTTAACAGCATTAAGTATCTTTTCCTTTATTGTCATAGTACTTTGCCTTTGTAAATTCTTTTATTCCTTACCTCAAAATCTTTGTTACCCATATCAACAATAGCAAAGCCTAAGTTCCATTTATTGATTGGCATATATTCCGGATGAAGTTCGCAAAGGCATCCGGTACTCCACGTTGTTGTTATCTTGCCATTCATATCGCTTTCTGTGTGTTCGCTGGATTGATGGTTATGGCCTTGTATTGCGCTTGTTTTTCCCCTTAAAAATAACCCCCTTGCTACGTTAACCGGGTTAAAGAACCCTGTGGCAAATTCGTGTCCATGAATTATATTCAGCCCGTTTGCATGGATAATTCTTTTATCACCTATTATTTCAATCCCGTTTGCCCTTGCTTTAATTATATTTTCAAGTTCAAACTCATCTACCCCTACCAGTTCCTTTGCCTTCATAAATAGAAAATGTAGGTAGCGTTCTTCATGGTTCCCTATCTTAAAATAAAGTTTTGAGTATGGGAATTGTTTTTTAATTATTTCAATTAACTGTTTGAATGTATCTAATTCACCGGCAAAACTTCTTTTGCGTGGGTCTTTACAGAATTTAGACAGGCCGAAGAAATCTAAGGTATCACCATTTAGTAATATAGCATCCGGTTTTTCTTTTTTTGCAAAATCAAATACGCAAGTCAAGGCATCAATAGAGTGGTATGGTATATGTATATCCGATAATAACAAAAGCCTTTTAGCTTTTAGCTTAAAAGGCTTGTAATCTACTTCGTCTGATTTAGGTAAATGATACGGGTTTAATGTTCGTGGTTCATTTGTTAAATAACTTTTATCACTAACCACTTTGCGATTCCTTTTGCCATATTGACCTTCTATATACCTTAATATAGACCTTGCGTTTTCTACATTACTAAACAGTGGATTATTTTCTTTGTACATAATCCTTGCAAGTTTTAAATTTGGAAAGTTCGGGTATTTCCCCCTATACTCCCTTGCTAATTCGGCTTTTGATTGCATAAATTATTTTAAAAACAAACTACTTATGCGAAGAAAATTTTTAGTTCTTTTTCCCGCCTGTTTGTAAGGCCTTGCACCACCTTGCCGCCCGCCCTATTCCATCTTAACCATGCCTCACGTATATCGCCTTGCCCTGACTTGATCCGTTTAAGCATTGTTGACGTACTGAGCGCCCTGTCCCCGATATTGTACATGAGCAAAAGCAGGGCATCATATTGGTTCTGTGTTAACCCGGTAACAAGTTTATTTAACCTGGCCTCAAAGTCCGCCACGTCATGCCTGGCGTATTCTACGGCCTGTTCCCGTGTGCAGGTATCACCCATCTTTACCGCCTTGCCATCTGGGTACCGTATTGTACCGATCCCGATGGTAGGAATTCCGGCGCTGTCAAGATACGCTTTCAGGCGCAGCCCTTCCAGGTCAACCAGGTAACCATAGAACTTATCCGATGCTGTCATATCGCTTTCATTTTAATAGTTGTCATCCGGTTCCATAGCTTAATGCCCTGCCATACTATCAACGTAATGGCTATGGCCCGCCAGATCCAGTTTTCCGTCCCCCGACGTTTAGATTGCGCCTGCAGGGTGGTTATCCTGGCCTGCATCCGGGCTGTGTCTTTCTGAAGGCCATTTAAGGCGATCTGGGCCAGTTTTAATTTTGCGCTGTCCTCATACCATTTTGTAATTACCCGCTCACGGATGGGCAGCGTGACAGGCACCCGGACGGTTTTAGTAACTATGTTGTTAACGGTATCACGGCGTACCACTTCAAAGGTTGCCGGAATGCTATCCGGGCAGTCAATATAAACCAGTGTATCCCGGTATAGGATGGCTGTATCCGGCCTGAGCAGGTCCGTACATGGGTATTTATCCCGTGCCAGTTTTGCCACTACGCCGGGAAATCATTGCCTTGTTTACCTGCTGTTCGGCTTTCTTTGCCGTGTAGCAGCCGGTAAAAGCAGGATAAGATCAGTATGGCTGCAATGATGAGCAGTGCCGACATATTGTAGTTAGGCTTCCTGTTGCGGTACATTTGAATATATGTCATACGTCTTTTTTTGGTTCATCTTCTTTTTGCGGCGGGGTACCCCGTACCAATGATACCACCTGAGCAACGGTTGCCACGCCGGACATGATACCGATAAATATAAGCAGGCTATGCAGCGTATCGGGTATGTACTGAGGATGAACTACAGCCACCTTTACACAGATAAAGCATACCACCGCCGTACAAGCGACAGCAATAAACCGCTTGTGGCTTATCTTGCCGCCTTCACTGAGCATTGAATTGAAAAAATTGTCTTTCATAAATGTTTTATTTGTTCCTTAATAATATCCAGTTCACGCTCAATCAAATTGATTTTCCCTGTATCTGTTTCTAGTTCCTTCATCTTTTCTTTTAGCCTGTCAATCTCAAAAATAAGTGTTAGCTTATCCTTTTTATCAGTAAGGAACTTACCAAGCGTCCAGGTTATCCCACCTAATATTATAGCAAATATGCTTAAAACAGTAAGGACGGTACTAAGCTCTACTTTCATTATGCCTGTTTTGGATAAAGTGATAAGTTCTTTTCTCCCACATATCCAAACCCCGGCTGCAACTTCTTTTTTCCGTTACAGTTCTTATGAACCGTAAAACAAGAGCCACCGAACAAAGCGGGAACCTTCGCACAAAATAATGAACTGTAAGCAATAAAGCAATAGCGCCTACTATAACCTGAAACAGGATATTGTACAAATTGTCCTGCTGAACGACCATGTAATTAACTGCAAATAATATCTCAGCCCATGCCGAATATCTGCTTACCGCACATAACCTGAACCAATAAGTAAACGCCAGCAGGAACACAGCGAACAATACGTTTGTGCCAAAAAAAGTATTTAGATAAAAACCAGCCCGGATATATCCGTCATACCATACAAACGAAAGCAGGTTAACAATAACCTGGCACGATACCAGTATCACCGGGAAGTATATTATGAATAGCTTTACTTTCTTCATCTTGGTTTTGTTGTTCCTACCGTTCCGCTACCGATCTTTTTAAAGATGGTTGCTTTGTTTGATGTTATTGAAAACCCAGTAGGTATAATGAGTACGATCAGCGATGCCACCGTTTCTGCCTGGTCAAGTGTTTCCCATGTGATTGCCTCTTCCGGGCCAGCCCATTGACAGTTTTCAAATACGGGGCAATATGTTTTCAGATACAAGTCTGTGCTTTCATTGATTTTTACTACGAATTGATTTTGTGCCATTGTGTTTTATTTAAAGTTAATTAATAATTTGATATTCAACGTAACTTTTACCGCCTATTGCTGTTATTGCACTTGCTGTTATTTCACTTGCAAACCGGGCAATTACAGTACCGTTTGCTGAAGGTTGTATAATGCCTTCAATTATGGCTATATTGTTTGTCGTCAATGATGATGCGTTAGATGCCGCCGGTAGGTTATACCCGGCAAGGGCTGCGTTGTTTGTTATTGCCGTTGCTGTTGTTGGATACTGTGACCTATAATTGACAAACGTAGTTGCAGGACCGTTGATACTCCAGCGTGACCCCGTTGTAGTAGCAGCAGATGAATACACTATAAAGAATTTGAATGAGTATTTTGAACCGGCAACAACCGGGAATGAAAGACCTGTAACATCTGCTATCGTATTAGCAACGGCATTGTTATTAATAACATCGCCCGGAAGCCATACCCGGGAAGCACCTGCACCACTTACAACTAAGTCTCCACTACCCAATAATGTAGTGCCGTTTACTGTCTTGATATTTGTACCTGAAACAAGTGTTGCCTGTTTACCGGATAATGCTGCTGAAAGATTTGCATTATCTGTGGGCTGTCCTGTAAGTCCTGCGAATGTAGCAGATGCGGTAATACCAGTTATACCGGCCCCGTTGCCAATGAAGTTACCTGCCGTAACAGTACCGATTATTTCAGCATCTTTTTCAACGTATAACTTAGCATTGTTGAGCATATCCATACCGGCATACATATTACGCCATGCGCCATATCCTTTTACCAATGCCCCATTGTTCCCATTGTAAACAATAGCCCGGTAGTTAAGCCATATTGGCGGCTGAAATTCTTCTGTGTATGGTGAAAATATTTCTGCCTTAGCATTGGGATTCTTAACACATATAGGGCCACCTGAATAGTACCGGGTGCTGCTATTCCATACCACAGATGTCATTTGCGTTACTTCCATCCAGTATGTAGGTGAAATATCGGGCTGCTTGTTGTAGTTGCTGTCTGTGGCATCGCCATAATACCCGTCATGCCCCGGTAATGCTACATACCACTTGCCACCATACGATACTACTGAACTACCACCTACTGCCTGAACACCATTGAACGCAAAATGTGGTTGATGGTAAGCGTTACCTAAAAAACCGTTATCAAATACACCCCACCTTTCATTTTGGGAAAAATCGCACTCATTTATTCGTATGGTGCTGGCATCGCATCCCTCAATAAACATACCGTTGGTTGCATAGTGAACCGTTACGGCTTCGATGTTTGAGAACGCAGCGTTGCCGTAGTTGTTATTATCCCCGGAAGGTGGGGTAGCGCAGGCTGAAATATGGATGCCGTTCCCATCGTATTGGTCTATGGTTATGTTGTATAAATTTGTCGTTGCACCTATCGTTATGCCGTGCTTTGTGTTGTTGTTCGCCCCGTTTGCACCGGCTATCCGTAGGTTACGGATGTTTACATTTATACCGCTACTTCCGTTAAGATATTTAACGACAATACCGGGTTTGTTTTGTGGGAAGTAAAACCGTGTTTTCGGGTTTTTGTATGTACCATCTCCGGTGATGGTAACATCCCAATCAATTAAAATACTGTCGGAGAAATAATATCTGTTATAAACAGGCTCCAACGTGCTGTCATACGGGAAGTAGATAACCCGGTACTGTGGATGCTTTTTTGAATATGCTTTTATGGCCGTAAATATTGGCAGATTATCTGTCACTTCATTATCCGACTTCGCCCCGTACCATTGGGCGTTAAGTATGTTTGAACTGGTCTGCCTTACCCATTTACCACCGATGCCGTCCTGAAATACCATGCCGTTGTCTACTGCATAACTGCCGGTGTATTTAATAAACCTGCCGCCCCGGATGGCATCGGTTATGATAAGCACATCTGCCGCCGAATTTGATAGTGTTGATATTTCACCAACGGTTGCAAGCACTTCAACCGATCCAAGCGATATGCCGTTTACGTTCTCAACGTTTATAAACTTCCGGGTGTCGTCCTTCCCCATCGGGATAATGTTCCCGTACCTACGGATGTAATTTGTGTCCCATACGCCTGTCTTCCCCCATGTAGTATCGAATGTTGCCTGTGCGTTTTTCCTTATCTGTCTGATATAATAATCCGGTGACTGCGCTGATATAACCACCGGCAAAAAAAGAATTATTGTTAATAGTTTTCGCATATTATTGTATGACGTGGTAATGGAATTTATATTCTGTTGCGTTTGCCGGTGGTACGCCTGAACTTGTGTTTAAAGTAAATGTTGTAGTTGTTGAATTAATAAAAAAATCACCGGACGAAGCGAATAAATCTGCTGCATTAAGATTTGATGGACTAAATACAACATACGGGGCAGAGCTAAAAGCTGTCGCAAATGTTACGGTACAAAACACAGCACCCGTAGTAGGGTCTGTATCCGTTGTAACTGTTATTTCACCCGCCAAGTCTGTCCCCGTTATTGATACCGTTGGCGATGTTCCTGCACCTGCGCCTCCTGCAATGGCTGGGGTTGAACCGCTACCTTTAATTTGAGGAACTGATAACAGACCCGACCCGAATGTAAAAGTAGATACGTCAGTTAATCTGCCGTTGGGTGTATTGTAAGGAACCCGTCCCGATGTAAGGGGAATATCATTCAGCGTAATTTCTTTTGTAGCGGTACCGGTATTGATCACAAAATATAGCTTATCAGTTACCTTCCATATATCTCCTGCGTTAGGTGAAGATGGTGCAACTCCATCGCCTATGCGAATTGATGCAACACCTGTTGTTGATGCGGCTACATGAGCCCATGCGGTTGGCGTTAATCCCAATGAACCGAAGCCAAACTTACCCGATGTCAAAAAGTTATCTGTCCCTGTGGGGTTGGCAAGTATGGTATTACCCCCTGCACTGAATAACAACCAATCGTATGATGAACCCGCTACCGCTCTTGTCGTTAACCCATACAGGCTGCTTCTGAATATTGACCCGTTAACAGCAGACCCATAGTTTTTATGACCTGTAAAAGATAAGTACCCACTATCTAAAGCCACAGCACTTGAAGCTGCTGTATAGGTAAGGTTTGCATCACCTGTTAATGTATTGCTTCCACTACCGTAACCAAGATATGTGGCTGTAAGGGACCCCCCCGTTGCGCTCAATGCCCCGCTACTCAAACTCAACCCTGAACCTATGGTTATGTAGCCGACTTCCCCTCTATCTGCGCCAGCCGTTGAAGTCCACCCAATTAATTGATTTTGGGCTGTGTTGTTTATGAGGGTATCTATTATTAGTAATCCTGTATACGGTTTTATATTTATACCTATGCTTCCTGAAAGATCTATGCTATTTTGAAGTAAATCAGTAAATTCAATACTGCCATTTGTTGATTCAACAGTAAAGTTTCCCATAGTGCCAAACTCAAAATCAAATCCTCCCCCATTAATTACATTACCCGCCGTCAGCGTACTTCCTGCTGTTATGGCGTTTTGGAAGGTATGGGTAGTCCAGGTAGGCGCTGCTGCTGATCCGGCAGACTTCAACACATACCCCGAAGTACCGTAATCGGGCGATGCCCCGATACCAAGTGCCCCGGATGTATTAACAGTAAACCGGCGCACGTCATTTGTCTTTATAGGGAAGTCCACGTTATCGGTTGTGCCTATGAAGTCCGTTGATGTATCAATACCGGTATTACCTGTGGTATGCCATACCGTTGCGACCGATGGCAGGATATATCCATACGATACCCCTACCTTCCAGTAAAATAACGAATCCCCGGAAACCGTAACGCTGTCAACCTTGCCATCAAGCAGCCCGATGATCCCGGATGAATCAATGGCCAGCGCCCGCCAGCAGGTGCAGTCTGTGTAATACCCATAAAAAGTATTGTCCGATGTTTTATACCGTATCTGAGCCCTGGTGGATGGCTCCCTTCCTACAACCGTGTCCCCTTCAGGAACGATAAAAGAACTGTCCACCTTCAAGTGATTAAACACAGTAGGCCGCTCAGGGGCATATAGTACCGTATTGGCAAGGGTGGTGAATGTGTAAGCCCCTATTGTCTGTGATACGGATCCTGACCCGCATATCGTTTTGTAATAGTAGTAATACTGCGTTGCCGCCTGTAAGCCGGTCAAGTTCCTTAGCGCCGTAGATGGCACAGAGGATGACGTAGCTGTATCAGTCTGGCCCACCCGAACGTACCGTAGTTGAAGGCTGGTAGGGGCACCGGAAAAATGAGCCACCGTACCGTTAACCCGTACCGTATTAGCTGTGATAAGCGATACGGCATTACTTCGTACCGTATCTTCATCTGCGCATACCTGCCCATAAGCCACACCGTACAATAAAGAAATTACAACAAATAGTATCTTTTTCATCTTAAACATTTTGGTATAAAACATAAGGTGGCGTTTCACCGTCCTCAAATGGGAACGGCCAGGTAAAATCTCCATCAGATCCATTGTCCTCATACAGCACTTCATTGCCCACCGGTGTCCCTGTTGTTATTATGTCGCTTGATCCCCTTCCGTCACGGTGTACGCTTAATATTGTCTTATTGGCAAGGCCGGTGGCCGTCCAGGTATAAGCGCCTGTTGTTGCCGGTGCTGTATCCCCGGCTGCTGGGTATCTGTACACGATTCCGTCTGTTGGTGATGGCGGGGTGAAAACTTGTGTTATTGATCCTGTGCCCTTCAAAGCGATACTGAATGTAGCTATGCCATCAAAGCTGCCCGTATCGGTTGAATTGACAATATAAAAATACGCTTCTTTTGTGTAAACATCGCCATCCCTGGACGTTTGCGTAAACCGGCAAAGGATCTTTGTCTTTGCCAGTTGAAGTGCCTGAAGGTCAGGTAGCGTCAATCCGCTTGCTTCATTTAGCGATATTATGCCTTCGATCGAAGCGCTGAATGTGTGAACCGTTGGTTTGAACGTACGATAATTACCAGATCCCGTAACCGTTGTTTCAATCAGTTCTGTATCAATGCTCATATTACCACTTCTGGCACACATATACGGCTTCCATTGCCCGTCATCGTATAGGTAAAAAACCATATCCTCACCAAGTACTTTACTCATGTTGTGCTGTATATGTAGTTAAAAGTATAATCAGGATCGAAGGCCGGATCATTATCATCATACAACTCCCACAGTGTGCCGTCATACCTGTTATTTTTATAGTCTATTGTCAGCAGCCCAAAGGTATAGTTTTTTGTTGGCGTGAATGACATCCGGGCTATTGACAGAAGCGAAACGGGCAGATTGTTCTGCCATAACCCATTAAACCCGCCTTCAAACTTAGCCCTTGTTTTTTGCTTCCATGTAAGCTCATCCAGCGTGGTCAGTTCACCAAGTACCCATCCGTTTGCATCGGCAGGATAACGCCAGGCGGTTGTGCGGTCTTGAAGCAGTCCTGTTTTAGTGGTAAGGAATAATGTTCCAGCGATTGAATTGCGTGGACTGTCGTCCATGTGCAACATCATATCACTATTGTTTTTTTTATTTACGTCCTGTTCCTGTTTATGGATATGGCCTGTAATCTTTGATGTATCATTGATAAATGGTGTAACTTCCAACCTTATATCTTTGTAATGTGTTTCCCTGCTGTTATTTGCGGGCAACGCTGTGGCAATAGAAAGGTAACAAGTTACCAACCCGGAAAAAGGAATAGGTGAAGAAATTATATCAACGCTATGCCATTGGTTAGTATTGTCCCCACTATCAACACTGTAACTAAATCCAAGTGTAGACAGCCAATCTCCGTTATCAACAGGTAATTCGTCAACGTACCTATAAAGGGACCCATCAAATAATTGAACAGTAAACACAGTGACTACCAACCCTGGTTGGCTGATATTAGTCCTGAATGAAAAAGAAAACTTTAACTTATCATTCTCATTAACCTCAAACGCTGTGCCTGCAACGGCTCGTCTGTCATCAAAGGCAGTACCTCTTGCAACAATATACCTTTCTAATTCGTTTCCGGTAGCCGTATCATAAACAACACGAATAAATCTCGTGCAAGCCGGTGTACTCCATGCGCCCTCCCAAAATTTTGCAACATACTCTTTATACGTTCTTCCGCTTGATTGATACTCGGTAATTAAATCGCCAAGTATTTGCAGATCGTAGTTTTGCAACAGGTATTTAGGCTGCACATAATCAAACTGCTTCCGGGTGAACTTATATCCTCTTACCCCACCCTGTATTAATTCATACTCAGGCTGGGTAAGTTCAGGCTCCGGCCCGATGTTTACTATATTGCTGAACGTATCTGTACCAATAAAGGCAAATGTTTCATCATACACAAAAGCATTTATTGAATTACTTACTTTACGGGCCTCATCCCAGCATACTATATTCCAGCATCCGTTTGCCTGAAACAACGTACAACGGAATGTGGTTAATATACGGGTAAGTGTTTCATAACAGTTCAGGTATGTTTCACCTGTAATGAATGTCTGGCTGTCAATCAGCGTTTGGTCAAGTGTGCTTAAAGTATTATCCTGCCTATACTCATAAATGTTCAAAAAAATATTGAGTACAAGCGGCAGGTTTGTTTGTCCCAAACAACAGGCTATAATTGAAAGCAGGCTGTTTCTTTGTAGCAGGTCTATTTCCCCGGTAAGATATATCGTTTCATCGCCGTAAGCGATACCGCCAGTGGTTGTGGTAGTTGTTATTGTCCAGTTGTACCCGATGGATGAAATTACTGTATCTTCTTTTACGGCTGTATCAATTATATATGTACCTCCGCCTATCTCAATAGTATTACCGGCCTGTGGGTAAAAAGCTGTAGATGCTACATAAACGTAAACAACTGTATCAACTCCGTTTGTCCGGCGTACCGCATAGAATGACCGGCGAACGTCTGCATCCGAAAGTATTACCCCTTTTAGCAGGCCAAGGTTATCGGTTGCTGACAGCGTTATTTCATGCCCGAAGTCAACCATGCCTTCGTAGAAGTCATCCTGAACCAGGAACCCTATAAAAATAATATTGCTGTTTTCGTCAAGTAACTGCACCTGAACCCCGTCATCATCCTCCGATTGGAAGGAGCTGATCGGGATATTGCCTTCATTTATAAGCCGTATATCAAGCGATTGACCTTTAATAGCTGCGTTCGGTTCGTCAACCGTACAACGCTGTATTACCGTAGTGCCACCACCCGTAAGAGTGGCAACCTCCCCCGCATAGTCTTTAAACAGGAACTTCAATGTGTAGTCCCTGGATGGATTATTGTCATCCTGTACGCTGGTAAATTGTGTTTGGTATTTTAAACCGTATGGCATATATTTGACTTCAGTTAGTACTGAGTTATTTGGGTATTACAATGGTTGTTTACAAAAATCTACCCCTGTTTCCACAGGGGTTTTTAATTATCTCTGCCCATTTTAGCATCAACCCTATCTAAGAATATTCTGAACTTTGCACCCTCATAAGCTATAGACGGCAAAAGTGTTATTTCACTCCCACCATATGCTTTAAATTCATTGTTCGGCTGAACGGATGACCCTTTTGGCAGATACACCATTTCGGGCCCACGTTCGCCAACCAATGCAGTACCACCACCGAAATTGCGTACGCCGGTAGCGAAGGCCTTTTGCTTACTCACTGCATTTTGTAATGCTGCTCCAAGTGCCGTTATTGCAACACCAACCGCAATACCCACAACCGGGTTAGAAAACCCTATTTTTTTAAGTATTGCCAACTGAACATTCGCCTCTATAATTTTTTGGCCAATAGCCTTTAACCCACCTGCCAATGATTTTACAATACCTGAAAATGCACCGTCAATACTTACCCCGGATAAAGCGTCTCCAATAGCTTCACCAAGCCCCGAGAACGCATCTACAAATACACTTTTAATAATAGCATTCACCTGGTCGGCAAGTTCTATCGCCGCCTTATTTATCCCAGCCGGATCAGTCTTAAACTGTGGCTGCACGTTAACAACGATCTTGCTGGTAAACTCTTTATCCTCAATATCTTTAAAAAGATTGCGGAGACTGTTTATATAAAAGCGTGGATCTTTCGGAGGTTCAATTTTTATTTTATCAGCCTTTACCTTTATTTCAGGTAATTTAACCGTTTCGCTTAATTTAAAAAGCTGCTGTGTTAAATTATCAATCTGGTTTGTCAGGTTATTAAGTTCGGCAGCAGCCTGCTGTGCTGTTATATTTGTACCAAGTATCTTTTGTGTTTTAAACACCTGGTCTGCCAGTTCTTTTTGTGCCTTCGCCGCCTCCAGGGATGTAGCTGAGAAGTCTTTTAATGGCTTATTGAATGTACCTTGTGTTGATGCAAGTATCTTCTGTAATTCAAGTTGCCTGGCAATCTTTTCTTCTAACTGAGATTGAAGTATTTTAGCAGTAATTACATTCTGCAGGTTAGCAACGTATGCTTTGTACGCATTATCCAGCCCGATGACAGCACCTTGTTCTAACTTCAGGTTCTTAAATATCTCAGGTTGAATATCCTGAAGTTCTTTAATGGCAGATAGTTTTCTATCCCTTGTTTCATTTTCATTTTTAAGAACCCCGATCAGTCCTAAAACCTCGGTTTGTTCCCTTGCCACTTCATCGGTTGACTGCCTTAAAAAGTCTGTGTACGTCTTTACCTTCCGGCCCGCCTTTTCAGCCTCATCACCGGAACGGAAAAACCCATTCATTGCCAGTACTGAAAGTATAGATGTGGCAGCAGATACGGCAAGTGCCAACCCACCTGCGCCGGCCAAGCTGCTGGCAAGTGCCTGGAAAGCACCTTTTGTGCTTCCTGTTTCTACCTTCAATCTTTGAAATGATTCCAGTAACGGGTCTATGTTATTTGCAATACCTATGATGCCGAAAGGGGCATCCTGAACAACCCGGGAAAAGTTTGATAAAGCAGTGGTGGCCTGAGATGAACCACCTTTTAATTTAACCATAGCACTATCTGCCTTTGCAGCAGCTACAGCAGTACCAGCAAGTTGCGCCTGTACCTTTTTAAGCCCTGCCTCAGCCCCGGCAACCTCCGCCCCTATGACTATTTTTATATCGCTCATTTATCGCCTGAAAATTTAAGTTTTATGCCGTGTGCCTTTTCGATCTGCGCCCTCAGGTTCCTGACCTCTTCAGCACTACCCCAAACCTTTTTAATAACGTCCTGCTGGTGTTTCTTCGGTAGCGGCCATGACCGGTTAAAATCCTCACTCTTAACGTAACCAGCCGATGCAAACTGAGCCACGTTACGCATCAGCATCATGTGGTTTTCCTCTTTACGATAATAGCCCTCGACCGCATAATAAAACGATTCCGGGCTACTTACTAACAAATCATGTTCTGTCCATCCTAAACATCCACAGGCGACCCTGTAACACTCGGCTCTGTAGTCACTTCCGCTAATTTTTTTTTATCATTTTCTTCAACCAGCTTTTTAAACACGGATGATTCCTTAAATGCATCTGCAATCTTTAAAGCCGTATCCTTATCCAGTTCATCCACCCATTCGCAAACATCTTCAAACGTGGCAGGCACTTCAACACCGTTAACCGTCTTTGTTAATTCCTCACCTTTCACATAGCAGTTTGACTTCAACCCTCCCCATGCTGTTGCATATCCGGCTGTTGCAGCGTAGTTCTCAAAATCAACCTTATCCTGCATCCACATAATTGCTCCCTGGTTGAATTTTAAACCACGTAACCGCCCTCCTATTTCTACCTGTATGTAACTCATTATGAAGTTGCGGTTGTGTGGCTCATAACACCGTAAACGGCTATAGCCCCGGTGAATTTAACAATATCATTTACTGAACCGGATTTTTTAAGTTCGCTTATAAATCCAGTCCCGTAATCAGTTTCATCACCAATTTGAGGAACCAGCTTACCTACTTTCCAGTCTATAGTTTCCTCCGTTGTCCATAAATCTGTTAAATCATCTGTGCTGATATTCCCGGTAGATGGATCCTCCATAACCTGACCTGAAAAAGTAACACCATTCTGTTTTACTCCCGGATAACTATCGGGGCCGCAAAAAGAAGCAGCATCAATAACATTTGTTGACCGGTCAACATTGAACTCTGTTAAGCAAATAACCGGGGTGAAAGTAACGCCACCGTCCCGGCTGATAAACAGAACCATGTCGTTAGCTGAAATTTTATGCTCTGCCATGTTTTAATTTTTTATAAAGTTAACAATTTTTGCAACATCGTTGCATTTTTTATGAAATATCTGACCGTAAATAAATCTTGTGTCCAAATGTCAATACCCGGCTTTGGTACACCCTGTTTGCCTGGGATATAGGCGGAGGGCTCACGTCATTCAAAAGCCTGGTTGAAATGATCTGCATCCCGTCTGCTGTCAATATCCCGGATGGGTTAGGCAGTACCCTGTTAAATACCTCTCTGGCAATCAAATCAGCCGTCAATCCGCTGTTACTCCCGTCCGTCCATGTCTGTATCTCCACCGTTACCGTTGTATCCGTATCGCTGCTGTTCATTGTGGAAGCGTCCGTATTAGTGATTGACCGAATGATGATATAAGTATCCGGAGATACCGTTGCAGGTACAGCCCCGTAAAATGCCACTACTCCAGGTATGCACTCATTAAGTGCCGTTTGGTAAGCTATCCGCAAAGAGTAATTAACGTCAATCATAGCTTTATGGCATTAAGTTCTTTTACCAGTATGGGTATGTTTGTGTTAACAGCCGGGTATAAATACGGCTGTGCCGGTATGCCTTCCCTGAGTATCTTCAAAGCAATGGCATACGCTGCCTGCCTGTTCTGCTGTGCCTGCACATCCTTAGACCCTGTCCTACGGCGTGACTTAACGCTGTATGTACCGGTAACGCCTATTTTACCGGCAAACCCGTTACCTAATCCTTTACGCCTTACCCATTCAGTTATCCTCAATACCATTTCTTCAAATGATCCACCACGTCCACCTTTTGCACGTGCAGCTACTTGCCGCCAGTCTGCAGGCAATGATGAAACGTACTGAGCAGCGAATTTTCTGGTGCCGAACTCCAGGTAAGCAGCGTAATCAACCGAACAACCTACCGTTACTGCCAGGCGGGAAGGTTCCTGAAATATAGCACCCTTTAAATGGCCTTCGTCAACCGGTGCATTTTGTTTAGCAGCAAGTTCAACCCTCAGCCCAAAATTATTAAAGCAAGCCTGTACTTGTGGTTCATACTTTTTAATATCGAACCTGGCCAGTGCCTTTTCTAACCCTTCTATTCTTACTGATTGCGCCATTATGAAATATCTACAAATGTGTCTGTTCTTGAAAATTGTAACACCATAAACCTTTTCATTCCCTCTGTTTCAATACTTACTGATCCGCAAGTACATACCTGTCCTTCGTATATCATCTTCGTTGTACTCTTAAACCGGCTATCAAACCGTACCCGAACACGATAATTATACGCTGTCAGATCCTGCGACTGTGCATTGTAAGTGTTTCCTGATCGGTCATTTATCTCAGCCCATGCGTTCCATTGTTCAATAACGGTATCCGTTACACCACCACCAGCATCAACCGTGTATGATTCATTCTGAAATAATGGGTATCTATTAAATTTACCGATAGGCATTACTTACGGATTAATGGGTTAAGAATAAACCTTACGTCAGGCGAAATTCCTTTGTTCTCATCTCCCCTGTTCTCAAACAAATAAAGCGTCTGCATCTTAACAGCAGTTACAATGTTTTCAGGGCAAGTTGTGTAACCGCCTGTGTAAGTCATATCTATAAATGACAATGTTGGATATTGTAGTTGCTTAAACAGATTTCCGGTAACTTTATAATCAGTAGTTGGTATTTCGTTCCCATCTATATCATTAACATCTGATATTGTCCCAATAGGACCATATGGTAAGAATATACCACCGTTTGAATTATTTAATATAACCCTAATTTCTTTTGGTATAAAACTAACCCCTGTATATCTTTCGCACATTATACGGGATGAAGTAATAAGCAATGCAATAAGGCTATTTTCAACTGACGAATCAATCTTACCCCATTCTTTAAATTCAGCCACATCAAACAACTCAGTTACATCGTCATCTATCTCAACGTCCAGCACCTGGTTATACGATGGCCCTTTGGCATTACTGTAAAACCGGTTCCTGTAATAATAATCTTCGTTCCTTGTGTAATCCATTGCTTAAAATTAAAATAGCCCTGCCCAATACTGGACAGGGCCTTATTATGATGCGTGAATCGGTTACGATACTGCGTCAAATGAACCGTAGATGAAGTAATCGTTGCCATACACAGGCAATGCGATCCTTTCTTCGATCCTTACGGTTATCTGGTTTGTCTGTACGTTGGTGCCGTCCTCACGGAAGAACTCAACCCTTGCAGGCTCCCTGGTAATCAGGTTTGCACCCATTGTCCAGTCACCTACCAGGTAATCCAGCGCCCTTTCTGCTGTTGACCTGAACACAGGCACACCGGCAATGAACATCTGGCCACCTATGCGCTCAACCAGGTTAACCGGTAATGTATAATCACCGGAAGTTGATCCTTTGTACAGCCATAATGTGTACCAGTCGGCAGGATTCAACAGGATGCCATTGGCTTCCCTGTTCAGGTTTTCAAGTTGTGATATGGCATTAACCAAGGTTTCAGCCCGGTTTGTTACGGCGGCGGCACCGGCGGTAAAGTTACCTACCGACTGCAGTCCCAAAAGGTTGCTGCCAACACCGTTACCGTCAAGGATCTGCTCATCTTCAACCCTGAGCAGTTTCTCAGGCAGGCGGCTTTGCAGGAACGTGGTCATGCCCTCAACGTCATCCAGCAGGTTAACAGACATTTTCATAAAACCAGCGATCCACTGTGCCCGTACTGAGGTTTCAGTAAGCGCCAGACCGAACTGCGGTTTTAATGCACCTTCGGCAGTTGGTGCAATCGGTGAACCTGATCCAGTGATCTCCTTAACGAAATCAAAGGTCGATTTGTTACCCATACCACCACCGGGTAGTAATTCCCGGATATGCAGCTTACGTTTCGGCAATTCAATGATACCAGGACGTACATACGTTACACTGGCTCCGGCTGTGGTAAATGCATTACCGAAAGTCATGTCTTTCAGGTCAAGCCTCAGTGTTTCACCTTTTTTCAGGTTAGCCAGCTTGTCGGCATTTTCTTTGGCTGCGATTGAAAAAGCCTCATGGAACTGTTTGCCTTCCGTTCCATTTGCTGCAAATCGGCCTTCTTTTACCAGGCGTTCCATATCGGACCAATCATCAACCATTGCTTTGAAATCGGTTGCCAGCTTGCTCAGGGCTGCCGGGCTTACATCTGCTGGAAGTCCTTTAACTTCAGCGATCTTTTTTTCTGCCAGGTCAAGCATCTTTGCTGCCTCTGATTTTGCATTGTCATCGGCTGTTTTCAGTATGGACGCTTTTGTGGTTTCCAGTTCGGCCACAATAAGCGCTTTAATATCTTCTGCCATGTTTTTTAATTTTGTAGTTGTGAGTGAAATGTTTTAAATGCTTCTTTGATCTGATCGGCTATATCTACCGGCTGAGTGACGTTTTTAGTCTGCTCAGTAAGTGTAATGATAACCTGTGTCAATTGCTTATTTTCAATTAAAAGAAGTTCGATTGTTTCGTCTGATGCGGTTGTGTTGGCGCAAAACTTTTCAATGTTTTTCTGCCGGTTAACATAACCCTGTATCACATCTTCCAGCTTCATACCCTTCATTCCAGTCAGCGGAGTGTTCGGGTTAGATCCCCAAGCTGTCAGGCTGCTGCCTTCGTACAGTTTTATATCAGTTAGTTCATACCAGCCTTTGTCAGGGTTCTTTAGTGTACTCTTCATAATCCTGGAGTTGGTTGCGTTTCATCGTTCTGAACCCTATGCTGTGTTCAGTGATCAATCCGCTTTCTACCATCTTCACGAAGTCAGCACCCAATGTATGCGTACCAACTTGTGATTCATATGGAAGCCCCTTTGTATCCTCCCACAGCATTGTTATCTTACCCAATGGCTGAGATGAGTTATGATTCATGAGATGTTTAATACGTGGAGTGGTTGACTGAGGCCCCCATTCCTGTATTGATTTAGTGAAAGCGCCTTTGCGGATTATATCGCCATCGGCATCAACATTATTAAAGGAGGCAAAATAACCGGTAACAATACCTTTCTTACCGTCAACATCTTTTATAGATGCCCCGATATGCCCGGCTTTATAGAGATAGATTTCATTCACGCTTGTAAAATTAGTTTTTAAACAGGCGTAAAATTTTGCCAATACAATGAAAATTACTACTTTGTGTATCAATTATGAGTAACACCGAAATAGTACAGAAACTATCTGAAGGATACACCTCAAAGGAAATAGCTGTTGAATGTGGAGTAAATTACTGGACGTTGAGAAAGCGGATAATTGATTTGAAGGTTCAATGCCTTTGTAAAACCATCCCTCAGTTAGTGGCAAATTTCTTCCGGCGTGGGCTGATAAGTTAGGGTATCCCTGCCACCACACACCTGCAATTGCAACACTCATTTGCACCCCCCGCCTTGTCCCCTGGATGATCCATTAATGATAACCCAACATGAAACTTATCTTCCACCGGTATTACCGTTTGGTTTACTGCTGCGTGGTGCATCCTTACCCGGCTGTCACGGGCTGAGATCCATATCTTTTTAGTAGCGCCGGCTAGTTTTGCATTGATCATTGATCCAGCATTGGCAGCATTTACCGTTTCAGTACGGGCTATCAGCCTTGCACGTTTGGCTGTGAATTCAGGCGCCTCCAGCCGTTTTACTATCTCATCAAATGACCAGCCCTGTAAAGCAGCTTCGCTTAATACTTCCTGAATAAGTCGTTTTGTTGTGTTAGTGATACCTTCTGCATCATTAAGCAGGTCAAACCCAAAATATTGCTGCATGAACGTAACGATCCGTTCACTGAATCCCATTTGACCGGTTGCTTTTGATTGCCTGTATAGTGTTCGTGAATGTCTGGCCCAAACTGATCCTGTCTGTTTATACAGGTCAAGTAAGACAGCATACAAACCACCTGAACGGACATACAACACATCCTTTGTCTGTATGTATTGCTGAACCTGTGCTTTAAGCGCCTTGTTTATTTTAGGTGCATACATTAATTCATACCGCATCTGAAATCTGTGGAATTGTAGCCAATACTGTTTTTGCTGAGATGCTGTCATTTCATTTCCGTTCTCGGTTCATAAGGCATAGGCTTAGATACCCTTACCATTTCTTCAATATCCAGCCGTAGTCTGGCCCGGCGTTCCATCTGCTTCGCCCTGGTGATGGCACATTTAGGATCAAGCGGTATAGCCCGCTCAATTATCTCCCGTATCTGGTTCTGTGTAATCATTGGCTGTATTGTCTATTGGTTCGACTTCAATTTCAAGATCATCCGCTAATTGGTAACCCTGCTTAATAAGCAAACGGTCTGCCATCTCATCGTCAAGCTGATCCATACCCATATCGTACCTCATCTCATTCAATACGATAGCCGGGAGTGCTGCCCAGGCGGTAGCCTTATCCTTCATGTTTTGTTGCAGTTCAGGTATCTTACTCAGGTCAGGACGGATACATTTGCCTTCACCGTAAATATCAACCGTTCCTTTTCTTATCCCGTCACACATACGAATCACGTTCGGAATAATGGCATTGGTGTACATATCCTTTCGCATCTCCTTAACATTGCTTTCTGTGGATGCCTTCTTATTATTAAACAGCACAGATGAAAGCGAATAAGCGTTGCATATCTTATCGAAATCAACATCGGCCTGGGCAATGGCATCCATTTCAACCAATGATAAGCCAAGCTGCAATACTCCCATTTCACCGGCTGAGAAATATGGGGCTCCCTTGTTTTCAGGATTGCGAAGGAACCGGGAAAAGTTTTCTTTATGCTGTCCCATAACAGATACTTCCTCATTCAGTGCTGAACCACCTGAACCACGATCTGCATCAATACCAGGCGTTTTATCATACACGATTGAAGGCACACCACCGTTCTGCATCTGTGATACCGATGCGCTCATATTTGCTTGTAATCTTGTCAACCTTTGAGCCAATGCCTTTATAGGCCCCATGCCCCGATGGCGTTCATTGTATTGCGTAGTCGGGTTGAAATATTTAGTATAAATTACTTCTTCAGCCTTCAGTGTAAATGTGGTTCGTGTGTCCTGATAACGGTATCCGATAATTCGGTTAGGGAAAACATCCTCCTGTATTACAGTCATGAATGACGGGTGCAGGAACTCGATATTTAATTTGCCTTTGTTTGGCCCTAAAAACAGCGCATCCTTCCACATAAAAACCTCACCTGACATATACAGCCATGTGTACATTATCTCCCGTTGCTCCATTGTCATCCTGCTCAGAAACTGCTGCATCTTGTCAGATGGTGGCAGATCCTCACCAGTTGCTTCATCATACGCAACCAATGGAACTTGAGCCGATGAAGTGGCAAGGCGTGAAACAACAGAGTAAACGTCATCGAAAATAATGTAAGCCTCAACTTCTTTAACAGATTGCCAGGATGGGAATATCATCGTTCGTATCTGTTCAATGGATTGCGAACGGTTAAAAGTTTGGAGGGCTTTAACAGTCTGCATCAGTTGCAGGTTCTGTTTTTTCAGTGTTTTTATACCGAATATATCCATTGTCTAATATTGAGCGGCCCGAAAACCGATTTTTGGTTTAAGTTCAAACCACTCACGCATCATAATTGTATCAGCGAAGTCAGGTGAACGTCCTAAAAGTTCTTTAACCTTATCCTTTGGCACCACTCCCTTTTTAAGATCGCTATCCAGTGTTTTCTGTTTCACCTGCTCCAATTCCTCTATTACCCATTGCTTTACCTGCTCCGATTCGCACTGTAAATATATACCGTTTTTATTAATTCTATCAGCCAGCCTAAAATAACATTGGCTTTTCAGATTGTCAAAGTTTTCTTTTATCGGGTTTCCTGCTGCGTCCCTGGGTCCAATGGGTGAAGGTAACGGGCTGCTGTTATTGACAAACCCCCTGAACTTTAAGAAGTCAATTATACCTCCTCCCATACCGTCCTCATCAACCAGTACATCGCTGTTCCCAATGCCTAACCTGTACCTTGCATCCTCCAGCAATCCTCCGGTAATTTCAAGCGTCTGCTTTTGGTAGTGTTTTACCTTACCCCGAAACCCGTCCCATTCGATTATCACTATCTTATCGCCTCCTAACCTGGCAACGTCACAGGTAATCCGCTTTGATCCTTCCGGCACATGGGTATTTGTGAAAACGTCCAGTATCTTGTCATAGGTTATAAGTGCAGCCGGATCATCGTCATACTCCCAATCACCATGAAGCAAACGGCGCTTTTCATTGGCCGATAATATCCGTTGTAACTGTTCGATATACCCGGATGGCAACATCTTGTTATCCTGTGGTAGTGCCTGTATGAAACATTGGTAGTCTTTCAGCGTCCCGTCCCGAAATGGCTTATAAACATTCCGGTACATGAAGTTCTTTGACGGGTTGCAGGTCCGTAGATATTTAGGCGGTAAATTGTAATCATCATTCTTCCATCTGCCAATACCAGCCTGAAGGTTCATGTCAGCAGCCTCATCCCACTCTCCAACTTCCTCACCCCATCCACCGGTAAACTGCATAGAACCAAACCGCATATACAGCGGATCGCTGGGCATATAAGCAGCATCTAGTAGAAAAACCTTTGACTTATTATCGCATTCGTAAATATTGTACTGCCCGTTGAACTTGATATGTTTACTCATATCAATACCTGAATTGGCGAAAAACTCATTTATCGTTGGTATAGTGAACCGGACAAGATCGGATAGTTTATTACGGGCAATGAACCAGTGGGTACCTGGGTACATAAATGCGGATGAAAATATCAGTGCAGCCCCTGTGTATGATTTAGCGCCTCCCTTTGCGCCGCCGTAGTTTATTTCTGTGGTAGTTTTATCAGCCCATTTGCGCCAGCACTCTTTTTGCTTTTCGTTGCCATGTGTGTCAAATTTCAACTGCATCTGTGACGTTTAAAAGTACCCTCCCTATCTTTTGGTAAACATCCCAATTGCAAGGCCCTGCATAATTAACAGCCGGTTCAGCAGTACTATCCTTCCAAATAAGCATACAGCCATTATCAATGTTTAATGTAACGAACCTAATCCCAGCGTAGTTCCTTATTCCCATCGCCCACTTGTAAACATCACCCCACCACTGCTTTGTTTCACGGGGAACGATAGTCCCTGCTTCGTTCTCAGGTAACACATCATGGATGACAATAAACCCGGTATCCGAAAGGTATCGTAAACTGTTTTCAAAGTCACGCTTAACATAGTCGGCATGGTGCAGGCCATCAATGAATATAAGGTCAAATACAGGCTTCGGATTATTGTTTTCTATGGCAGCGAAATAATCATCTGAAGTCATCTGCCTAATCCCCGGTTCCAATACAGCAGGGTCAACCCCTGTTTTATTTTCACAGATTATCTTATTGAAATTTTGTTGCTTCGACTGCACTCCAATTTCAAGATACTTGTTGAGGCTGTACTTAGCAGCCAATGCGTTTAATAGTTCGGTATGGTTTGTTATCAATGACGTAAATGATAATGTTTGATGTACTTAAATTCCTTACTCTGTGAATAATCCCATTTGTAGGTACTCACAATATTGCTGTTCAAAGATACAAAAGCAAATGCGATTTGATCCCTGGTTGAACCAGCATCTAATTCCTTCCACCATGCTTCGTGCAGTGCAATATTTTCCGGCGTATTCTCCCTGAGCATTATCCCGCTTTGTATTATCCCTTTGTTTGCCGGGAATCCCATTGCCCGGTATTTAAGGCACTGTTTCTCGATCAACAACGCTTCACCCCGGTTATTGGCTATACAGTTCCGGCACTCGTCATAAATATCATTCCGCAAAGGATGCGCAGCGCATGAAACCGGTAGCTTAAAGTGATCATCCCACCATTTATTCAGGTCCACATTTATCTGAAACGAAGCATCAACCCACATTGAGTATTGCCAATCTATCCACCCCATTATTTTAAACCACCTTGCCGTCCTTCGTGGCTCAGTAAATACATCCCGCCTTACAACCTCCCATACCTTACTTACTATTGGCTGGTCAGTGAAACAGATATAGCGCCAGCCTGGGGTAATAACCGTTGGTTCTTTTAAGTCCTCGTAATCCCCGAACAGGGCTGTATAACATACTTTCATCGTGTCTGCAAATAAGGTGTTTTGTCATCCAGGGCCCCGTAGTGTACCATCCAGCTATGTATCATCTCATCAACCAACATCTTAAATGTGTACTCAGGTTTCCAGCCCAGCGCCCGAATGCGACTGCTGTCCCCTTTCAGGTATTGCAGTTCATGTGGCCGCTTAAACTTTTCGTTCACCACAACCGGTATATCAATATCCAGCGTTTCCTCCACACATCGTATCAGCTCATACACCGAATGACTTTCCCCGGTTGATACAACGTAGTCACCAGGTTCCTGCTGCAGAATAAGGTGCATAGCCCTAACATAGTCTTTACTGTGGCCCCAGTCACGGAAAGTAAAAATATTTCCCAGTTCAACCTCTTTTGAAAGCCTAACTTAATGCGAACGGCTGCTTTAATGATTTTGTTGGTAACAAAGTTACTACCCCTGCGTGGTGATTCATGGTTAAACAAGATGCCGTTCGATATTTTCAATCCGTATGCCTGTCTGTAATTGCAGCAGATATTGTAAGCATAAACCTTTGCACATCCGTACGGGCTAACAGGCTTCATAGGCGTTGTCTCCCGTTGGTACCCATCATCATCAATACTATTTCCAAACATTTCACTGCTGCTGGCCTGGTAAAACTTAGCTTCCGGGCAAATACGCCGGTATACCTCCAGTATATTCAATACTCCTATCGCATTAGTTTGTGCCGTGAACTGAGGCACGTCAAACGATATACGAACGTGGGATTGCGCCGCAAGGTTGTATATCTCATCCGGTATTACTTTTTGCAGCACGTCCGATATACTTGCCGTATCTGTAAGGTCAGCGTAATACGTTGTAATACCTTCGATACCATGCAGACGGCTTTCCTGGTGTTCTGGTGTCGAATTGCGCCGGATCGTGCCGTGTACTTCATACCCTTTACTGAGTAAGTACTCAGCAAGGTATGAGCCATCCTGCCCGGCGATACCGAATATTAATGCTTTGCCCATAGTTTCATTTTAGTTAAATCCGGGTAGTCTTTATGCGACCATATCCTCGGTGGTGTTGCAATAGCTTCCGGTAACTTTTGTAAACCAAGTGCAGCCGTTTCCGGTGTCATGTAGTAATGATAACCCATTGTATCAATATCCTGCTCACGCCATGGTATGCCAGGCAGTCTGCCATCATAGGACATTTTTTTAAGCTGGTTATAACTTTGCTCATCCGGGCAAAGAATCATACCACCACGCCCAAGGCTCAGATGCTTTTGATACTGGAAGGAAAGGCACATAAAAGTACCATCCATGTATACCCCACTCTCCCATAATGTTGCGCAATCCCATATCCAGTTGCCAATATTATACTGTCTATCCCAACCTAAATACTCATCATCCCATATTAATTTTATACCCAGTTTATCAGCCAGCATAGGAACAGATAAATAAGTATAGCGTGGAGACTTTACACACTTAGCACCATGCATCCTCAAACACAATTCCAACCCATGCGTGCAACTATCCACAGCAACGGCGTAAGGAGCGCCGAAAAAGCCGGCTATCTGTTTCTCAAATTCTGTAACTGTTGACCAATCAGGTAAATGTGTTACGGTACAAACATCACCACACACAACCGACTGAACTCTTTTGTTCACCCATTCATTATGCCAGTAGTCGTACTGTGAGGCTGGATATTGCTTTACCATACAAGTACATAGTTTGTTTTACGTTCGCCCGGAATATCCGGCAACTTTTGATGAGGCCAACCCAGTTTTACCAAGTCTGTATTACAGGTAATATACCCGTGTACTGACTTCCGCAAAACTTCGTCAATATACAATTTATTATCCGGTATTTCACTAATGGCATAGTTTGAAATAACAAGATCATATTTTTGTCCGGTTGGTTCGGTAAAATATTCAGCGCTGTATCCCGATAAAAACCTTTGCTGAAGTTTTAGCGGTTCAGGCAAATCAATCATGTGGTAACATGCCGGCTTATAGTTATCTAAAATAACCTTTACCTGCCCCCCATAACCTCCTCCGATCTCACATATCCTTAACTTATCCAACGACCCAAATAGTTCAACGATACGGTTCATGACTGTAACGTACTGCTGTGGTTTATTAAACATATTCATAAGTACCGGGTTGCTCTGTATCTTATCCAAGTCAACATTACTACACTCACGCAAATAATCATCCCTCATTTTACCTTTAATCATCCATTCAGACATAGCATTGTACATTTAATGATATTAACTTCCCATCAATATATGCAGCAGAATGATCATCATACCTGGCATGATCAGTTGCATGACGATTGTACTTTCTGATATTCTTAAACCCGCATGATGACAGCAACTCGATAAGGCTGTAAAAATCATACGTTGTTTTGTGGTATATCACTCCCATCTTACCATATAAAGGCCCCAGGAACTGGCTCAGGTCAGCACCATTCTGCTGCACGTAAATCTTTGCCATCTGGTAAAAGTCTGGTGTTGCTAACCGAAGGCATCCGCCTGGACGAAGTACACGCCGCCACTCTTTAAGTATCGGTACAATCTCATCACGGTCAAAATACGCAATCAAATGGCTGGCATAGATAAGATCAACTGTTTCTGATTCGTATGGCAGTTTGGTAACGTCATGGCTTTTAATATGTGGGAAGTCGGCCATGTCAATATGATCCCATGACGGCCCGAAATCACGTTTACCGCATCCTAAATGAAGTTTTACCATTTGTCGGTTATCGTTTTTATGTGTTCAATATCTTCTTCGCTCATGCCTTCAAGGTTCAGCTTGTGAATATCGAAACGCCGTACTCCTTCGTTATGGGTGACTGGGTAATTTGTATCTGCACATATAATCCAGTCATCATTTATAGGATCTTGCGTTTCAAAATCCCAAGGGGAAAGGCCAGGGGTAAGGTATTGTAGTAAAAAGCGTTTATTCCATATTGACGGCTGGGTGCTTAATCTGTACCTACTCCCAGGATACGCCTCTATCCCATCACCATAATTTGAATGCGGTCGCTTCGTAAGGTCATCTGTCAAACATTTTCTACCAACTCCGAATGTCCCTAATAGCCTGTATGATGGCAATCTCATCTCATCAATTACTTTTCTTACGGGGCTCTTTATAAACGTATCCTCCATCATCCACACAAACCAATCCGGCTGCTGCTCAAAGTATGGCCTTAGTTGTGTACTCCAATCTTTTGGGCCTGTTTGTGCCCCAACAGATACCCATGTACAGTTATCGGGTAGTTCACATTTAGGTTTCGCATGACCAACAAGGTCAAAAGGATCACCCCAATATTTGTTATACAGATAAAAAAATACCGGTAAAAGATGGTGATATTTATCGGATGTAGTTACGATTATTTTCATTGTTCATTTATTAATTCTAATGCCAATGTAATAAGCAAAAATAATACTGTAGGGAATAAAAGTATTGACATTGTTACCATGATAGATAATAGACACGGGATAACTAAAAAGGCTCTTAGTACTTTATTTTTAATCCTGCAAAACAAATTTAAACCCCACATAATAACTTTATCTATCCAAACATTATGAACCCAACAACCAAAAGATGTATTCATATCATAACCTTATCATCCTGCTGCCCGGTATAAGGCCCGGTTTTATATTCGTAAACAATAGTGTTATCGTGCATGGCAAGGTAGTTATGGCCACCCATCAAAGTTATTGAACAATCACCAGGTTCAAGTACATCCGTGTGCAGAACACTGTTATCAATATCGTACAGCGTAACCTGAACCATGCCACGAATCACAACCCATGATTCTTGTGTTATGTGCGTTTCCTTAGCAAACGGTTTATGCCTATGTGGTTTAAACGTCTTACCTTGATCCATACATATTGCAGCACATTGAATGAACTCATCCGGCGGCACAATGTCAACACGCCCTGTCTGTATATCACGGGCACGGTTGATGATGTGTAGTAGTAATGTTGGTTCTATGCGTGAATATATGTTCATAATTTATATTTTTCATGCTTTTTATCAAGCCCTCTTTCCGGCCCCCTTGTTGCATACCCTGCCCACAGGTCAAACACGGCACCAATATCAAAAGCTATCCCTCCCCTGTCACGCATCCAGTTGCAATATATTTTTCCGATTACGCCGGCACCTACCAGGCAAGGCGTACCATCACACGGTGCGTTATTTAGCCACCATTCGATCTGATTAAACTGTTCAGGATAATGCTTTAATCCGCCATCGTATGTTGATGTAAACTTCATCTCAGGCGCAATGATATAGCTGTGTACTGTTCGTATGCCGAAAGCCCGGCGTAACGGTTCATCAATATCACGGCATGAAATATATATAATTTCTTTTTTCCCTGAAAGCCATTCAGACAGCATACCATTGTAAAGCATATCATAGGCTACATCGGTACTGGTGAACTTAGTTGTGGTGCAATGTGGTTTAACCACTTCTTCCACATTTCGCCAGTGTTTATTAAGATCCTGCAGCCGTTCGTGCATCGGTATACCTACAATACTGGCCTCATTGTATGCGGTAATTAGATTATTGCGTATGGCTTCCACTTCGCTCATGGTTGGCTCATAACCTACTTGTCGTTTCATTACTGATTCAATACATAGCTGGTAAGCGGGTATATCTTTGTTCGATTCAAGTACGATTTTTTCCCCATCACCAGCCCGGATAATTGATACCGGGCGGTTTGTTTGTAAAGTGTTTAATATGTCTGTGGCGGTGAGGGTCATAACAAATGCGTTTTATCGTTATCTCCCTGGAGTAGTCTGTATGTATGCCAGATGTAAAGGCCATCCATCCGTAATACCTTAATGCCAGCAGCCCGGATCCTGTTTGTGAAGTCATTATCAACTCCCAGCATATTGGTAGGTCCACGATCTTCATAAACCTGCTGTTCTGCAAATTTATGTTGATTCCATACGCTGCGTGGTACCACCATGCAGAAGCCGGAAACGAACCCATTAAGTGTAGTTACTTGATATAGCTTTTCTTTAACACCATCGGATATTAGTAAATGTTGTTTAATATCACTGTATCCTCTAATTGTTTTAGTAGCACCCATAATAGAATACTGCTGCTCCGCCCTATCATTGATCCTATTCGTCCAGCACGTTAACACAGCGTCAGGGTGTAACCGGACATACTCAGCAAGATGAACACCATAGTCAGGTGTTAACCAGCAAGTATCACCATCACGGAAACAAATATGAGTAACTTCATCCGATGTATTACGGAAAGCATCGTTGTAGGCTTTACCCAGGTTCTTATCGGTGCTGTATGGTATGAGGTCAAGTATCATACGATGTTGTAATTTTCAATCCTTATCAACGATGCACCAATATCAACAATACAACCGGTGCTATCTTT
Source organism: Chitinophagaceae bacterium (assembly GCA_016710165.1). Lineage (NCBI taxonomy): Bacteria > Pseudomonadati > Bacteroidota > Chitinophagia > Chitinophagales > Chitinophagaceae > Chitinophagaceae bacterium. The sequence goes on along the minus strand of JADJLJ010000006.1, from coordinate 4,531 downwards.
CGATACTATAGTTCCTGTACCGTAGTAAGTGAATATACCTTTAATTATTTTAAATTCGATCATAAATTAAAAAGCGACCTTCACTCGGAGGAGATCCAGTCGCTTAAGATTTTCACCGCCTCCGAACGGTATTGCAATGTAGTAAATTATTCTAACGAAGCAAATTTATTTTGGCTGGCAGTAATACTGCATATCGTTTCCCTGCACATCCTTTGGCGCAAAATCCCGAACATCACCACAGTATTCAGTAGTTTGATTGCCTACCTGGCAAGTATAGCACTGCTTTACTTTTGTGCATGACACAGCAGAAACAATGATCAGTATGGCAATAAGTTTTTTCATGTTACTGTTATTCCGGTGATTTGTAGCGGGCCACCGTCCTTGCCCGTTAATTCGGTTTCGGTCTTATCTTTCCAGCCCATGTTTTTAAGGGCGAAAATTGCTCCGGTAGGGTTATTTTCAAACAGCCTTCTTTCGTACCCGTTCTCAACTCTTGTACGCAAATCTTTTATTAATGCAAGAATATTCATCTCTTTCCTGGTAGTCATAAAGGCTTTGCCGGTCAACAAAACCAAGCCACAAAGCAACTCCCGTGATCGTAAAAGGGTAGTTGGTGTCATCACTGAAATAATCATTAACAGCCTGTTCAAGCTGCTCAGGTGAGCTAAATTTAGGAGGTCGTCCAGGTCTTGCCATACCTCAAAGATACCAACTTTTTTGATATGGCAAAATGGTTATGCAATACGCCAGATACGGATAGATCCGCCGAAATTACGATCAAACCTGGTAACAAACTTCTTGTCTTTTATTTTTTTCTTATACAAAACACTTGCAAAAGCATTTCGTATTTTATCGCCATATTTTTTATCAAGCAATGTGCTTTCTCCAGGTTGCAGTGTTTGGATTAATTCGATTGCAATTTTTTGGTAGTTAACTACCGGAGCAGGGACGTTTGTGTCAATTTTCATAAATGTTATTTTGTCATAAATGTAATAAAAATAAATTAATAAAACAATCCAAATTTCACCCTTTCTTTTTTTCCTTTCTTTATTGCCATAAGCCCCGCTAATAGCCCCCTTATTTTAGTATTGTTAATCAAAGTGTTGTGTAATAGGCACCCATTTTGCTATTTCTGTGCCATATTGGCCGGAATTGTCGTAGAAGTGCATAGTGGATCCTTTGAAATTGATTGGTATGTTCCGTGTGGAACCGTGCCTGTTTTTAGCAACTGAGCAGATACATAACCCGGCAACCGGGTACTCTTTCCACCGATATTGACGTCTTCGGTCATCTTGTAATATTCCGGCCTCATAAGGAATAAAACCTCATCGGCATCCTGCTCAATAGCCCCTGACTCCCTCAGATCTGACAACTGAGGCATTTTATCAGGCCGCTTCTCTACTTCCCTTGAAAGCTGAGAAAGTGCGATTATGGGCACGCCAAGCTCTTTAGAGAGGCATTTTAAACCCCGGCTGATCTCAGCAATCTCCTGCTCCCTGGATGGATTACGGGTAACACCGCTCATTAACTGCAGATAATCAACCACTATGTATCCGATGTTATTACGCTTTTTAAGTAAGTATGCCCTGGTTCTTATGTCCCGGATATTAATGGATGTTCTGTCCTCAATAAATACTTTTGACCGGCTGATAAGATCCAGCGACTTTTGGAAGGTATTGTACTCATCCGTGGTTGTTTTACCGTTCCTAAGTACTTCATGGTTGATACCTGTGTCAATAGATGCCAACCGGCGGGTAAGCTGTACGCCGTCCATTTCCAGGCTGATCCAAAGGCATGGTACTTTACCGATTATTGAAGCGTTGTGAGTGATTGATAGCGCCAGCGCTGTTTTCCCCTGCCCGGGGCGTGCTGCGATAACGATAACGTCCGGCGGGACCAGGCCGCATATTGCTTCGTCAATAGATTTAAGGCCGGTTGATATACCAAGTACCCCGGTTGACTTAACGCTGTCGTGTTGTTCAAGTACCTTCACTGAGAAATAAGCCATATCCCGGGCCTGCCCCTGCAGTACCTTTTCCTGTGCCTGCTGCATGGCTGCATCGGCCTGGTTTATTATATCAAACACATCCTTTTCATCAAGGTAAAGATCATTATTGGCTGCGCCGGTAATATTTATGGCTTGTCGCTTCAGGTAAAATTCACACAACAAAACGCTGTGGTATTCAATATTGGCACCGCTCGTTACGTTGTTGGTTAAGCGGGTGATGTAATACGAACCACCGCACTGCTCCAGGGATCCATCCCGGCGCATCTGATCGCATACTGTGAGGATGTCAACCGGCTGGCCTTTGTCATACAATGTTTCTATTGCCTGGAAGATAAGGGCGTTTGCTTCCCGGTAAAATACTTCTGTGAATAGTTTTGACATCGCAATATTGAGGCAGTTGGAATCTATGAGCATAGCCCCTAATACGGCATCTTCGATGTCAAGTGCCTGAGGAGGAATTTTATCTGTCATTAATCAAGTTTTATTTTGGTTTGAGTACCCCATCGCTTTGCTGCGCCCCTTGTGCCGGCATCTTGCAGTGTTTTGCGTAGGTGTATGGTTTCGTTAAGGCGGCGGGAGTAGAATATGTCTTGTTCAATCGTGAACAGGTCGAAGTTCTGAATGACTCCCTGTACTTTGATTTCGGTTACCTGCATTTGCATTGACAGAACCGGGATAATTTTTAAAGGCAACTTTCCTCCGGCCTGGGCCAAACGTTCTATCACATACCAAAATATCCCTACGCCTTCCATACCCAATGATTGTCGTAGGAACAGTATTTTAACGTCATCGCTTGCGGTATAGTCGTGGGAGAAATAAAGGGATTTGTTCATAAATAAAGAGCCGCCGGTGTAGAGAGTTTACCAGCGGCCTTTAAAGAATCCAAAAATAAATTCAGATGTACGCTCTCTACTTCGCCATCTGAACCGTGATGCAAATATACGGTGTTGTAATTAAACAACTATTACAAATTGTGCTTTTCAAATCATTATACATAGGATTACAGTTAACACGCTTTGTTTTTGTAATAACGAATTCAGGCGGTTGGCAATAATTTAAGGTAATTAACTGAAATCGAAAATTAATATCAAAGTCTTTTTTTCTTCCATCTCGGTTTAATTTTGCCGATTCCGCCCTATCATTTAGCCTTCTATGAATTTTTAAAAGCCAGCTATTGTAAGCAAACTCGTGCATACCTGGAGCTTTTGTGTATCTTCCCATATTTATTGACTTAAAAATTTATTCCATGCCTGTTGCTGCCTTATCTGCCTGATCTTATCTTTACATTTCGGGTACTTCTTAGCGGCCTTTGTGAGTGCCAGTATCTGGCGGGTGGTTTTAGATTTCATAATTAAAACGGTAATTTTTCTTTTGGTATTAGTTCAATAGATGATTTTAATTTAGTAAGTGGAATAAAATTTTTACTTACCCAATAACCAGGTGTAAGTCCTTTTAGCGTTTTCTTTATTACCCTCCCACTATTAAAATTTATCAATTTACCGCATTCCGTCCAATAATAATTTGGCTTATCTTTTAACCTCCACTTAACCCTGTATTTTATTGATACATACTCCATTTTAAGTAGGTTTTATAGCAGTAATGCAAATGTTATGTGCCATAGACCCACACCTGTTATTCACAACGTTCGCAAACTCTTCCCTTCTGTATCCCACAAGACACCCCCCCCCACCCTCACCCCTTTCCCCCCCTAAAGACAAAAACACACCTCCCACCCTTTACCTTATTCGCTTTTGGTTCGCGTTACCGGCAATGCCTGTGAACCCAATACGCTTCTTCGGTAGTTATTTCACTATCGGGTATAAAGTGAAACATTACATCCGTTTGTTCTTCCATCTGCTTATATGAAATGAACTTGCCACAATGTTTGCATTTCCTCCAATTGTTATCAGTGGCACTGCTGGTAACATGGGCTTTATGAAATGCCTTGTTTGGTTCTTCGATGAAAATTTCGTTGTTCATTGTATTTCTGTTTTTCAATTTGACATTAGTTGTTTATTGTCGGCACTTCATAAAGCCCCGAACCGTTAGCGGTAACTTTTATTTTGCCGCATCAAAAATAGTAGTTAGTTTTGAATAACCAAAAAATATTTTTCATGGCTGTTATTACAACAACGCAATATGCAGATAAAAGGGGTGTTTCAACGGTGGCCGTCACCAGGGCCATCAACAAAGGCCGGAAATTAATAGGTATTAAATCGTACCGAAAAGTAGGCCGGGATTGGCTTTTGACCGAATGCAACGATGTTGCAAAAAAAAATATTAGAAAAGGTTTGGTTATCCAAAGATAACCATTAACTTTGTTATCTCAATCACCCGTCATGCTGAATATAACTACATCACCCGGTATTCAATTCCCTTACATGCAGCACATGAGGCTGATAATTGACGTAGAGTTTAAGATAGCCGGGAACGAATCCATCTGGTGCCTGGCAGTTAAGCAAGCCATCCGTTCGGGGAAGCCCGCATCGCAGGTATTGTCATCCATCAAAGACATGGCAACAG
>JADJLJ010000005.1 GCA_016710165.1 Chitinophagaceae bacterium | reverse complement strand
ACAGGACCATTTGTATATTTTATCCTTCAAAACCCTTTGAGCTTTGCCTATCCGCCAGTTGGCGGATACAGGACCATTTACCTTTCCGCCAGCGGGCGGATACAGGACCCTGATTAATTAAAAATTAAAAATGAGGAATTAAAAATTGAATTCCCCTTTTCATTTTTTACAAGCGCAAAAATAGGGTAATTTTAAGGAAATTGTGCACCCAATCTAAAATCAATTGAACCACATAGAAACATAGGCACATAGAAATACCCACATAGATACTTATGTGAATAGCTATGTTTCCTATGTCCTATGTGGTTCAGCTAATAAACGAATATGAACCGCATTGCCGAATCAGAACTCATCATCAATGACCGGGGAGCCGTATACCACCTCAACTGCCGGCCCGAAGAGATCGCAACCACTATCATCACCGTGGGCGACCCCGACCGGGTGAAAGAAGTAAGCAAACACTTCGACAAGCTAGAGTGCAGGAACAATCACCGGGAATTTGTGACCCATACCGGGCTCATTGGTAAAAAAAGGATCAGTTGCGTAAGCACCGGCATCGGGCCCGACAATATTGATATCGTTTTGAACGAACTGGATGCGCTGGTGAATATTGACTTTGATACAAGGCTTGTTAAAGACAAGCTCACCTGCCTCAACATCATCCGCTTTGGCACGTCGGGATCCCTGCAAAAAGAAATACCGGTTGACAGTTTTGTGGCCAGTACCCACGGCCTCGGCCTCGATAACCTCATGCATTTCTACCGCATCCAGAATAACGAGGAAGAAAAGCAACTCATGCATGCATTCGTTACACATACACAACTGAGCAATGGAAAAGTAGCCCCCTATATCAGTATGGCCAGCCCGGCACTGCTAAAACATTTCACCAGCGGTTATCACCAGGGCATCACGGTCACCTGTCCGGGTTTTTACGGGCCGCAGGGAAGGGTATTGCGGCTGGGCCTTGGTTACCCGCAACTGATCAACAACCTCACAAATTTTAGTTTTGGCAATCACCGAATCACTAATTTTGAAATGGAAACATCGGCCATTTATGGTTTGGGAAAAACACTGGGCCACCATTGCCTGAGCCTGAGCGCCATTGTTGCCAACCGCATCACTAAGGAATTTTCTGCAAACGGGGAACTGGCTGTAGAGAACATGATCAAACGGTCATTACAGGTACTTGCCGATTCAAGCATATAAAATGAAGATAGAATTTTACAAATACCAGGGAACAGGAAATGATTTCATCATACTGGATAACCGCGATGAAAAATATGACAAGCTTACCAACGCAGAAGTGAAACTGCTTTGTAACCGTCGCTTTGGCATTGGCGCCGACGGGCTGATGATGCTGAATACCAAAAAGTACTTCGACTTTGAAATGATCTACTACAATGCCGACGGGAACCCCAGCAGCATGTGCGGAAACGGCGGAAGATGCCTGGTAAAATTTGCCTGCCTGGTGGGGATCCGTAAAAACACGTATCATTTTGTGGCCGTGGACGGAAAGCATGAAGCAGAGATCGACATGCAAGGACTGGTTCGTTTAAAAATGCAGGATGTATATAGTGTCGACTACCAGTCGGGGCATATTGTTGTAAACACGGGTTCGCCCCATTTTGTAAAATTTGCAAACGATGTGGCCAATGTTGACGTGGTGGAAACAGGCCGGGAGATACGCTACAGCAAAGAGTTCAGGGCGGAAGGCATTAATGTGAATTTTGTAGAGACCACGGACGATGACGGCATATTCGTGCGCACCTACGAACGGGGTGTGGAAGATGAGACACTCAGCTGCGGTACGGGCGTAACGGCCTCTGCACTGATGAGTGCCCACAACGAAAAAGGGTTTAACCGGGTGGAAGTAAAAACCCCGGGGGGAAGGTTAAGCGTTGAATTTGAAAAAATAGACGACCATCATTTTGAGAACATCTGGCTCTGCGGCCCGGCAGAACTGGTATATAAGGGCGAAATTGAAATATGACAAAGACCGGGATCATAACAGCGTCTGAAAAAATGTTCAGGCTATTTTCAGATACCTGCCGTACCATAGATGAAGCAGTGATGTTCAGCAAGCCGGGCGATAAATGGTCGGTGGCAGAGAATATCCGGCACCTCGTCATCTCCACCAATATGACCAGCCTGGCTTACCGGCTGCCCAGGTTCGTGGTGAAATGGATGGCCGGCACACCCAACCGTACATCAAGAAGCTTTGATGAAGTGAAGGAAAAGTATTACAGGAAACTAAGCGAGGGCGGACGTGCCAGCGCACGCTTCGTTCCCAAACCCATTGAAATAAGATACGGCAAACAAAAACTGCTGAACGAATGGGAAAAGGCAACCCGTAAATATGTAAATGCCCTTACAAAGAACCGTACCGAAGCTGACCTGGATAATTACCTGGTGAGGCACCCGCTGCTGGGCCGCATCACATTACGGGAACTTTGCTATTTCACCATCTTTCATACCCAACATCATTTAAACAGCATACAAACCCTCACCGGCAAGCCATGATACAGTATTTTAAGAACACCGACCACCAGACCCTTGCCATTGACAAGATCGACAGCGCCGTGTGGGTGAATGTGCTTCCGCCACTGAAACAGGAAGAGTTCACCGAACTGAGTGAATCAATGGACATACCCGTTGATTTTTTAAAAGACTCCCTCGATATTGATGAAAGAAGCCGGTATGAAATTGACGACAACGTAAAACTCATTGTCATCAAAACACCTACGGAGAACAATTCCTTCAACCTGAGCGATGCGTTCTACATCACCATTCCCATCTGTATCATCCTTACCAATAACCGCATTGTTACGGTCAATTCGTTCGAGAACGAGGCCATCAAAAAATTCCTGAACAGTTTCCAGCACCGAAACCCCGACGAGATGAACATGATGGTGCTGAAGATATTTGAAAAGATAACCACCACGTTCCAGGAATACCTGAAGGAGATAAACACACGCCGCAACAGCCTGGAACAGAAACTGTACGACAGCAACCGCAATGAAGAACTGCTGCAGCTGATGCGGATACAGAAAAGTTTTGTGTATTTCATCACCGCCCTGCGCAGCAACGAATTGCTGATGATGAAAATAAACCGCACCAATATCTTAAAACTCAACGACGATGAGAAGGATTTCCTGGAAGACCTCATCGTGGAAACATCGCAGGCGCTGGAAATGGCCAATACCTATACCACCATCCTGAACAGTACCCTGGATGCCTTTGCAAGCATCATAAGCAATAACCAGAACGAGGTATTGAAGCGGCTGACCACACTCACCATCTTTTTGAGCATCCCCATATTGATCGCCAGCATCTATGGCATGAATGTTCCCATCCCCTACAGCGAAAGCCACCTGGCCTTCTGGATACCGGTGATCTTATCCCTGGTGATCCTCGGACTGGCAGTATGGAATTACCTGAAACGGCTAAAGCGATAGACATGTTCAATATACGGGTTTACGGGATCTTAATGAACGAGCAGCAACAGGTGCTGGTAAGCGATGAATTCATCCGGGGCAAATACTATACAAAGTTCCCGGGCGGCGGCCTGGAGTTTGGCGAAGGCACGAGGGAATGCCTGGCCAGGGAATTCATGGAAGAGATGAACCTGAAAGTGGAAGTAGGCGATCATATCTACACCACCGACTTTTACCAGGTGAGCGCCTTCAATCCCGGTCACCAGATCATTTCCATTTATTATTTTGTAAAAGCGCTGGAACCAATAACAGCCCCCCTCCGCTCCTTCCCGTTTGATTTTGACGAACAGCAATTGAAAGTGTATGCAGAAGCAGGTGAAACAGAAACCTTTCGTTTCATAAACTGGGATGAGTTTTCAGAAGGGTCGGTTAGCCTGCCGATCGATAAGATTGTGGCTAAGATACTTAAACGTTGATTGGTTAATTAGTTAATTAGTTTATCGGTTTTACAGCACTACAAATTAACGGATTAACAAATTAACGGATTAACCAATAACGGATTAACAGATAACGGATTAACCAATAAACCATTTAAAATGGATCATTCCACTTTTTTTGACCAGGAGATCATTTTAGAAGACGAACTGGTAAGGATCGAACCCTTGCAGGAAAAACATTTTGAATTGCTGCTTCCCGTGGCCATAGAGGGATCGCTTTGGCTGTTCACCGTTGCCCGGATAAATTCTCGGGAATCATTCCGGAAATATTTTGACACGGCGCTGGAAGAAAAGAGGAATAAAAGGTCCTATCCCTTTGCCTACTATCATAAACAGCAACAGCAATATGTGGGCAGCACACGCTACGGCAATATTGAATTTCCGCACAAAAAACTGGAGATCGGCTGGACATGGATCCACCCCTCCCTGCAGGGAACAGGATTTAACAAGCATTGTAAATTTCTTTTACTGAACTATGGCTTTGAAACCCTTGGACTTAACCGCATTGAACTAAAAACAAGCTTACTCAATCATAAATCGCAAAAAGCCATGCTGAAGATAGGTGCAGTGAAGGAAGGCGTATTCCGCAAACACATCATCAACGAAGACGGAACCATACGGGATAGTGTTTACTTCAGTTTTATCAACGACGAATGGCCGGGTATAAAAAATTCCATCTTCAGAGAATTTGTTTTGGGAACCACATAGGCACATAGGAAACATAGTTTTTTGAACTTACATGCCAATGGCATGAATAGTCTATGTGATCTATGTGCCTATGTGGTTCATTAATTCCCCCATCAAACTTTTATTCCGGGATTTCAAAAGAAAATTTTATCTTTTCTGAACTAAAAATCATTTATGAGAAAGATACCAATGCTTTGCATGACCCTCCTGTTTTTTTCCTGCAACCTGGGTAAGCCAAAAGAAGTGACCATCAACAAATACCTCTTCGACCAGGTACAGACCGGCGGGGTGACCATCATCCCCATCGAAACCCCCAAAGGGAAATTCAAGGTATGGACAAAATACAACGGGGATAACCCTAAGATAAAAGTGCTGTTGCTCAACGGCGGCCCCGGCGCCACGCACGAATATTTTGAGTGCATGGAAAGTTTCCTGCAGCCGCAGAACATCGAATTCATCTATTACGACCAGTTGGGCTGCGGGCTTTCGGATAATCCAAACGACACAACCATGTGGGACCTCAGCCGTTTTGTGGAGGAAGTGGAGCAGGTTCGTAAGGCACACCACCTGACCAAAGATAATTTTTACATCCTCGGTCATTCCTGGGGCGGCATACTGGCCATGCAGTACGCATTAAAATACCAGGACAATATAAAGGGTCTTATCATCAGCAATATGATGAGCAGTTGCCCCGCTTACGGTAAATATGCACAGGAAGTACTGGCGCCGCAGTTCGATCCGAAAGTACTGGATACCATCCGGCAGATCGAAAAAGCAGGCGATTTCAAGAACCCCAAATACATGGAACTGCTTTACCCGAACTTTTATGCAAAACATATCTGCCGCATTCCATTGGATCAGTGGCCCGAACCAATGGTTCGCTCTTTCAATAAAATGAACCAGTCGTTATACGTTACCATGCAGGGCCCCAGCGAATTTGGTATTGGCGGAAACCTGGTCAACTGGGATGTAAGCAAGGAACTGCCCAAAATAAAAGTGCCCACGCTCACCATCGGTGGCAAGTACGATACCATGGATCCCGAACACATGAAATGGATGAGCACCCAGGTGCAGAACGGAAGGTATTTGTATTGTCCCAACGGCAGCCACATGAGCATGTATGATGACCAGAAGAATTATTTTCCCGGCCTGATACAGTTCATTAAGGATGTGGATGACGGGGCTTTTAAAAAGTAAGGTTTAAACCGTTTAAGGCATTCCAAACGTTTAAGGGTTAAAATGTTTGCTGCTAAAGAATAAGTTTACCCTATAATTCTAAGAGCAGAGTTAACATGTCGAAGCCACAGTAGTACAACTGATGCTCATAGCTTCTTCCGGCAATCGGGCTGTATTCGATTGCCGGGCTCTTTTTTTGTTTCTTTTTTGGAGAAGCAAAAAAGAAAATATAAATAAAAAAAGCCCGTCAGAAGCGGGCAATCTCTTTTAAAAAAATCTATCAGCCTGTAAGCCGGATTCTGTCTCCGCCGGTTGGCGGATGGTCATCATTTATCTGGCCCATGCATTACTGCATGGATCTTGCTGCCTACCCTTCAGCATCGGGCGAGCCGCCCTCAAACGCTGATTTACGTGGCATTACAGCACACAAGGTTTACCCGGTCATTGCATTGCTGCAAAAACCCGTGAGCTCTTACCTCACGTTTTCACCCTTACCCCGTCTCGCCTGGGGCGAGACGGGACGGTAATTTTCTGTGGCACTGTCTTCCCAACCAGGGGTCGGGACCGGCCGTTAACCGGTGTGTTGCTCTGTGCTGTCCGGACTTTCCTCCCTCCCGCCAAGGGCGGGAGAGCGATAACCCGGCTGATAGAAGGCAAAGGTAATTGTATTTTTTTGGCAGACCGCATTGGTGTAACAGGCTGGTAGTGTCATATTTTGAATGATTGTCATCCTGAGCCTGCCTGCCGGTAGGCAGGGTACGAAGGATCTCCTAATTAGGATCGTTTGCTTAACCTGAGATGCTTCGTTCCTCATCATGACAGGTCACAAAATATTCAAAATAGGACACTACCAACAGGCTTATTATGGTTGATGCCGGGAATAAATATTTTTTGAACAAGAAGTTCATTGGATCATGCTGTTGCACGCTAGCATTGACAGTCTCTCAAATATGGCAAACAAACTTTCTCCTCCGTTGCTGGCCTTATGTCAAAAAATTCATTAATATTAATAACTTCATCCCTGCTATGCACCCATTCCTCAAATACCTCCTCGCCTGGTTTCCCATGCTGCTGCTGGCCATCGGCAACGGCGCTTTGCGGGAATTCATTCTTAAGAAATACGTGGGAGAACTAACAGCACACCAGTTGTCTACGTTCTCTTTACTGATCCTTTTTGCCATTTACATCGGTCTCGTCATCAAATTCATCCCGCCTGCTTCAGCCAACCAGGCCTTGCTGCTTGGATCATTCTGGCTGGCGCTTACCTTATTGTTTGAGTTCGGCTTTGGCCGCTACCGGGGCAACTCCTGGTCAACACTGCTGGAAGATTATAACTTATTGAAGGGGCGTTTGTGGATACTCATTCCGGCCTGGGTGGCCATTGCGCCATATGTGTTTTTTAAATTGAGAAACAATGATTGAACCAGTACAACAACCTCTTTTAATTCATTCAAAATTTCGTTACTTTATTGAACAATCACCATTGATCTGTGAACTGGCACCGCTTAAGCATTGAAGAGACCTTTGAACTGCTGGATACCACCCCGCAGGGGCTTGCCGCATCCGATGCAGAAGAAAAATTACTTCAATACGGTCCCAACGAACTGCAGGAAGGAAAAAAGAAAAGCATCGCCGGCATGCTGCTGGCACAGTTTAAGGATGTGATGATACTCATCTTACTGGCAGCAGCCATTATATCGGGCATCATCGGCGACCTTACCGACACCATTGTCATCCTCATCATCGTACTATTGAATGCTGTGATCGGGTTCTTCCAGGAATACCGGGCAGAAAAAGCCATGCAGGCCCTCAAGCAGATGGCGGTAACACAGGCCCGGGTATTGCGTGAAGGCAACAGCAACTGGATACCCGCCACCGCCCTGGTACCCGGCGATGTAGTATTACTGGAAGCAGGCAATGCCGTTCCCGCAGATATACGCATCGTGGAATCGGTGAATTTAAAAATTGAAGAAGCCGCATTGACCGGTGAATCGCATGCCATTGATAAGATCACCCATTCGCTGGAAACGGATGACCTGCCCATCGGCGACCGCAGCAACATGGCATTCAAAGGAACCTTTGTTACCTATGGCCGCGGCACCGGCATTGTAATTGCCACCGGCATGCAGACCGAACTGGGCCGCATTGCCAGGATGCTGCAGGAAGAAGAGACCCTCACCCCCCTGCAGCAACGCATGGCATCGTTTGGAAAAAATCTTTCCATACTGGTACTTTTTCTTTGCATTTTATTTTTTGTGGCCGGCTGGCTACGGGGCGAAGACCTGGTGAAGATGGTACTCACCAGTATCTCCCTCGCCGTGGCAGCGATCCCGGAAGCATTGCCGGCGGTCATCACCATATCCCTTGCACTGGCGGCAAAAAGAATGATCCGCTTCAACAGCCTCATCCGCAAATTACCTGCGGTGGAAACCCTGGGATCGGTTACCTATATATGCACCGACAAGACCGGTACGCTTACCAAAAACAAAATGCACGTAGAAGATGTATTTGTGAACGGGCAACTGGTGGAAAGGAACAACTTATCGGCCGTGATACAACAGGAAGATATTAAACGGATGCTGCTGGCCTTTGCACTGAACAACGATGCCGTGGAAGACGGGGATAAGAATATCGTTGGCGACAGTACAGAGGTGGCATTGATGGAAGTGGCGCTGGAACAGGATATCAGGTCGGCCGACTGGCCACGCATTGCAGAGATCGCTTTCGACAGCGGGCGGAAACTGATGACGACCTTCCATGAACACGAAAATAAGATCATCTCATTCACCAAGGGAGCGCCCGATATCTTACTGCAGCGTTGCCAGGGTGTGGATGAACCAAAACTGCTGCAGCAGGTGGATGAAATGGCAGCAAAGGGGCACCGGGTGCTTGGTTTTGCTTACCGGTACTGGGATGCCATGCCTGCAGAGCCCGATATACTGGTTCATGAAACGGGTTTACGGTTCCTGGGGCTGGCGGGCATTATTGATCCTCCCCGGGATGAGGTATTTGATGCCGTGGCGCAATGCAAAACGGCGGGCATTGTTCCCGTGATCATTACCGGCGATCATCCGCTCACCGCAAAAACAATAGCACAACGGGTGGGTATCTTAAAAAGCGAAACCGATATGCTGGTAACGGGGAAGGAACTGGCAGCGATGGACAATGACAGTTTCCTGGCCAAAGTGGAAAAAATAAAAGTGTATGCCCGGGTATCACCCGAACAGAAACTGCAGATCGTGAAAGCCCTTCAGCAAAAAGGCCATTATGTGGCCATGACCGGCGACGGGGTGAATGACGCCCCTTCCTTAAAAAGGGCTAATATCGGGATTGCCATGGGCATTACCGGAACCGATGTTTCGAAAGAAGCAGCGCACATGATCCTGCTGGATGATAATTTTTCAACCATTGTGCGGGCGGTACGGGAAGGCCGGCGCATCTATGACAACATACTCAAGTTCATCAAATACCTGATGACAACCAACTCCGGTGAACTATGGACCTTGTTACTGGGGCCCATGATCGGTTTACCGGTTGCACTGCTGCCCATTCATATTTTGTGGATCAACCTGGTGTCGGACGGTTTGCCAGCCATTTCCTTATCCTTTGAAAAAGCAGAGAAAGACATCATGAACCGTCCGCCCCGGCCACCGCAGCAAAGTGTTTTTTCCAACGGCAGGGGCATGCACATGATCTGGGTGGGCATGCTCATGGCAGGCATCAGCTTATCTGCCCAGGCCTGGGCGATCAATAATGACCTCCATTGGCAGACCATTGTTTTCAATGTGCTATGCCTGAGCCAGATGGGGCATGTACTGGCCATCCGTTCCGAGAAACGATCGCTCTTCAGTATCGGCATATTCTCAAACAAACCACTGATCCTTGCTGTAATGATCGCCCTGTTGTTGCAGTTTGTTGTTACCTATACGCCCTTCTTACAACCCATCTTTCAGACCGAATCCTTAAGCCTCTATGAATTCATCATCGTAGGTGCTTCTTCTTCGTTGGTGTTCATTGCCGTGGAAATTGAAAAAGTGATTTCGAGGAAAAGATCAAAAAAAATAAATTTTTAATCGCTTAAACAGGCATTAACCCATATTGAAAATGAAAACTGATTATACGATCCCTTCCCAGACCCGTATCGGCCATGTTCACCTGAAAGTGTCCGACATAAAACGTTCGCTGGATTTTTACTGTGGCCTGCTTGGCTTTGAACTGGTGACCATGTATGGCGCCGATGCCGCGTTCATTTCAGCGGGCGGCTATCATCACCATATTGGCCTTAACACCTGGTACAGCAAGAACGGGCTGCCGGCACCGGTACATGCTGTTGGCCTGTTCCATACCGCCATTCTCTACCCCTCCCGGAAAGACCTGGCCACCATCTATAAACGGCTGGTGGATGCAAAATACCCGCTCACCGGCGCATCGGATCATGGCGTATCGGAAGCGCTGTACCTGAACGACCCGGATCAGAATGGCGTGGAATTATATTGGGACCAGCCGAAAGAAAAATGGCCGAAGAAAAAAGACGGCTCACTGGAAATGTATACCATAGCGCTGGACCTGGACGATCTCCTCGCAGAAGCAGGAAAATAAAAATAATGCGGGTCAGCGATGTTTGCTCAAAAGGTATTTGCCGTTGACGATCTCACTCATGGGTTTATCATACACTTTGCTTTCCACCCAACTGATGATATCGAGGTAAGAGAATACCCTCGTTTCAAAACGGTTCTTTTCAAACTGCTTGATGCGGCTGAGGAATTTTTTGAGCCCGGGTTTCAGTTTTTCAGCCGACTCGTATACATTGTTGCGCAGGAACCGGAACATTTCCTCTTCCACCACGGTCAGGTTCTCCATGCGTGACATGAAACGGAATACCGATTTTATCAGCGACTCAATGATCGCATCATTGCCCATTTCAAAATGTGCCATCAGGTGAAGCAGGCGGGCATAGCACTGCAGGTCGATACGCATATCCACCGGCCCGTTGATGATGGTCTGCAGGTGGTCGATGGACCTTTCGTAATTGCCATTGCCAAAATAAAGCAGGGCCATCTTATAATGGATCACAAGCACCCGGTGCCTGTCGATATACATCGAAAATTCCTCCAACCCTTTTTCAATATCCGGAACCAGTTTCAGCCCCTCGCCAAAACTACCTTTCATCAGGTGCTGGTTGATCTTGGCACTGGTCAGGTAAACAAAAGCCTGCATGCGGAAGTTGTCGTGCTGGTTGGCGGGCTTGGAAAAAGTGAACCGCTCAAAGCGTACCAGGTAACCATCAAACTTTTTAAAATTGCGCAGGTTGAAGTTTGCGGTAAGCAGGTTGTGCATGCCTTTGATGTAATGCCCGGTCTCCACCGTTATCATCAGCGGCTCGTTCTTAAAAAGGTCAACCCATTTCCTGCTGTACCGGTAGTACATTAAAAAGTCCTGGCGGATGAATGCATACCAGCAATAGCTCTGGTAGAGGTAAAGCAACTGGTAAAAACCGGTTATCTTCTGCGGGTCCACGTTCAGGTTCTGCCGGAAGAACTGCTTAACGCCGTTTTCATCTTTTTCATTGCGGGCATGGCCATGCTTTACATAC
This sequence comes from Chitinophagaceae bacterium, assembly GCA_016710165.1. Taxonomy (NCBI): domain Bacteria; kingdom Pseudomonadati; phylum Bacteroidota; class Chitinophagia; order Chitinophagales; family Chitinophagaceae; species Chitinophagaceae bacterium. Next base: position 256,812 of record JADJLJ010000005.1, on the reverse strand, counting down.
CACTGGTACAACTGCAGCGCCAGGTTGGAAAGGCTGGTTATCATGGTACGCTGGTCATTCACTTCATTGGCCTCCTGTGTCAACCGGTCGGCAGCACCTTCGCCACTCCGGGTGATGTGAAGGGTCTCGATCTTTTTCTCCAGTGATATTACCTGTATCAGGAAACTTTCCTGGTGGTAACTCTTTGCCAGGTCCTTTACTTTTTCCAGTATCCGCAGGCTTTGCAGGTAAAGGCCCCGGTTGTAAAGGATGCGGGCATAATCCAGTTGCTCATGCAACTGCAGGTCGATGCTGTCCGTGCTTTTCAACAGACGCAGACTGGCCAGCAGTTCTTTATACAGGTGGGCCTTCAGGTTAGCCAGCTGGGGCTTTTCTACCCCGGGTATCTTTTTAAGAATGAGTTGCTCGTTGTAGTCCCTGGCTTTGTCGATCGCATCAAAAAGCTGGATGATCTTGAGGTCCTGCCGGGAGGAACTGCGCTTGATGTAAAGTTTAAAGTGCCTTTTTTCAGCCTTTTCAAGCGACTTTACCAATTGAAACAATATATCGGTTGAGCGGTTGGACATCATAAACAAATTTAGCTATAATCCTTTACTGCAAAGGGTTTTGATATTGATAAACTGTTTTTAACAGGATAAAATCATCCCAAAGCTGGTTAGGTACAGCGCATCACACATCTTATTTTTGTTTCAGAAAGATGTTAGATCATACAGCAGGCAATCGCTAAAGGGAACAATCAATCGTTAGAAGGCATCTTTCAGCCTGGCGCTGACCCGGTCAGCAGATAAAAGAAATCAAGATTTTCATATAGCAAGCAATCGTTAAAAAAGTCACTCCGTTTCTACGGAGTGGCAATTTTTATGCTGCAATGATAGGTAATAATTTGATAACAAAACACAAGTTGGTTATTTTTTTCTCACCTGTTCCTAATTCAATTGAACCACATAGAACCTTTTGAATATTGAACAAGGAACAAGGAATGAAGAATATTGATCGGAGCCATTCACTTCGTAATTCAATATTCCTTGTTCCTTGTTCAATATTGTTCCTTGTTCCTTGTTCCTTGTTCATTATTATTTCCTCCCCAGCATCCTCAGAATCTCCTCCACCGCCCTGTCAACCTGCGGGTCTCTTCCGCTGAGTTTATCCTCAAATGTATTGATCACTTTTATATCGGGCTGAACCCCGCTCATCTCCAGGTCTTTTCCTTCCGGGGTATAACATCCCCAGCCGGGCATACGCACCGAAGAACCGTCCACCAGCGAAACGCCACTGGTGAAAATGATCCAGCGATAGGTCTCGTTGCCCACGATCTTACCCAGCTTCAATGCCTTGAAGCCCTGCGAGGTCATTTCTGCATCGCTCAGCGACTGTTCGTTGGTTAGCAAAATGATGGGCTTATCGGCGGGCGAAAAATTAGATTGCGGCGCCAGTTTCCCCTCCCGGTATTTCCATTGCAGGTAAGAACGCTGGCTCAGGAATTTGAGCACTTCATCATGCACGTTGCCCCCGGTATTGTACCGCAGGTCCAAGATGAGCGCATCCTTCTTATTCAGTTCCTGTGTCATGTCGATGATGAACTGGTCCAGTTCACCCTGCCCCATATTCTTCATATAACCATAAGCGATCCGTCCCTTGCTCTTTTCATCTACCCGCTTTTGATTATTGTCGATCCATTCATCGTACAGGTTCGTGAACAAGGTTGCCTGCGGATGTATCTTCACCTTTATGATCTGCCCGTTCCTGCTGAAGCTGAGACCAAGTTCCCGGTCAAGTGATGGCTGCGTAAAATAATAACTGCGGTCCCTTTTACTGTCCACGGCCTCTTCATTCACTTTAACCAGTACATCACCGGGCCTGATATCAATTGCTTTCTTATCGGCAGCAGAACGCTTCACCACGTATTTCACTTTGTAAGGATCATTGTCCTCAAACAGGATACCGGTTTCCATGGTACGGTTGCTGAGGGTAATGTTCTCGTCATCGCCAAAAGTGCCAAAGCCCTGGTGAGAAGAATTGAGTTCACCCAGCATGTCGTTCAGCATCACCCGCAGGTCGGCCCGGTTATTCAGGTAAGGCAGGAACTGTTTGTAATATTCCCGGGTCCTGCCCCAGTTAAGGCCATGAAAATGCTCATCGTAATAATTCTCTTCTATCTGTGCCCAGGCTTCGTCAAACATCTGGGTGAATTCGGCAGACAGGTTCCGGCGGAACGTGAAGCTGATGTTGATGGGGTCGGCTTTATTACCGTCGAGGTTCAGTTTATTTATATTTCCGTTGAACAGCGCAAAGAATTTATCACTCACTTCCACCACTTCAAAACTGAAACTGTTATCGGTGCCTGCTATCTTTTCTGTTTTATTCTGTTCAAACGGTTCGATCACCGTTTTCCAGAGTGCATTTCTTGCTTCCCCATGGTTGCTGGTGTAAAGCACCGTGGTCTTCTCCCCTTTTTGATAGACCCACTGCAGGAACTGGGCCCCCAGGGAAGGACTCAGTTGCTCCATCCGTTCAAGAAGCAGGTCGGAGTCGATCACCAGCGCCTTCGGATCAGGAGATGCCTTCTTTGCAGTATCCTTTTTATCGTCCTTAAAAAGCTCGTTGTATTTATCGGAACGGTAAGGCTCATCTATTTTCTCCAGTGGCAACCGGTAAACCCGGGCATTGGCCATGCCAAACGGGTAAGATGGTCTCAAACGCTGGGAGGTAAAGTAGATATACTTTCCATCGGGCGACCATATTGGCCCTGCTTCGGTGATCCCCGTGTTGGTAAGGTTTGTTGTTTTGTTCTCTTTGATGTTATGCACAAAAATGTCCTGCTCAAAATTCCGGTAAGCCGTGAAAAGCACATACTCATCATTGGGTGAAAAGCCGGGGTCGCTGTTCTGAAATCCCCATATCTCGTCCTTCACAATGGTCCTGCTTTCCATTGTTTTGGTATCCAGCAGTTTTACTTCATCGCGGCCGCTGAGGTAAACAGCCTTGCTGCGGTTCCTGTTCATCACAATGGCACGGTTGTTCTTTTTATCGGCGGTAAGTTGTTTGGGTGCAGCGCTGCTGTCGGCCCTTATGCTGTACCAGTTGGTATATCCATTCAGTGTCTGGTTGAATAACAACGTGCGGTTGTCGCTGAGCCATTTCACTTCCCGCACCCGTTCGGCGCTTCCGCGGTTTATTTCCTGTACGAATTTCCCTTCCACGTCGCTTACAAACAGTTCACCACGGGAAACAAAGACCAGCTTCTTCCCGTCGGGAGAGACATCAAATGCCGAGATGTTTCCCTTTACATCAAAATCCTTTTCCTTGGGCAGGGTATTATTGCGTATGATGGCGATATCCAGCCTGCTTTCTTTACCGGACCGTACATCATACAGCCAGAGCTGGTAATCCCTTTCAAAAACAACCTTGCCGCCGTTGGCATTAACCTGCGGGGTCTTGATGGAAGAAGGGAATCTTGTCAACCCTTTTTTCTTTCCGTTATCCAGTGTATACAGGTTGTATTCGCCATTGGCTTCATCGGAGATGAAATAAACATTGCCGTTCCGGTCGATCGTTGCAGCAAAATCCTTTCCTTCCCAGTCGGTATATTTTTTATGCTGTTTTGTTTTGGGATCATACGATTGTATGTCGGGGTTGAATGGTCCCTTGTATCTTTTACGATGCACCTGGTTATTGCTTTCCCAGGTATCGTTGAAGAATATTTCCCCGGAAGCCGGGTGTTCAACCAAATTATGATCGAACTGGAAGAAATAATTACCGAATACCCTTACCGGCGTGCCGCCCTCTGCACTTACTTTAAAACCGGCGATCTGCCCCATACGGCCGCTGTTGAAGTAAATGTATTTTGAATCCCATGTCCAGCTGGTAACCTCATCCCCGCTGCTGTGGAAAGTGATCTGCCTGATCTCTCCGCCATTTGCCGGTATCACAAACACATCCGGATTTCCATACTGCCTGCCGGTAAAAGCGATCCATTTCCCATCCGGTGAAACCCGTGGACTTGTCTCATACCCCTGCATGGCCGTTAACCTGGTGGCCTGGCCGTTATTTACATTTGCCCTCCACAGGTCTCCTTCAAAGCTGAAGATGACGGTCTGTCCATCAGGCGTTAAACAGGGGTTCGACAGGAAATAGGCTGTGCCATCCTGTGCAGTTATTGATAAAGAAATAATTGAAAAAAGAAGGGATATAAAAAGCGCTTTCATTGCAGATGATTTAGGTGGTGAATATACACCGATACCTAATTACTGCAATGCCGTTTACTGTGCAGCGGGGTCTTTCCGTATCTTTTGTTCCTGCAGGCTGATATTGTAAAACAATCCGCTCAATGCCCTTTCGGTAACGTAGGCAGTAAGGTCGGTGTTCACCTGGTCTTTTGAAAAACGGTTGTAGTTGGTGAAAACATCTTTCCAGTATTTGGTGGCGTCCATTTTCACCAGCGAGGCTTCGATCACCGGCCGGAACTTTTCGGTGAGTTGCCTGGTGGTTACTGATTTCAGGTAATCGGTGGCGGCAAAATCACCGCCCCGCAGAATTTTAACTCCATCGGTGATGCTCATTCCCTTAATGGCATCCCAGAATATATTCCCTACCCCGCTGGCTGCATCTTCCGCTGCCCGGTTCATGGAGAGAATGGCTTTATCCACCACGCTGCCCATGCCAAAGTTGCGAAGGGTCCGCTCCACTTTCTTTGCTTCTTCGGGCATCAATATCTTAATGGCGGCATCGCCGAAAAATCCATCCAGTTTGCTCAGCTTTTTTGCACTGCTGTCGGTACCAACCCGCAGGGCATCTTTCAACCCACTGATGATATCCTCATTGCTGAGGCTGCTGCCCTGGGTTGATTTGGTCGCCTTATTTAAAATATCTTTAATGATCTGTGCCTGTGTGGTTGAACCGGTAAGAAATACAAGAACGAGATAGAGTAGGATCTTCTTCATAGATAATTTTTGCATTACCCTGCAAAAATAACGCCATGGATGCTAACAAAGGGTTAATTTCCATTTAAGCAGGATCTGAACCACAACTTGTCCCGCCAAAGGCGTGGATAGGCACATAGATAAAGACAAAAACCTTAAGTGTTCTATGTGCCTATGTGGTTCAAAACAAACAGGTACTAAGACAATACCAATTATTGCCTAAATTTGCCCAAACGATCTGAATATGAAAAAATACTTCCTCCTGCTGTTCATTGCCATTTCTTTCCTGGGGAAAACATTTGCCGAAGAAGGCATGTGGCTGCCGCAACTGCTGCAAAGCCTGAATGAAAAGCAGATGAAGAAGATGGGCATGAAGATCAATGCTTCAGACATCTACAACATCAGCAAGGGAAGCCTGAAAGATGCCATTGTAAGTTTTGGCGGCTTCTGCACGGCCGAGGTCATATCGGATAAAGGGCTGTTGCTCACCAATCACCATTGCGGGTTTGATGCCATACAAAATCATTCTTCCATCAAGAACAATTATATCCGGGATGGTTTCTGGGCCTATAACCAGGACCAGGAGTTACGCAACGAAGGATTGTTCGCCACCTTCATCATCCGCATTGATGATGTTACCGCGGCCGTGCTTAAGGATATAAAACCCGGTATGAGTGAGCGGGAAAGGCAAAGTGCGGTCGACAAGAACATTGCTGCATTAAGGCCTTCCATAAAAAAAGAAAGCTACCAGGATCTTTTCATCCGGGCCTTTTTTGAGGGCAATAAATACTTCCTGTTCGTAACGGAGACCTACCGGGATATCCGCCTGGTTGGTGCGCCTCCTTCTTCCATCGGCAATTATGGAAAAGATACCGACAACTGGATGTGGCCGAGGCATACCGGCGACTTCAGCATGTTCCGTATCTATGCGGGCAAAGACAACAAGCCTGCGCCGTACTCACCGGACAATGTTCCCTACAAGCCAAAGCGCTCGCTGAATATTTCCCTGGATGGCGTTAAAGAAGGAGATTTCACCATGGTGTTTGGCTTCCCGGGGCGCACCAATGAATATTTACATTCCAGTGCCATTGAACAGGTGGTGAATGTAAGCGACCCCGCCAAGATCGCCATCCGCACCAAAGCATTGAATGTGATCGATGGATTCATGCGCAAGGATGAAGAGATAAAGATCCAGTATGCGGCTAAATATGCAGGGATCTCCAATGCCTGGAAAAAATGGCAGGGTGAAGTGCTGGGCCTTACAAAGACCAATGCCGTTGCAAAAAGAAAAGAAATGGAAGCGGGTTTTGAAAAGATCGTTCTTCAGAAACCGGAATTCAACCTGCCGTATATGAACCTGCTCTCAAACCTTAAGCAGGCGTATGCGGATATTGAACCCTATGCATATGCAAGGGACTATTACACCGAGATCTACCCCCGGATCGAGATACTGGGTTTTGCCAGCCAGCTGAATGGCCTGGTAAATGCCTTTGAAAAGAACGGGGAGGCAGGTTATGCCACGGCAAAAGAAAAAGCACTTAAGAACCTGGAAGATCTTTTTGGCGAATACAATGCAACGGTTGACGGGAAACTTTTTGAAGCGTTAATGGAGATGTATGTTTCGGGGCAGAAAGAGGTGAATGTATCGCCCCTGTTCAAAGACATGCTGAAACAGAATGAGAACAGTTACAGCATGACAGCAGCAAGCCTGTATGGAACAACAAAACTCAGTTCACTTGCATCAGTGAAAACTTTGCTTGGCGGCAACGCCAAAGATGTTTGCGATGCCATCAAGGCAGACCCTGCCTTCCGGCTCTCCATGGATATGCAGAAAACATACAGCAGCAATGTAAGCACGAAACTGAATGAACTGCAGTCACACATCAACCAGTTGCAGCGTACCTATATGCAGGCGCAGATGGATGTGTTTACCCAAAAAGCATTCTATCCAGATGCCAACAGCACCCTTCGTGTTACCTATGGCAATGTAAAGCCTTACCAGCCGAGGGATGCCGTTAAATTTGATTTTTACAGTTACCTGGATGGCGTGATGGAAAAGTATAAGCCGGGCGATTATGAATTTGACCTGCCGCAGAAATTAATTGACCTGTATAAGAAAAAAGATTTTGGCCGCTATGGCGTAAATGGCCGCCAGCCGGTTTGTTTCATTGCTGCCAATCACACCACCGGCGGTAATTCGGGAAGCCCGGCGCTGGATGCAAACGGGAACCTCATCGGCCTCAACTTTGACCGGGTATGGGAAGGTACCATGAGCGACATCAATTACGACCCTGCCATCTGCCGCAACATCATGGTTGACATCCGTTATGTTCTGTTCATCGTGGATAAATATGCAGAGGCAAAGAATATCATCAGTGAATTGAAGCTGGTGAGTAAGAAGAAGTGAGTGATGAGTCATAAGTAATAAGTCATAAGTCATGAGTAATAAGTCATGAGTAATAAGTTTTAAGCACATTGGTTATACAAGCAACATATGCCCATTTCTACAGGCTCTCTGCCTATGTTTCCATTATGATGAATGGGACGTCGCCACTGTCATGCTGAGCCTGCCTGCCGGCAGGCAAAGAAGCATCCCACTCTTTATGTGAGATTCTTCTCCGCCGGTTGGCGGATCAGAATGACAGATTTCCGTGTACTATTTAATTTTCATTTACAAATCCGGCTTCATGCTTTTTAAGAGAAGCGCATGAGGCATTAAATATATTCTTATGCAAATAGCGATCTTAGGCGCCGGCATGGTTGGCCGTGCCATTGCCATTGACCTGGCAGCAACGTACAGTGTTACTTCTTTCGACATCAGTGAACATTCGCTGCAACTGCTTTCCGCAAAAAATAAAAAGATCAGGACCGTAAAAGCCGACCTGGGAAATTATGCAGATTACGATTCACTGCTGAACGGTTTTGATTACGTGATCTCTGCCGTTCCCGGGTTCATAGGTTACAAAACACTGGAAGCCATCATCCTTGCCGGAAAGAATGTAGTGGACATTTCCTTCTTCCCGGAAAATGCACTGGAGCTTGATCAACTGGCAAAGGAAAATGATGTTACTGCCATTGTTGACTGTGGGGTGGCGCCGGGTATGAGTAACCTGGTACTGGGTTATTATAACGAACGGATGAAGATCACCGATTTTGAATGCATGGTGGGCGGGTTGCCCAGGAAAAGGGTTTATCCGTTTGAATATAAAGCTCCCTTCTCCCCCATTGATGTACTGGAAGAATATACCAGGCCGGCCCGTTATGTGGAAAATGGCCATATTGTAACCAGGCCTGCACTGAGCGATGCGGAACTGATCGACTTTGAAGAAGTGGGTACACTCGAATCGTTTAACACCGATGGGTTGCGTTCTCTTCTATTCACCATGGGGCATATCCCCAACATGAAAGAAAAAACGCTTCGCTATCCCGGGCATATTGACCTGATAAAGGGATTGATCAAAGCCGGATTCCTGAACAACAACCCTGTTTCTGTTAAAGGGCAGCAGGTGTCCCCTATGGAATTCACTTCGGCGCTTTTGTTCGACCAGTGGAAACTGGGTGAGACCGAAGAGGAGTTCACGCTGATGCGGATCAAACTACGTGATGCGGAAAAAACGGTTTGCTATGACCTCTACGATGCGTATGATGCGGTTTCACAAACCTCATCCATGAGCCGTACCACGGGATACACCTGTACGGCCGCATTGAACATGCTGATACAAAATCTATTCAGCGCCAAAGGGGTATTTCCTCCCGAACTGGTTGGCAGGGATGAGGCCTGCTTCCGTTTCATACTAAGCTATTTAAAGGAAAGGAATATCCATTACCGTAAAACGGTGATCCCGCATCACACTTAACCAAATATTTACAATCTTTTACCGGGTTAAAGAGGAAGCAACAGAACAGTTTGCTACTTTTGTCTATATTTTAAAAAGAACCAATGAAGAAATTTTCAGCCCTGGTGGTTTTGATCGCACTGGCATCCTGTACAAACGGCGACAAGGAACCCATAGTAGATGAATCTGTGAAACCCATTCCTACCCCCACGATCAGCTACAGCATCCATTCGCAATATCCCCATGACACAAGCGCCTTTACCCAGGGACTTGAATTTTACAAAGGCAAACTGTATGAAGGCACGGGGGATTTTGAAAATTCTTCCTTACGTATCACCGATCACAAAACAGGTAAAGTAGAAAAGAAACATATGATGGGTTCTCCATCCATATTCGGGGAAGGCATCACCATTTTTAATAACAGGATATACCAGTTAACCTGGCAAAGTCATATTGTGTATATGTACGACATCAATAATATTGATAAACCGGTAAAAACATTCTAATGGCCTTATGAGGGTTGGGGACTTACCAATAACGGCAGGCATCTTATCATAAGTGACGGCACAGCTGTACTTTATTTTGTGAACCCGGATGATTTCCGGTTGCTGAGCACCATCCGGGTAGCAGATAATTCCGGCCCGGTCAACTACCTGAATGAACTGGAATACATTGATGGCTTTGTTTATGCCAATGTTTATGAAACGGATATCATCGTTAAGATCAACCCTGAAAGCGGCCAGGTTGTCGGCAAAATGGATCTGTCTGGCCTGGAAGAGAAATTCTTTCCCAACCAGGTCCCGCCTGACAGGGGATTGGTGCTGAACGGCATTGCATATGACAGCACAGCAAAAAAATTGTTCATTACCGGAAAGCAGTGGCCGAAATTATTTGAGCTGAAGTTGAATTAATGCAAGAGATACATGATCTGGTATCCTACATCCAGTATCTTGTATCTTGTATCCTGCATCCTGCATCCTGCATCCTGCATCCTGTATCCTGTATCCTGCATCCGGCATCCCTTATCGATCATCGAGCTGCATTTTTGATATTACTCATACCATCTGTTAACGATTAAACCACTGCAGAATTTCTGCTTTCCTGCGTCTTGATACCGGAATGAACATCCCGTTACTTAATTCAAGTACTCCTTCCCTGTCAACTTTTATTACCTGCGACCTGTTTACCAGGTAAGATTTATGGACCCGTAAAAACCGGTGCCCGGCAAGAATGTCCTCATATTCCTTCAATGTTTTTGATACAACCTGAATGCGGTTATTGCTGAAATAAAATTTCGTATAATTACTGCTTCCTTCCAGCAAAATAATTTCACCGGTATCGTATAAGAACACCCCTTCACTGGTTGACAATGCCAGTTTAAAATGCTGCAGGTCCTGTTGCTGAAGATTATAGATCAGGTTGTTCACTAGCGGTTGCTGCGAATCGGCCTTTACCGACTGGATCTTAACGATATGCCGGTTGATGGCGTTCTGTAATTCAACAATATCGATCGGTTTCAATAAGTAATCCAGGGCACTGAAGCGGATGGCTTTGATGGCATACTGATCATAGGCTGTGGTGAAAATAACGTCAAAATTCCATTCGCTGGCCCGGTTCATAAAATCAAAACCGTTCATGCCGGGCATTTCAATATCCAGCATTACCAGCGATGGCTGGTACCTGTTCAACATTTCCAGGGCCTCCGCCGGGCTATTGGATATCTCGATCTGTTTTTCCCCCGGAATGTGTTTTTCAATCAACACTTTCAGTATACGCCCCGCAGCCTGTTCATCATCTACAATAAGGATCTTAATCATGGCCGGTATTTTTATTAACTACTGGATCCGTTGACAATTTTATCAGCACTTTGGTTCCACGGGCCATTCCGTCTTCATCGTACAAATCAATTGTTGTTATACTTGCAGAACCGGGTTTTTCCCTGTTCAGTATTTCGATCCGCTGCAATGCAAGCCGGGTGCCTTTTGATTCAAAACTGCCGGAGCCCAGTTTCTGCTCCTTTATCCGGGCAGCTTTTTTCCGGCCTACTCCATTATCTTCTATTATACACGCCAGGACACCGTTACTTTCTGCAAAATGAAGCAATAGTTTTTTTTCTCCTTCCTTACTGATCAAGCCATGCCAGATGGCATTCTCCACAAAAGGCTGCAGTAATAATGGAGGAATAAATATATCTTCTATATCAAGCGCTTCATCCAATTCAATTGAATACGTGAAAGACTGGCTGAAACGAAGCGCTTCTAAAGAAAGGTACAAACGGATAGTTTCCAGTTCACTGTTCAGAGAAATAAAATTTTTCTCCGAGTTATCCAGCACCATTCGTAAAAGTTTGGAAAACCGGGATAAATAATCGTAGGCGGCATCCACTTTTTCTGTAATGATGGTTTCCTGTATGGCATTCAGGCTGTTAAAAATAAAATGAGGATTCATCTGTGCACGGATAGCTTTAGCCTCCAGTTCGGCCAACTGCTGTTTGATCGTTGCTTTTTCTTTAACCGACCGCACTCTTGTTATGAAAACGGCAATAACAACAGCAGCTATCAACGAAATCACAAGAAGCATAAACCACCATGTTTGCCAAAAGGGTCGCCCGATAGTAAACGTATATTGCAGTGGCTGGCTGGTCCATACATTATTATTGTTGCAGGCTTTTAGCTCAAAAGTATAGTTGCCGGGTTGCAAAAAATTAAAATCAACAACGCGGTTATTTGTGTAAGTCCAGTTACTGTCTGATTCCTTTAATCGATAAGCATACCGGATCCTGGAAGGCTCGGTAAGACATATGGCCGTAAAATGAAACTGCAGCGAATTATGATCATAAGACAGGGTTGCCGCTGATTTAGCAGCCAGGTCTTCCTTTGATCCGTTCACTGAAATCCCGTTTATCAGCAGAAAGGGGGGCAGATCATTCCGGGCAATACTGTCAGGATGAAAAGAAATTATCCCCATGGACGTGAGGCCCCAAATGGTTCCATCCTGCTGTTGTTCCAGTTTCAATGTCTGGTAATACGTAGAGAGTAAACCATCCTTTTCATTGAAGCTGATGAGCTGTTCTTCATTGCCCGGATTTATAAGGACCGATAAACTCATGTAATCTCCTGACCAGACATTATCATTTTTATCAACCAGCACAGACAAAGCTATATCCGATGTTAACCCGTTGCGGCTGTCATATTGTTTATACAAAGCCAGTTTATTATTTTCATACCGGCATTGCAACAATCCTTTCCCCTGTGTAGCCACCCAGATATTCCCTTTTTTATCGCCAATGATCTTATTGATGTATAAACTTTTCACCGGCATGTTTTGTATGGAGTCGTCCACCAGTACCTGATTGTTTAGCTTATACAAACCCTGGCTACCATAGAACCAATGCCCGGAGTTTCCTGTCTGAAAACAACCAAATAACTCCGGAAGCCTTGTATATTTTTTCTGAAAAGGATAATGGGCTTTCAGGGGTTCAGCTGCCCGGGGATCTATAACAGTAACGCCGTTTTCCGTACAGGCAAATAATTTCCCCCCGGCTGCTGGATACAGGGCTTCGCAATTATTATCTTTCAGAAAGCCGGTGTTTTTCCAGTTGGTAAGTTTATTGTTTTTAAACCTGCTGATGCCCTGGTATCCGCTGCCGGCCCATATTCCCCCGTCTGTATCTTCATACATACACATCACTTCTGCCAGCGGAAACAAAGCCGGTATTGCTTTATGCGTAACAATATCCTTCTGTTCCTTTGTGAACACGATCCCCCGGTTGCCGCCAAATAACAGATCACCGTTCCTTTTTTCAAGAAACGAAAATGCTTCTTTATGTACCTTATGCTTTAAGGAATACTGTTGAAAAGTTGTTTTCCTGAATTTCAATAACCTTCCCGGTACCCACCCAGATATTTTCTTCTGCATCCATTAAGGCTGTTACTGCATTATTTGTAATACCCCCGAAAGAAACAATGGGCTGAACGATCCCGTCTTTTATGCGCCCCACCCCACTGGTTGTTAACGCAAATACATTTCCCCGGTTTGTAAATACAGTCCTCCCAATAAAATCTTCGGTATGCTCAGAGGTGGTTTTTCCATGTATCATCTGGGTGGGATGACGGTCAAGGCAGTTCCAGAAAATACTGTCGGGTGATGTAGCAGTTACCGACCGGACAAATTGATATGGTTCAGGATTTGTCCAGACCGATTCATAACGACCAGCCCCTGCTGTTATTCTATAAACACCATCATACGTACCTACATAAGTATTCTGCTTGCTGTCTTCAGCAATACCATATACCCGTTTGGTAAAAGAAGCAAAGGGGAAAATATCTATGACCGCCGGATGACTTTTATGAACCTGCTGAACCAACTGCCCGGTTATTTTAAACAATGCGTTCAAATCGCCCACCCATACATTACCCCCTGCATCAGTCAGTAATGCTTCTACAGCCAATATTGCTTTGCTTTGCAGTTCCACTTTTTTTATCCGGTCGCCCTGTACATAAAAAAGGCCTTTATCTCCACCAATCCATATCCCATTAAGACTATCCTGTGTAATGCACAAAATACGGCCGATGGATTCATTGGCAGAACTGTACTGGTAATTGGTAAAACCATATCCATCATACACACTTACACCCAACTCAGTTCCTATCCATAGCTTTCTGTCGCTGCTTTGTGCAAGCGCATACACTTTGGATGACAGCATGCCATCCCGGGTGCCGAATGTTTCCAACCGGTAACGGGGTGATTGTGCAAAACTGTTTACAGACAGTGCAATGGTAAACATCAAAAACGGTATGTAGAGCCGGCGAAGCATTTCCGGGTAAAAATATACATCCTTTTTCCCATTGTTACGCCATTCGCTCATTCCGGCTACCGTTTACTAATTGATTGGCCTGTGCCTGCCATACAATAATTGGTTTGCACCGTTGCCTTCTTAGCTGATTGCTGAACAGAAAGCAAAAAATAGATTTACTGCAGAATTCCCACACATGACAGGAACATTTTTAATAGCCGGAAAAATAAATGAAGTAAGAGCAGAGATGAAGAGGACCGGTTTGTGGAAAATGGAAATACCTGCCTGGGTAAAAGAATTTGAGAAAAGAACCATCACAAACCGGGAGGATTTCAGCGAGTGGCTGCAGTTTGTTTACCTGCCCAACCGGGTCCAGGAAGCAGAAAGCAGGCAGCCCGTAATGGAGAAAATATACATCGTGCCACAGGCGGTAAAATTCTTCGGCAGCGATATTAAAAAGGGGAAGTTGCTGCAATTACTGATCGAATTAGATTCATTATCCTGAAAAAGAAACGAACCGTTAAGCCAGACAAGGGCCTGCTATCCTTTACCGGCCCTGCAGATCTAAGTAACAGAACGCCTAAAAAAATAAACATGAAAACAGTATTTTTTTATTTCCTGCTGGTTGCCTTTTTTTTCGCCCCTGAAAATATGGTAGCACAAAGCTTTGCCATTAACACGGATGGCAGTACGGCCAATGCAAGTGCTTTACTGGACATAAAAAGTACCGATAAGGGCATGCTCGTTCCCCGTATGAGCAAAGCGCAGAGAAATGCCATTGCAACACCTGCCACCGGGTTGCTGGTCTTTCAGAATGCGCCGGACAGCATAGGTTTTTATTATTATAATGGCACGGGCTGGTTATGGTTAACCACTACCAGCCAGCAGGATACGGTTGCCTGGAGAACAAAAGGCAATACCGTGGGTTTTGATAACAGCAGTTTTATTGGTACCATTGATAGTATACCTTTAAATGTCAGGGTGAATAACCAGAGAGCAGGGCGAATTGACCATATACTGTCCAACAGTTTTTGGGGCTACCAGGCCGGAAATGCAAATACAACCGGCAATCAAAACACTGCCACCGGAAGAAACGGTCTTTATGCAAATACCACCGGATTCTGGAATACAGCCAATGGCATGAACTCACTTTTGAATAATACTACAGGAAATTATAATGCAGCTTTGGGGGCGTATTCGCTTAGTAATAATGTAACAGGTACCAGCAATGCAGGTTTTGGAACAAATACACTTGCTTACAATGTAGCAGGCAGTAATGCAACGGCTATTGGGATCAATGCCATGTATTATGCCAATAACACCACGGTTCCTTTTACCAATAACAATGTGGCAATTGGTTATGAAGCATTAAGGGGTTCTGCAACACCTGCTGCCAATACGGGTACTGCCAATACTGCGATTGGCTATCAAACACTATTAAACAACACAACAGGCAATCATAATTCAGCGACCGGAATTTTCGGACTCTATTCTAATACTACAGGTCTCTGGAATACTACCAACGGAATGTATTCTATGTACGCCAATACAACCGGAAATTACAATGCTGCTTTGGGGGCTTATGCACTTAACAATAATACTACCGGAACCAGCAATGCCGGTTTTGGAACAAATGCACTTATATCCAATGTAGCCGGCAGTAACGGCACTGCTATTGGCACCAATGCGATGTATTTTGCCAATAACACAGCTACCCCTTTTACCAATACCAATGTAGCGATTGGTTTTGAAGCGCTGAGAGGTTCAGTCACAGCATCTGCCAATACAGGTTATAGTAATACGGTTCTAGGTTATCAAACAATGCTTAATAACACATCCGGTTATTCTAATATCGCCATTGGAAATAAGGCACTTTACAACAACAGCACCGGCTACTTTAATACCGCTGCTGGTGATTCTGCTCTTTTTACCAATACAACCGGAATGTGGAATACTGCTACCGGGAGAATGGCACTGGTTTCAAATTTGGATGGCATTGCCAATACTGCTACCGGCATGCAGGCACTCTTTTACAACACAACCGGGTCCTGGAACACCGCAAGCGGGTGGAATTCTCTGTTTAACAATACAACAGGAAGCCGCAATACGGCCAGCGGCATGAACTCCCTGTTCGCCAACACAACGGGTGGGTATAATACAGCCAGCGGAGAACAAGCTCTTTATTCAAATGTAGCCGGTAACAATGCAACGGCTATCGGGTATAATGCCATGCGAAATGCCAACAATTCAGCCACCTCATTTACCAATAACAATGTTGCCGTGGGTTTTGAAGCACTCAGGGGTTCAGCTACACCTGCAACAAATACGGGCAATTACAATACAGCACTGGGTTATCAAACATTACTTAACAATACATCCGGGAGCTACAATACAGCAAATGGAAGCAACTCCCTTAAAAATAATACAACTGGGGAATATAATGTAGCCAACGGAATGAACTCTCTTATTAATAATACCACAGGAAGCAGCAATACTGCCAGTGGCAGCATCACCCTATTCAATAACAGCACAGGTTTCGGCAATACGGCCAGCGGATACTTCGCCCTTTTTAGTAATACAACTGGAAACTATAATGTGGCCAACGGATTGCAATCACTTTTAAACAATACAACGGGTGAATTCAATACTGCCTGTGGATCAACCTCCCTTGAGTTTAATACTACTGGAAACTACAATACAGCAAGTGGATTCAGCTCCCTTGAGTCGAATACCACAGGAGTCAACAATACAGCTACCGGAAGGAACTCCCTTGCTGATAATACAACAGGTGGCCACAATACAGCCGTTGGGGTACAGGCACTTTTTACAAATGTAGCCGGGAGCTATGCTACTGCTATTGGGGTAAATGCCATGCGAAATGCCAACAACACAATCACTGCATTTACCAATACCAATGTGGCGGTTGGTTTTGAAGCGTTGAGAGGTTCATCCACTGCTTCTGCAAATACCGGCAATGATAATACGGCAATTGGTTATCAAACATTAATGAACAATACTACCGGTAACAGAAACATTTCATTTGGCTATGCATCGCTATCCAGTAATTTAACCGGGAATGATAACGCTGCACTAGGTTATAATGCTTTAGCTGTTGCAACAGGTTCTCAAAACACAGCGCTTGGCAGCTTTTCTATGGAGTCCACAACAACCGGGCAATACAACACTGCCATGGGATTTCAAAGCATGCTGAGTAATACCACCGGCTCTTATAATACTTCCATTGGCAGGCAATCCCTTGCTACCACAACCGTTGGCAATTTTAATACCGCCGTAGGATACAGCGCGGGAAATGGTTTCAACAACGGAAGCAACAATACATTTATTGGATACAATGCGGATGCCAGTGCCGCATCCTTTACCAATGCAATGGCTGTTGGCAATGGCGCTGTAGTAACGGCAAGTAACCGTGTAAGGATCGGCAACACGGCTGTTACACAAATTGGGGGTGAAGTAGGCTGGAGTACCTTAAGTGATGGCCGGTTTAAAACAAATATCCAACCCTCTTCCCTTGGTTTAAATTTTATCCTGAGGTTAAACCCGGTTACCTATAATTTAACAGATAAAGGACAGGAAGGAAATACCTATACAGGCTTAGTTGCCCAGGACGTTGAAAAGATCCTGCAGGAATATAATGCCGGTTTCAATGCCGTAACAAAACCGGAAAATGAAACGGACAGGTATGCTATCCGGTATGCCGAGTTTGTGATGCCCTTGATAAATGCCGTAAAAGAACAGCAGAAACAGATCGATGAATTAAAAGCACTGATAAATAAAATGAAACCCAATGCTCTTTTGAAATAAAGGATGCTGAATAATACGGGATTGATCCGGGCCTTTAATTGCTTTTACAGATCACATAGATTACCGAACTGCATTTTTTGGTATTGCCCCATGCCTTTAGGTTGGAAAGAAAGCCATTGATAACAGCTTTCAGAATATTTCCCTTGCCATTCTTATATTTTTCGCTCAGCATGCTCACATAAAAACTGTCGAACCACATGGGTTTGCAGGTAATAAGTCTTAAGTCATAGGTTTTAAGTAATTTTTCCATGCTCTCTGGTGAGAAATGGTACAGGTGACGCGGCACATCATAAGCTGCCCAGTATTCTTTATAGATATCCGCATCTTTAGAAGTGTAATTAGGCACCGCAATGAACAATTTTCCTTTTTCGGTAAGCAAGCCGGCTATTTGTTTTATGTATTCATGCAGTTCATGCACATGTTCCAGTACATGCCACATCGTGATGGCATGAAAGGTACCCGGGGCCAGTTCAAATAATTTACCAGGCTCCTGCGGATCAATTCCATATAACTCCACCGCCTTCACCCTTGCAGTTTCGTCCGGTTCCAGCCCGGTTATCGCCCACCCGGCTCTTTTCATCGTATCTAAAAAAGCACCTGTGCCACAACCAATATCCAATACCTGTCCTTTTTTTAACCCGGTCGCATGCATCACCAGTTTCATTTTAGAAGCGAGTGTACGCTTCCTGACAAGGTGATAAAGATTATTGATGAGTCCTTCCCGGGTATCGCTGTGAGATATATAAGCGGCAGAAGCATAGTAAACACCGATACCAGCCTGTGCCGGTACATCCTGGGTAAAACGGGCTGTGCAGGCATTGCACTGCCACACCGGAAATACTTCCTGTGAAACGGTGTGGTCTTTTGCTTTTAACGCAGGCTGAATGGAATCGCTTTTACAAACAGGACAATGGGTATAATGGATCATGCAGGAATTAAATTTTAACGGCGTTGCCTAAATGAGAAGCGCTGTTCTCATTGCTGAAATAAATGACCAGGGCCAGCAAGGCCAATACGCCTAAAACAACGGCCCATACCCACCAGCGGTCTTTCACCGCTTCGTCCTCCGAAAAATATTCGGTCATCATGGTGTTCGTGGTCTCCTTATCCCCCACCAGCATGCTGTGTTCGGCATTTGGATGTATCACCCGGATGGCTGTCACCGGTTGCATGAAAACCCCCGGCAGTGCCGACTGTTCAAAGATGGTATTGCCATGTTCATCTACAAAAAAATCACCAATGCCCGGCAGTGCTGCTTTTGCGTTGGCTGATATCTCATTTTTCAGGCTTGCCGAAAAATCCCTGAGCGATGCAGTTACGTCACGCTCATTTGCATGCATTTTTCCTGCAACATAATTCACAAAGTTTGCAGCATTCATTTCTTTATCGCTGAAATGGATGAGCTGCCGGGGAGCACGGATCAGGTGACTGGTGAAATCGGCTTCTGCACCGGCTGATACCATGGTCAAAGAACCAAAGCCCGGCAACGGGCAATTTTTATACTGGAAAAGATATGAAGCGATCAGTTGATGCATGGTAGCTGGCAGGGACAAAGATATGCTCTACGAATGAGCCGGGCAAATACCCGGTGGGCATAAAAAAACCGGCTGAAGTTATCAGCCGGGACCGAATATAGGGTACGGTATTAAAAATTCACTCGTATGCCACCCAGCAGGTTGAGGCCATACACTTCGTAATTATGCCAGCGCTGGTATTTGGTATTGAAAATATTATTCACATCCATCCAGGCACTGAACATCTTGCTGATCTTAAATTCAATGCCTGCACTGAAGTCGGAACCCGGTGCAAATACCCTGCTCACATTTCCCTTATCCAGGTAATGGCCGCCGCCGAATGCATAGAAATCGGCTTTCAGCAATACCTGCTTAAGCGCCCACCACCGTAAAGAACTGGAGAATTCCATCGGGATCGTATTCCATGCCCTTGCATTCCTTTTCATCCCGGTGTATCCGTTGAAAGTTAAACCGGCTGTAACGGTGAACTTATCCTGGTTTATATAGCTCACGTCGCCGTGAACACGGAAATTACGGACGCCGGTCTCGTTACTGATGACAAACGATTTATTATCGGTTGCCGTATCATTGATGAAGAAAGGGAGGTTGGTATAGGTTACCAATCCCGCTTTTGCATTAAAGTTAAAATGCTTGCCCAGCGTTGCTTTGATGCCACCGTAATATTCAACCTCCTTCGTGTTCAGTTGTGCGGTGAATGTTTTCAGGTACGGATTGATCTCCGACAGGTTGCGGTACGTATTCTTTGTAAGCCTTCCCACCCATCCCGCCTGGAATGCAAAGATATTTTCAGCGATCTGTGCTTCGGCATAAACATTGGGCAGCCAGATGAAATTCCCATTATCCCAGGTTGGCAAAATACCCCCGTTGATACTGAACCTGGGTGTGGAGAATACCAGTGATGGTCCTACCTGGAACACATTGTTGTTGAGTTTTATCCTGGGGAAAACATCTTTTGTTGTATAAGAGGTAATGTCTGCCTTTCCTTCCACCCGGAATGTAAAAGCTTCTCCGAATTCTTTTTCAACAGGCACCGTAAGTAAAACAGATGTTTCTGCCAGTTTATTCACATTTATAAAATTGCTTACCTGCAGGCTGGGATTATAATTGATGCCGTATTCACCCGTTACCGTATTGCGGATACCTCCCCTCAACGATAGGTCCTGGAACTGCTGGCGCACGTCTTTCCGGGTATATTTATACATGCTGGTATCATATCCGTACAGGAAATTCTCATTCATCCTTACGTCAACACCGGCATATACTTCATTCTTAGGCAGGAAATAACTGCCCGCCGCTTTTACGTGCAGCCTGCTGTAATCCTGGTACTGGATCTTTCCTTTGGAAGAGATGTAATCCGCATACACGTTCGCCAGGAATTTTTTACCATCCCCAAAACTGAACCCGGCGCTTACATACGGCGTAGAGAAATTACCATACCCGGCTTTTACAAAGTTCCGCAGCCCCAGGTATAAATTGGTATCCTGCTCCAGCGCCAGTGGCTTTAATGGAATGGGCTGGTAAGAATAAAATAAATTCTGTGCAGGGATATCATACGTAAGTACGGGCCTTGAAGTATCGCCGCCCAGGTGTGAAGCGGAGAAATTCAACTTAACTGCATTCCGCAAAACGGGTTTGTAGGATGAAGTAATATCAATGGTCGTCGTTTTTTTGACCGTATCTTTTTGTGCACTGCTAAAAAGAGGCAATAAGCAGAAGGCAATAAATAACAGGAAAAAAGCCATAAAGAGCCTGTGTCTTTCCAGGTCCGATACCTGTACACCTGCAGGCGGGTTTAATTGCTGAACATTGATCATTGAATTTTGCCTATTTAGAATTTTCATTTTTGTTGTTTTTTGAAAGACTCCCGGGTCTAACTCCCGATTCCTAACTTCTAACTCATAACTCCTAACTCATAACTCCTAACTCATAACTCCTAACTCATAACCTTAACTCCTAATTCCCTCCCACTTTACTGACAGCCTTTTCTTCCTCGATGGCCTTTCAAGCTTCTGCTGGGCTTCCTGCTTCAGTTCGGGTATCACCGCATTTTTAGCCACGCTTTCGTACGTAGCTTTTGCATTGAAATAATCTTTCTGCTGCATGAAAATATCCCCGAGCAGGATATAGCTCTTCGTTACCCAGTTATCATAAGAGCCTGTTTCTTTGATCACAGCCAGTGCCGATCTTTCAGCAGCGCTGAAATTGTTCGTTGTAAACAGGCAATGGGCGATCTCGAACCGGGCTTCGGCGCCCCAGGCCGATTTGTTGATGGATGCACAGGACTTGAACGATGTGATGGCGCCGGCACAATCATTCTTCAACTGCTGCGATTTTCCCAGCACCAGGAATGCGATCGACCTGTCGTCGGTAGTAAGGCCTTTCCTGGTGAGCAGTTTATTGGCGGCCTCGTTGGCCAGTGTATAATCCTTCAGCAGGTAATAACAACGTACCAGCCCCCTCAACGCTTCCAGTTGATTATCCTGGTTCACGGCGCCGGCGGTCAATGATTCAAAGTATTTTTTTGCCGCAGCATAGTCTTTCAGTTCAAAATAATTTATCCTGGCTGCTTCCAGGGTTGCTTTTTCAAAGTAACGGTTCAGGCCTTTGCTGTTCACATAATCGTAACCGGCCAGGGCCTTCTGCCAGTCTTTGCTCTTCAGGTAACATTCACTGCTGAAATAATTTGCTTCCAGCGCATACGAACCGTTGGGGTATTGCGACAGGTAATTCTTAAACCCGGCAATGGCCGCATTGCAGTCGGCTGCATTGTATTTTAATTCTGCTGAAGCATAGGTGAGTGAATCCGCCTCGGAAACCGAAATATTCTTTCCATTCTTACGCATCATTTCTATGTAATCGTTCGGCCTGCCTGTTTCCACGTATATGTTCTTCATGATGTCCATGGCTTCATCGGCCTCAGCGGATCGCGGATATTTCTGAATGAGCGCCTGGTAATTATCCAGCGCCTCCGTATTGCGGTTCATGTTGTAATAGCACAGACCAAGTTTTAAGTATGCTTTCGGCTTCAGGCCACCGGCTTCTGCAGAACTGATCAGTGTATTCAGGTAAGGAACCGCCTCGTTGAATTTTTCATCGGCAATATAGGTCAGGGCGATCTCCATGTTCACGTCGGGCACCATATTGCTCTTTGGATATTGCTTTAACAATGCATTCAGCGTCCGTATCTTTTCGGAGGAACTCTTTACGCCTGCGATCAGTGATTTCTGGAACATGGCATAATCACTCTGCGGCAGGGCATTGTTCACCACGTTATCATACATGCTGTTTGCTTTTGCAAACTCCCTGTTCATAAAATAGCAGTCGGCGCTGCGTACATACGCATCCTGGTCCATGAATGGGGAAGTGACCGAAACTGTTTTTGCCACCTGTTCAAAAAAGCCAAGCGCCTGTTTGTAATTCTCTTTTTGCAGCCAGCAATAACCCAGGTTGTACCTGGCAGCCGCATTATTTGCCTCTCCCTGGGCGGGAACATTTGCCTGCAGGTAAAGGTTCAGGTACCTGATCGCCCCGTCATATTCGTTGTTCCGGTAAGCGATCTCCCCTTTCCAGAAATTGGCATAGGGTGTAACCGGAGAGGCAGGCAGTTGAAGGATCTTCGTCAGCAATTCATCGGCCTTTTTCACCTGCTGGTCATTGATCAGTTCCACTGCCCGTCCGTACAGGATACGCGGATAGGCTTTCTGCATGGAGGCCGTGGGTTTATCAAATGACTCATAGAGGTTCAGTGCATCTGCAAAATTGTTGGTATTGGTAAGCAGGTTCACCAGTATCTCTTTTGCCTCGGTATCGTATTCGCTGTTTGGATAATCCTGCAGGTATTTCTTCATCTCACTAAGGGCAATGTCCTGGTAGCCCAGTTCGTAAGAAAGCTTGGCATAATTGAACCGTGATACCTGCTGCTGGACCTTATTGGAACTGTTGTAGACGCTGTACTGAAATGCATTACGGGCATTTGCTTTCTGGTTGGTTCGTAAGTAACAGTCGCCCAGCAGGTACATGCTGTTCTGCCCCATCGAGTCCCGTTCGGTACTTAACTGTTTGAACCCTTCAATGGCTTTGCCCAGCTGGTTGGCATCATAATAACAATAGCTCAGCTCATACATCACTTCCTTGCTCACTTTTTCGCTGCTGTTCACATAGGCTTCCAGTAGTGGTAAAGCCCGTTTATAGTTCTTCTTCTCAAAATACAACTGGCCAATGAGCAGGTTCATCTCTTTCTGATAGTACAAAACACCGGGCCGGGCAAGAACGCTTTCCCCATACCGCAATGCTTCGTCCTTCTTTCCCTGGAAATAATAGATCTCCGCAATATAGTATGGTACCACTCCCTTATAGGCTTCCTGCGTTTCCACCAGCTTGAATGCCTTCAATGCTTCGTTGAACCGGCGGTCGTAATAACTGATGAAGCCATAGTAATAATTGGCGGGTATATAATACTTATTGCCGGGTAACTGGTGTATCTCATCAAACAAAGGTTTGGCCTGGTCAAACTGTTTGAGGTTGAAATAACAATATGCTTTTTCAAATTTTGCATCCGCGATCTCGGCATTACTTAAATTTTCCAGTCCTGCCCGTTCGTAATAATTAATGGCATTGCTGAAATCTTCCCTGGTAAAATAAAATTTTGCCAGGTGGTAACTCATCAACTGCCTGCGTGGCTCATTATTCACCACGTTGATGTAATGCCTTGCCTGTTGT
This sequence comes from Chitinophagaceae bacterium, assembly GCA_016710165.1. Classification (NCBI taxonomy): domain Bacteria; kingdom Pseudomonadati; phylum Bacteroidota; class Chitinophagia; order Chitinophagales; family Chitinophagaceae; species Chitinophagaceae bacterium. The sequence goes on along the minus strand of JADJLJ010000005.1, from coordinate 233,186 downwards.
TCGGCAACGGGCTGCTGCAATTTCAGCTGGCAGGCTATGTAATAGTAACCCACATCATCATTGAGGTAGGTATGGTCACTTACCGTATTGTCGGGATATTGTGCCTTCAGTTCAGCAAACAACGGGTAGGCCAGGGCAAACTGCTCCTGTACAAAAAGCGCTTTTGCATCTTTGAATTTTTTTTCCGTGTCTGTGACTGCATTCGTTGGCTGTGAAAGGGCGGATAGGGAAAATGCTGTTGCCAGCAACAGGCATGTAATTCTTTGTTTTATCATGGTTTTGAGTTCGATCATCTTTGCTGCTGCAAAATTACTTACTAAGCTACCGTTACAAACATCGTTCCAAACAGATTGTGAATAAGTGGATAACTGATGTAAACAAAACGAATGTATTTTTACAAGGCTGTTAATAAAATGATAAATAAAAATTGTTTTGGCCTTTTATAACAGTTGATTAAAAAATCAAAAACCCGTTTATAGAACAAAATGAAAAAATTACTCTCTGCAAAGTATTCAGCCGGGGCAGTAACGGCGGCCATGTTGGTCTTACGGCTTGCTGCCGGCATCCTGATGATGAACCATGGATACGATAAACTCGTTCACTTTGGAGAATACCAGCATAAATTCATGAGTTTCCTGGGCATGGGCGGCACGTTATCCCTGGCATTGGTTGTTTTTGCTGAATTCTTCTGCTCCCTGTTCCTGGTACTTGGATTATTTACCAGGCTCGCCACCATACCGTTGATCGTAACCATGGCCGTTGCTCTTTTTGATGCACACGATGGTAAGTTTTTTGGGGATGGTGAAATGGCAGCGCTTTATATAGCCGGTTATCTTGTTTTACTTATTGTTGGTCCGGGAAGGATCAGCGTGGACAGCATGATCGGCAAATAGATTCCCCGCTCAATAATTTATTTACATGTTCATAACCGAAACCCAGATACGGATCCATTACGCCCTCACCGACCAGATGGGCATTGTATATTATGGCCACTATGCCCAGTTCTATGAAATAGGCCGGGCCGAAGCCATCCGGCAGATCGGGTATACGTATAAAGAGATAGAAGCAATGGGGATCATCATGCCCGTGGTGGAGATCCACAGCCGTTTCCTGCGGCCCGCCAAATACGATGATCTCATCACGGTAAAGACCACCTTAAAGGAAATGCCTACGCATCATAAGATCGTATTTCATGCAGAGATCTATAATGAGCAGGATGAGTTACTGAATACCGGTGTGGTCACGTTGTTCTTTGCAGATGCAAAGACAATGAAGCGCTGTTCCATGCCGGAAGAGCTAAAGGATAAACTGGCTGGATATTTTGCCCCAAACCCCTAAAGGGGCTTTAGGGTATGATAACCTGATCAGCCTTTATATCCATTCAGCCATAACCCTTTCGTTTTTTACAAGAAATATATTTTACCAGGTTCTCCTTTTGGGGACAGGAGCATCAGACCCTGTTATGATCTGCCTTCCAGTTTTTAATGGCCATTTTAATTTCTTTAGCAGGCATGTTCTCCTCTGCAGCTCTTTTGGCCAATGCAACAAATTCATCATCGCCGGCGAAACGCAGGGCAATGACCTGGCTCATGCTCAGGCGGCTTTCTAACGGTTTACCGGTAGCAATAAAATGCCTGAAATTCTCTTCAGCCCGGATGGCCCGGTCCTGTGCCCTCAATGCAAAAGCACGGCTGTACCACCAAACGATCAGTATCACAAAACTCATCAAACAGACCAGCGATGCACTGTATAAGCCACTATGATCATTACTGCTGCAGTTACTGCAGGCTTTGTATAGATTGATGCAGGAGCCAACGATCAGTGCCAGTATGGCCGTGGGCGCAACAAAATGATAAAAGGGTACATACCTGGAATGATTCTTAAAATTCTGTTCAGACATATGATTGGTTTTGGTTGATGTTTCAAGTTACTTTAAAATATCCAGCAGCTTCCACATTTTTTCCCGGGCTGCCCCGGGGCTGCCGTCGAAATTATTTACGATGAAGGAAAAAGTATATTCAGTACCTGTTTTACTTTTTACATAGCCGGTATAACTTCTTACCCCGCCGATATATCCATCCTTCATTTTAATGCCATTCATTTCGGGCAGGGCATTGTAAAAGGAAGCAAACCAGTTTTGCTGCCGGGCATACTGCATCACCGTGGCCAATGCATGGGTGGTGACCCGGTTGGCGGGCGAAAGGCCGCTGCCGTCCATGATATTCAACGCCGATCTTTCAATGCCCCGCTCCTGCCAGAAGTTCTTGATGATATTGAGCCCGGTATCCGTTGCGCCAAATCCTTTTTTCTCATACGCAATTGTTTTTACAAACGCTTCGCCATACAGGTTCACGCTTTTTTTTAGGAACCAGTAATTGATGCTGTCTAAAGAAGGTGAAACGATTGAAAGTAGTGTCCCCGACTGAACCGGTAGTTTTTCTTTGTTTAAAAAATAGTGATCGCTTGTTTTTGCCCGCCCGCCTAATTTAATATTTATACTGTCGAGGATGCTTTCTGTCATTTTTATAAACGGGAGGGATGCATCCGGCATGGAACCTGAAACAGTAAACGTTTCTTTGCCCGCCGGTATGGTTCCCCTTACATACCCTATTAACCCATCTTCAGGCAGGTAAATAATGGATTGATCCCCGCTTCCGGTCTTGCCAGTCTTCAATTCATTTACCAGTACCGAAACCTCCAAAGGCGGCGCCGTAGCAATGATCCCGACAGAATCGCCCGGTTTTTTACCCGGTCTTAAAATAAGGTCGTACTGATTTTCATGCCAGTTCAACGCCCGGGCTCCGGCGCCGTAGTAATTCCCAACATCTTCCCATATCCATCCTCCTGGTGTAGCCTGGCTTTCCCACTTCGATTCATCAATGACCAGGTTACCATTGACCGAGGAAATATTTTTCTTTTTCAACGCGGTTGCGATCTGTTGTTTTACCATTTCTTCTTTTGTTTTTTCCCATCGCCAGCTTCCCAGGGTCGGGTCTCCATACCCGGTAAAGAGAATATTTCCATTTAAAGAAGTCCCGTCAAAATTTCCACTATATCCCATAGTTGTTTTGTACGTGAAGTCTTTCCCCAGTAGTTCAAATGCACTCACGCTTGTAACCACTTTCTGGCAGCTTGCAGGCGCCAGCCCCACCTGTGAATTTTTATCAAATACAACGTTGCCTGTTTTACTATCCACCACATACAAACTGATGATGGCGTGTTTGAACTGTCCATCCTTTTCCAATCCTTTTAAAGCCATAGATAAACGGGCCTGCACATTCTGCCCGAAAGAAATTGAGCTGACTATTAAACCAATAAACAAATAAACTGTTTTCATACCTTAACTTATCTTGCACTAAAATTAGTCCTTTTTAAAACGAACCATGACACAGGCATCCATCATCACCATCGGCGACGAATTACTGATCGGACAGGTCATTGATACCAACAGCGCCTGGATGGCACAGGAACTCAACAAATGGGGCATACGGGTTGTGCGCCGGGTAGCGGTGGGTGATGTATGGGACGAGATATGGACCGCCCTGGATGAAGAACAGAAATACGCCGATATCATTTTGATCACCGGCGGACTGGGGCCTACAGCCGATGATATCACCAAACCACTCCTCTGCAAATATTTCGACGGAAAGATGCTGGTGAATGAGGCAGCCAGGCAAAATGTGCTGGATATTTTCACCCGGCTTAACCGCCCTGTCATAGAACGCAATTTAAAACAGGCCGAAGTACCGGATGTGTGCACCGTTTTGCAGAATAAAAGGGGCACGGCACCCGGAATGTGGTTTGAGAAGGACGGGAAGGTCTTCGTCAGCATGCCCGGAGTGCCTCATGAGATGAAGGGTATGATGGAAGACGATGTGATACCGATGCTGCTGAAACAATTCAGGTTTCCCGCCATCATCCATAAAACACTACTCACTGCGGGAGTAGGCGAAAGTTTTCTGGCAGAACTAATACAGGATTTTGAGGCAACGCTTCCGGCCCATATCAAACTGGCATACCTTCCCAATTACGGTATGGTGCGGCTGCGGCTTACCTCAACCGGGTTTGACAAAGAAAAAACGGGGAAAGAAGTGCAGGAGTTCTTCGAGACCCTGCAATCACTGGTAAAAGAATACATGGTGACCAACGAAGATGAGCCGGTAGAAAAAGTGGTAGGAAAACTGCTGGTGGCCAAAGGCAAAACCCTGTGTACCGCCGAAAGCTGTTCGGGAGGATATATTGCCCACCTGCTTACTTCCATTCCCGGCTCTTCCGGGTTTTATGAAGGCAGCGTGGTGAGTTACTCCTACAAAGCCAAAGAGGACCTTTTGCAGGTTGACAAAGAAATACTGGAATCGAAAGGCGCCGTAAGCGAGGAAGTGGTATTGCAGATGGCGACGGGTGCGTTAAAGAATATCAGGTCTGATTACGTGATCGCTGTATCAGGGATCATGGGCCCGGGTGGCGGCCTGCCCGGTAAGCCGGTGGGTACGGTCTGGGTGGCATTCGGGAACAAAGAAAAGATCGAGACACAGAAATTATATTTCCGCTTCGACCGGATGCGGAACATACAACTTACAGCAGTAAATGCATTGAATCTGCTCCGCAAATTCATACTGTCAGGATCATAAAGGGAGTTTTACAGATTAAGCCGGAATAATTACCTTTGGCCCGTCTGATGCTTGCTTGGTTTACCTGCCGCTTCCTGTACTGCTGTACAAGTGAGTGATCCTTCGGCTTCGCTCAGGATAAACTCCAGGTGATGCCCTTAAAAACAATTGCTTGTAAAAAATATTAATGCTCAATCTAAAATATTAAATACTCATGAGTTTAGTTGATTTAGTAATGCCGAAACTGGGTGAAAGCATCATGGAAGCCACCATTTTGAAATGGCATAAGAATCCAGGCGATCCCATCCGGCAGGATGAAACCGTGCTGGACATTGCCACCGATAAAGTGGACAGTGAAGTGCCCTCCACTGCCGAAGGTGTTATTGAAGAAATTCTATTCAAGGAAAACGACGTGGTGCCCATTGGCACCGTGATCGCAAAGATCCGGGTTGGCGCCAATGCTGCCGTTTCCGGCAACCAGCCCGCCCCTGCACCCAAACAGGAAGAGTATGAAGAAGCCAGGGTGGTGGAAGAAATCCCATACCAGCCAACGAACAACGAACAACGGACAACGTCAAATACACAAACATCCAAAGTACGTTTTTACTCCCCCCTGGTTTTGAATATTGCCCAGCAGGAAGGCATCGGCATGGCCGAACTGGAAAATATCCCCGGCACCGGGCAGGAAGGAAGGGTGAGCAAGAAAGATATCCTGGCCTATGTGGCGGCAAAGGGAAGCAGCAGCAAGCCGCAAGGGACAAGTCAACAGCCCCAAAGTTCTGCTGTTGTGACAACCGACAACCGACCACAGACCAACGACCAATCATCAACAAACAATGTTCCTGCTGTTTACACCGGCAACGTAGAAGTGATTGAAATGGACCGCATGCGTAAGCTCATCGCCAAACACATGACAGACAGCAAGCGTACTTCGGCACATGTTACCAGCTTTGCAGAATGTGATGTGACCAACCTTGTTCTGTGGAGGGAGAAAGTGAAAAAGGATTTTGAAAAGCGGGAAGGTGAAAAGATCACGTTCACTCCCCTGTTCATTGAAGCGATCGTAAAATGCATCAAACGATATCCATGGCTCAGCAGCAGCGTGGAAGGCGATAAGATCATCATAAAAAAAGACCTGAACATCGGTATGGCCACTGCCCTGCCGAATGGTAACCTGATCGTTCCCGTCATTAAAAATGCCGACCAGCTGAATTTAACCGGGCTCACCAGGCAGGTGAATGGCCTGGCCAATGCAGCCCGTACCGGGAAACTGAAACCCGATGATACCAATGGCGGCACGTTCACGCTGACCAATGTGGGTACTTTCGGAAGCATCATGGGCACCCCCATCATCAACCAGCCGCAGGTGGCCATCATGGCCGTGGGTGCGATCAAGAAAAGGCCCATGGTAATTGAAACACCACAGGGCGACAGTATTGCGATCCGCCACATGATGTATATCTCTTTAAGCTATGACCACCGCATCATTGACGGTGCATTGGGCTCTACGTTCCTGAACGCCGTGTCGAAAGAACTGGAGAATTTTGATGTGAACAGGAGTATATAACCATCATCATCCTTTCTTCCTCGGATTTGAGCATTTTGTACTGGTAAAGTACAGGTAGCCTTCTATTAAGTGATTCATCCGGAAGAGGTAGTACATCCGTTTAATCTTGCCGGCCCATAGCTGTGGGTGCAAGTTTATGTGTTAAATCGCCTTGACAAGCTCAGGCTGACCTTTTCAAACGATGCCTACCCAAAGACTTTAGTACCGGTGTTCACTAAACTCCAGGACATGAAAAAACATCCTTTTCATTTTGATCGCGGTCGGTTGCCAAACCCCTGCAAAAAAAGCCGGAAAACAGCGAAAGCAAACCTGCACAGAAAGTTCCTTATTGAACTGGGTAGAAAGCATATGTTGAGATCACGGGGCCCGGACCAGAACCCGTACTTTTTTACATGGTGGCCCCGGCGCCGCAAACACCGCACTTGCGTTATTTCAATTCCGATCTTACAAAATCGGTCACCCTTGTTTCCTGGGACCAGGCTGGTTGCGGCCAGTCGTACATGAACAACCCCGAACCCAAAAACCTCAGTGCTGACCGGTTCGTGAACGATGCCCATGAACTTACCCAACTGCTCAAAAAGAAATTCAACAAAGACAGGATCTTCCTTGCAGGCTTTTCCTGGGGCAGTATCATCGGGCTTAAACTGGTTGAGAAATATCCCGAAGACTATGCAGCCTATTTCGGCATCTCGCAGGTGATCGACATTCAGCAGAGCATCAAACTTTCGCGTGACTGGATCGCTGAGCAAGCAAGGCTAAAAGGCGATACGAATATGCTGAAGCGGGTATCGCAGCTGGAGAACGGCGATACTTCCTTCTGCAAGAGCACCCTGGAATGCTTCCTGCAGAAATACGGGATGCTTACGGAATACGGCGGCGCCATTTATAAAAAAGGAATGGCTGCCGAAATAGAAAAAGCGGAAAAGAATTACGAAGATTACAGGAACTACGACTGGTTCAAGGCATTCATGTATTCCGCAAACGCGATCGGGGACGACCTGTTCACAACCAACCTGTCGGGGATCAGCCAATTAAAGATACCGGCCTATTTTTTCATGGGCAGGCATGATCATAGCCTGCCAACCATTGTAACGGAAGGATATGTACAAAAACTAAAAGCCCCGGCTAAAGAGATCGTGTGGTTCGAAGAATCCGGGCATGAACCCCTGGAGGAAGAAGCTGCAGCATTCAACAAAGCCATTGCGGAAAGAATACTAAAAAAATGACCGCCGGCGAAAATTTACAGGCTGTATAAAATTTGCTGGTGATCGTCCGGGCATTAAAGAAAGATCATCAGCAAAACCGTGAACAACACAATAAGGATCGAAAAAAGATTAAAAGAACGGGCCTTATAATGCTCGTCTCTCCAGAATATAAAAGACAATATGGGCAAAATGACGAGCAAAGCAAGTGCCGGCAGCCAGAGGATCTCAAAGACAGCCCCAACAAATGCAAACCGGTAAACATCAACCAGGCGGGCCAGCACCCAGAACATGAGCAGGCAGGCACTGAAGATAAAAAACAACTTACCTGTTCTTATAAACATGCAGGCAGTATTTCATTCGTTGTTCCCGTGAACCCTCCCGGTGTCAGCATGTCTTCAAAATAATAGAAACTTTTTGGCGGATTCACCGGGAAACAGGTGAGGCTGAATACCTCTCCGCATTTCCCGATCTTCTTACCCGCCAGGGTTGTGGCCTGTATCCGGTAATAATATTTCTTTGCCGAATTAGCGGTGCTGTAAGGTTGCCATCCCTGCCCCAGTAAAGCTGTAGTGAACAGCACGGTATTGCTCTCATCATAAATGGTAAAAATTATGGAATCTATGTTCTGGGTCACGGGCCTGCAGATGTCATTGAGCCCGTCGTTGTTGGGGCTGAAGGCATTGGGCATGTAAACCCGTCCGTTGTCGCCGCTGCCTGCGGTATCCGTAACCAGGCTGTCGCAGTTAACATGCACCAGGGGGTCGCTGGATTTTGAACAATTGGAAAACAACGCAACCACTGCGATCAAAAGGAGGGTAAGGACCTGTTTCATTATTTTAATTTTAATGCGGCAAGATTTTTTTATAAAGAATAAGAATTTTATTCAGCCTGAAAGGGATCATCCAAGAACAAAAAACTAAGTCGTCAACACCGGAAGTTTTTTCAGGTACGTATTATCTGTCAACTGCCTAAGCATGAAATCTGCAACATCAGCCCGGCAAATTGTTGGCTGACCTTTCATGGAGAACTGTTCGCCCGCTTTGTATTTACCCGTGCGGGGACCATTGATAAGGCGGACAGGATAAACCAGGGTCCAGTCAAGACTGCTTTTACGAAGTACCGCCTCTCCTCTTGCCTTATCTGCGTAGAGGTTTCTTAAAAAAGTACCGAAAATCATTTTCTGTATAAAACTGGCCTGCCTGTTGGTTTCTCCCACGCCAAAACCGGATTCAAAGATAAGCCGTTTTACACCTGTTGCATTCATGGCAGGAACCAGGATATTCATGGCATTGGTGATCAGGTTGTTTGATTTCAGCGACATGCCCCGCCCCAGGGCGCTTACAACTGCATCCTTTCCTTCAAGTGCTTTCATTAAAACATCCTTGTCAAGCACATCTCCTTTCACCACCGTCAACTTTTCATGCTGCAGCTCCAGTTTTGAGGGGTCCCGTACAAAGGCAGTAACCTCGTGATGCTGTTCAAGCGCCTGGGCAACCAATTGTTGCCCGGTACGACCCGTTGCTCCTAATATCAACAGTTTCATTTTCTGAAATTTTAAATGAACACAGAAAATACAACTATTTTACGGGTTGTTCCTAACAAATACCCGGCTATTTTCCGGTAAATACTAATCCAGCCCCCAGTCTTTTCCCTTCTCTGTTGCAGGCAAACCTGCCCGTATCCATTTGGCCGGTTTGGCATCTTTTAAATAATAATCGAAGAACTGGCTCAGCCGTATGGAAAGGTCCTTACGGTTCTTACGCTCCACCAGGTTATGGTCTTCGCCATTGTACTGCAGCATCCATACTTTTTTCCCAAGCCGGCGCAAAGCAGTAAAATATTCAATGCCCTGGTACCAGGGTACAGCGCCATCCGCATCGTTGTGCATGATCACCAATGGTGTATTCACTTTATCAGCCGAAAATAAAGGAGAATTTTTCAGGTAAAGTTCCTGTCGCTGCCAGAGGTTTGCCCCGATACGGCTTTGTGTATGTTCGTACTGGAATTGCCGGTTCAGTCCGCTGCCCCAGCGTATGCCACCATAAGCGCTGGTCATATTGGCAACCGGCGCACCCGCCCATGCAGCCCTGAACATATTTGTTTTGGTGATGAGGTAGGCAACCTGGTATCCCCCCCAGCTCTGTCCCTGGATGGCCATGCGGGCACTGTCAACCCAGGGCATCTTTGAAAGGTATTTTGCAGCACTCACCACACTGTTGTAAGCACTTGGACCGGGCTCTCCATCTTTGTAATAAATATTCGGATCGAAGACCAGGTATCCATTGCTCACAAAATAGGCAATGTTGACCGTGGAAGCACTCGGGGCAGGTGCCCGGTAAGCATACAGGCCATCGGCATTTCGTTCGTAGAAATAAAATATGACAGGATATTTTTTCTTCGGATCAAAATTCTCCGGCTTGAATAATAGACCTTCGCTCATCTTGCCGTCGAACATTTTCCATTTAACCAGTTCCACACCCAACCAGTTGTATTCTTTTTGCTGGCTGGCCACATCACTCAGCTGGGCAAGCATTTTCAGGTCAGCCGTTGCAAAGAGTTCACTCTGACTGATATTGCTTCGCTGAACAATATACTGCTCTGCATCTTTTGCTTTAACCGGGTTGGCGAATAAATACGGTCCCTCGGTAAGCAGCGCCGGGTCTGAGACCTCATCCAGTTTTTTTGTATAAAAGCCGCCGTACTTATTTGATTTGTTCTGGGAACGGAGCAGGATGGTCTCGCCGGCCTTGAAAAAACGTTTCTCCGGATCGAGTCGTACGTAATTAAGATCCGTTTTATGCTTCTTACCCCAGCCATTGCTGATGTTCCTGGGCAACTCAGCAGCAACCGGGTCCACCTGCCAGATATCATATACATCGTTGATGAGGAAATAGCGGTCATTTTCTGTCCAGCCGGTTATGCCCTGCTGCCGGGGATGATCCGGTACATCATTTTCCACATCATAGATCGGTTCTTTTATTTTGTCGGTGATATTTTTTGTGTTCCCCGTTGCCGCATCCCAGGCAAAATAATTTTTTTGTGCCGGGTCATACCAGTAAACAAATTTGCCGGCGGGAGAAGGTTCAAAATTTACGATTGAATTTGCCTTTATCATTCTTCGTTTACCATCTGCCGTGCTGATGGCATAAGCCGTGGTCTTTACCCTTCCCGTCCATTGCGCTTCAACCCGGTTGCCCTTTGTGCTTTCGCCCAGTACCCAGCCGGCATTGCCTTCATCAACCAGTGTTATATTTTCAGCGTCATCTGCACCAAGCTGAACGATCCTGTCATCACCGGGTCTCATTACGGCCATATAACTGCGCCTCAATTCCTGGTCAAGCTGCTTTACCTGTTGCGGTTGAAGGTAATCATCGTTGTAATGCCACACATCCAGTCTTGCCAGTTCAAAATCCACCAGCGTGGTATCCTTTGGCGCTTTGATGGGCGCTGTACCGAAGAATAATTTCTTCCCGTCCTTACTGAAGCGGGGTGCTGCATTTTCGCTGATGGTAAAACCGATCTGCATGCCCACCGTGTTTTTTTCTGCCAGCAGCCTGGCGCTGTCCTGCCCGGTTGTATGATACCATAACTTATAGAACTTCTGGAGGGACTTGGCACTGCTGTCCCGTTCTGCAACAAAGGCCAGCTGCGTCCCTTCTTCATCAAAGCTGAAGTTCTTTGCATCGTTGAAGGCCTTCATCACGGTATCCGTTCTTTCAGAACCAAGATCATATAAAAGAACCAATGCCCTGCTGTTGCTGTCTTTGCTGTTCTTTGTGGTTTCTATCAAGATCCGGGTCCCTTTCTTATCGAAATAATATTCGCTTACCAGTTTGAATGTTTTCTCTTTGTTGTCGCCCATGCGTCTTACAACCAGGTCTGTTCCCTCCGATGCTGCGCCACCGGGTGCATCATCCCCTTCCGCATCCGTTAAACCATATTCATCAAACAGCAGTTCATCCTTTCCTTTCCGCAGTATCTCCCTGGCCGCCTTTTGTGCAGCAGATATCACTTCTTCCCTGGTAACATTTCCCCTGACCGAATCAATGGACTTACGTATCACTGAATCGGCCAGCTTCACCAGTTTATCCATATTCATTTTGGCTGAATCAACCACCACCGGGGGTTTGGTCTTCTTTGTGGTATCGGGCAAAGGCTTTTCCATCTGGTAAGCAACCCAGCCAGAACCCTTCTCCGCAGTTTTAAACCCTTTTACCCGGGCGATCTTCACCACATCTTCTTTACCCAGTTCTAAAATACCAATGGAGTCTTTAGGCATATCATCGGCTTTCTTCTTCTTGATCTTTGCCTGCCGGGTATCCTGGAAGAATGGTCTTATTTTAAATACTAGGTACCGGCTGTCCTGTGTTATCACCGCACCATAAGCACGGGGGATCACTTTCTTATACCTGGTCTCCGGGTTCTGTATCACCAGCTCACCATCGCCTTCCTGGGGATTTACGGCATACACAATATATTTACCGTCATTGCTGATCATCCGTTCGCCGATGCTTTTCCAGCCATCATAAACGGAATGGTCCAATGGTTTTTTATTTTGGGCAAAAAGGTTAATACCGATGAACAGTAAAACCGGGAGAAACAGCTTCTTCATATAGATCGTTTTGGTGCGCTAAAGTTATTGGAAAAGGGTCAGAATAAAACAGCCATTTATCAATTTTGCCGGTAAGACGGTAAGACGGGAAAACCTTTTATAAAGGAGATCAAATAATTAACACCTTTCCGTCTTCCCGGCTATTCAACCAATCGATCCTTTGAGACTTTGTACCTATGCTGGGTCGTCTTCAAGAAATCCCCATTCATCCCGAAGGGATCTTAGTTTTTCCCCTTCCAGCTTCACGCTGTTATAATGCCCGGCATTGTTCTTTTGCCGGTAGGCTTCATACAGGCACACCGCACAGGCAACCGAGATATTTAGTGATTTAATGATCCCTACCTGCGGTATGATGAAATTCCCATCTGCCAGGGTGATGATCTCCTCACTTACCCCGCTGTGTTCATTCCCGAAGACCAATGCAACCGGTCCGATAAGATCAAGTTCATGCAGTCCTACGGCATCACTGCTTAAATGTGTTGTGTAAATTTTTTTAAAATGCTTTCTCAATTCAGCAAAACACGCCGCCGCATCGGTGAACTGGTGAATGCTGAGCCATTTGGCGGCGCTGGAAGAGCTTTTTGCTCCCCACTTTTTATGGGGAGGTATCCGGGTATTAAGTATGTAAATATCCTGGATGCCCACCGCATCGCAGGTACGCATCACCGCAGAAATGTTATGCGGGTCAAAGACGTTTTCCAGTACCACCGTCAGGTCGGGCTGGCGTTTGTTCAGTACGGAGGTGAGCCGTTCGTTTCTTTCCGGGGTCATAAGTCCAAATATAACAAATAAACCCCCGCACTGTGGCTTGACAGGACCGGGGAGCGTGCCGGTTCAAAATTTTGCCAGCCTGGGATTGCTGTCTCAATAACCGGTAAAATGTAACCACTACCCGTCCGGTAACGCATGGATCCACCGGTGAAATGATGAAATTACCGTTGACCTAATCCTGCCTTATACCCTCCTTTGTTTTTTTCTTTTCCTGTTTCCTGAAATATCCCCGCAACAGGAAATTATGTTTTAATGCTTCCATGTTCTGGTTAAAAGCATCTGTACCTTTCTGGATATTATCAAGGCTTGTATTCAGTTTCAGCACCATCCCGGTATCTTTGAGCAGGGCATTCACAGCACCCTGCCCGTTATTGATATCATTCCGCAGACCAGCCCCCACTTTATTGATCTCCCCGGCCAAAGAATCGGCCTCCTCGCCCACGTACCGGATCTTGAGAACGGCTTCATTCAGGTTGCGGGCAAAAGAGGTATCTGTTAAAAGGGCTCCAACGGATCCCTTCCCGTTCTTTACATCTGTAACGATGGCATCCAGCTGACCGACCATGTTGTCTGCCTTTTGGGTCGCTGAACGCAAACTGGCAACTGAGGCACGCAAACCCTGCGGCAAAGTCTCATCATTCAGCAGGGTCCACAGTGCATTACTGCTGTTGATGCGCTGGACAGCTGTTTTCAGGTCCGCCGCTATGATCGCTACATCCAGGTTGGTCTTGTAGAGGGTTTGCAGCATTTCATCCGTGGCAACGGCTTTCCGGGTAGTGAGCAGATCCCCTTCCTCCGCTAACGGGCCCGGGATATGCCCCGGAACGATATTCACCACTTTGTTTCCCACCAGCCCGTCCGTAGATATGGAAACAACTGCATTCCGGCGGATAATACCCTGCAACTTTTTATCCACCAGCAGGGTCACTTCAATGACGGTATCACTCAGTATTTTCACATTTTCAACAGTGCCGGCCTGGATACCGGAGAACCGGACATTATTCCCGGCAACCAGTCCATGTACATTTTCAAATCTTGCTTTCAGTTCAAAGCTCTTTCCGAACAGGTTCCTGTTCTTCCCGATCATATATAACAATAAAACCAGAAAGACCAGGCCACCCAGGACAAAAGCACCCAATTTCGTATTATTGAAGAGTTGTTTGGCCATAAAATATTCATTCAAAAAATTGTTTTACCCCCTGATCTGTATCCTGTTTCAGTTGTTCAAACGTACCGCCTGCATAACAATGGCCGTTCAGCAGGACCACCACCCGGTTACTGGCCTTCTGCACACAGTTCATGTCATGTGAAATGATCAGTGAGGTGGTGTTGTATTTCAGCTGGATCTCATTCATCAGTTCAATGATCTCCTTTGCCGTTACCGGATCAAGTCCGGTGGTAGGTTCATCATATAAAATGATCTCCGGTTTCAGGATCAACGTACGGGCCAATGCGATCCTTTTCCGCATGCCGCCGGACAGTTCCGCCGGCATCATATCAATGGTATGCAGCAGGCCCACATCCTCCAGTGCTTCCTGTACCATCAGGTTCACCTCTTCCTGCGAAACCTCGATCCAGTGCCTGCGCAGGGGAAATTCAAGATTCTCCCGAACGGTCATTGAATCATACAGGGCATTGCTCTGGAATAAGAATCCCACTTTGGCCCTTATCTTATCCAGTTCTTCTTCCTCCATACCGGGTATGTTTTCCCCGAACATCGCAATGCTGCCTTTGTCCGGTTTCAGCAAACCAATGATGCATTTTATCAGTACCGATTTACCGGAACCGGACTTCCCAAGCACAACCACACTTTCCCCTTTTCTTATTTCCAGGCTGAAATCAACCAGCACATGATTGTCGCCAAATGATTTATACAAGTTACGTATTATCAAAACGGGTTCTCCCGGCAAAGAGGGATTTTTTAATGCTTCCTGTTTAACTTCTGTGATCATGTTTTTCTAATTAAAACCCAATACATCTGTTACCTGCACGGCCAGCAGATCAATAACAAAGATCACCACCGATGAGACCACAACGGCTGAATTGGCAGAACGGCCCACCCCTTCCGTACCCTTATTGCTGTTGTATCCCTTATAACAACCTATTATGCCCACGGCAAAACCAAAAAAATAACTCTTAATAAATGCGGGCAGTACATCTTTGAATGAAAGATTATCGTATACCTGTGTCCAGAACAGGTCAAAACTGGTGGCGCTGCGGATATTCACGCCAAGCCAGGAGCCGTACAGGGAAATAGCGTCCCCCAGCATGATAAGAACGGGCAGCATTAAGGTGGCCGCAAGCACCCTGGTCACCACCAGGTATTTAAAGGGGTTTGTACCGCTCACTTCCATGGCGTCTATCTGTTCCGTCACTTTCATGGAACCGAGTTCGGCACCGATACTGCTGCCGATCTTCCCGGCGAATATCAGTGCAGTGATCACCGGGCCTATCTCCCGGATAACGGCAATACCAACAATGGCGGGTATTTCTGATTCCACCCCATAGTCAACCATGGAGGGGCGTAACTGCATGGTCAGCACCAGTCCCATGATAAAAGCCGTTAACCCTACCAATGGAAGCGATTTATACCCAATGATATAACATTGCCGCAACAGTTCTGCAAACTCATAACGGGGTTTGTACCACTGTTTAAAAAACTTACCGGTAAAGCGGGACAACTCCCCTGCTTCCGTTAAGAATATCCTCAGGTTTAATGGCACTTGCATGGTCAAACGTTGGTCTAATTTATTCACTATTAACTGACTGTTCAATAAATATGGTCAGTTATATGGATGATAACAATCATACAATGCCTGTCGATACAGGTAAAACAAGTGCATACATGGCATCGCTCCTGCCTTCGTATTTTATAACAAAGCAATTTTTTAATGGGCCCTGCTCCCTGCAGATTTTTGATCACCAGAAATATGAAACGGCACCTTGCCCCACATCATGGGGTTCTCCAGCACAGCATTTCTGTCTTCCTGGTTTTATTGTGAGTAACATATTGAGGCATAAAAAAATCCCTGCAAAGGCAGAGATTTTGAGGTCGGGATGACTGGATTCGAACCAGCGGCCCCTACGTCCCGAACGTAGTGCGCTACCGGGCTGCGCTACATCCCGAATTCTCATTTAGTACTTTATGTAGTGATCCCCAATGGCGGGGCTACATCCTTTTATGGAGTGCAAAGTTAAAAAATAATCGTTTCCGCCGCCTGTAAAATAATAACCGGCGCTGTTGAATCATTCTTTATTTTTAGCGATAAATCAACCTGCATGAAAAAAATATTTTTTGTCCTGGCAACCATTGCCGTGTTCATCTCCTGCAAAAGCAATAAAAAGGAAACAACAGCAAAGCCCGATGTACTTGCCGCCAATATCGACAGCACGGTAAAGCCCGGTGAGGATTTTTTTGACTATGCCAATGGCGGATGGATAAAAAAGAACCCCATACCCGGTGAACAGTCGAGCTGGGGCATCGGCAACCTGGTAATTGAAGAGAACCTGAAACGCCTGAGGGAAATTTCTGAAAAAGCAGCAGCCGGCAAAGCCGGCAAAGGAAGCAACGACCAAAAGATAGGCGACTTCTGGACCATGGCCATGGACAGTGTCAAGATCGAAGCAGATGGATTAAAACCCATTCAGCCATTACTGGACAAAATAAATGCCATCACCGATGTTAAGTCATTGGTAAGCACCGTGGCCGAATTAAAAAAGATCGGCTCGGGTACTTTGTTTGGCGAATACGTGGGACAGGATGCAAAACAAAGTGATGTGATGGCCTACCAGCTGTGGCAGGGTGGATTGGGCCTTCCGGAAAGGGAATATTATTTCAAGAATGATTCTGCAACGGTCAATATCCGCAGCATGTATACCCGGTATATGACCAAAATGCTCACCCTGTCGGGAGAGGATGAAGCCAATGCTGCAACAGCCGCCAATAACATCCTGCTGATGGAAACCAGGCTGGCCAAAGCATCGCGTAAGATAGAGGACCTGCGTGACCCGTATAAGAACTACAACAAAATGGCCATCACCGACCTGAACAGGATAGCAGCAAATATTGACTGGATCGCTTATTTAAAAAGCATGGATGTGCAGCGGGTGGATTCGGTGATCGTTGGGCAACCTGAATTTTTCACAGCCCTCGGTGATGTACTTGCCAAAACGCCCATCAACGACCTGAAGCAATATGTGAAATTCAACCTGCTCAGCGACCTGTCGGGCGTGTTACCTGATGCCTATGGTACCGAAGCATTCAACTTCAATAAACTGTTCAGCGGGGCAAAGGAAAGAAGGCCCAGGTGGAAACGTGCCATCCAGATGGAAGAGAATGCCATGGGCGAAATGCTGGGGCAACTTTATGTAAAAGAGTTCTTCAACGAAACTGCCAAGAAACGCTATACCAATATGGTGGAAGACATCCGTGCCGCATTGAAGGACCGGATCGCCAAACTCTCCTGGATGAGCGACAGCACCAAGCAGAAAGCCTATGCCAAATTAGCATCTATAAAAAGCAAAGTAGGTTATCCCGATAAATGGAAGGATTTTTCAGCCATGGATATCGGCAGGGAGAGCCTGGCAAAAAATTACATGAATGCAAACCGGTGGTGGCATAACTATAACTACAGTAAATTAGGCAAACCTGTTGACCGGGATGAATGGGACATGACCCCGCAAACCTACAATGCCTATTACAACCCGAGCAATAATGAGATCGTTTTGCCAGCCGGCATATTTACCGTACCTGGTTACCGGGATGAAGAACTGGACGATGCGGTGGTATATGGATATGGCGGCGCCAGTACCATCGGCCATGAGATCACCCACGGCTTTGATGATGAAGGAAGGCAGTTTGATGATAAAGGGAACCTGGTGAGCTGGTGGACAAAAACAGATGAAGCGTCATTTAAAAACAGGGCCGGGGTAATGGTAAAGCAATTCAACGAATTTGAACCGGTGAAGGGCTATCACATCAACGGCAAGGCTACACTTGGTGAGAACATTGCGGACCTGGGTGGTATCTTATTGGGGATTGAAGCCTTCAAAAAAACAAACCAGTACAAAGAGAATAAGAGCATAGCGGGCCTTACACCCATGCAACGCTATTTCATGGGCTATGCATTGGGCTGGCTGGGCCATACAAGAGAAGAACAGTTGAGAAGCCGTTTATTGACGGATGTACACTCACCTGCCAAATACCGTGTCAACGGGCCTTTTGTGGACGTGGATGAATTCTATTCAACCTTCAGCATCAAGCCGGGCGACAAGATGTACCGGGCAGACAGTTTACGGGTGAGGATCTGGTAGAGCCGTTGAAGGGTTGAAAAGTTTAAGGGTTTAAGGGTTGAAAGGTTATTTAGTTTGAAGTTTTTACTAATTTACACATCGGCTTAACCCTTTAAACGATTTAAACGATTTAAACGATTTAAACGATTTAAACGATTTAAACGATTTAAACGATTTAAACGATTTAAACCCTTCAAACCCTTCAACCTTTCATGCGAACAGTACTCAAAAAAGACGAAAAGATATTACTCATAACAAGGCAACACTGGTTAAGACTGGCGTTGCCTTTTTTTGCATGGATCCTGCTGGCAGTCATATTGATATGGTGGTTGCAGAACCGTACCGCTTTTATCATTGTGTTAATAACGGCCATCTATACCATGCTGGAGTATGTGAACTGGAAATACAATCTCTGGTGCGTAACCAATTTACGGGTGGTGGATGAAACGGGTTTCTTTACCCGCTATTCCAAAGAAAGCCCGCTGGATAAGATCAATAATGTGGAATACGATCAATCCATCTGGGGGCGCATCTTCGGTTATGGCAACGTGGATATTCAAACCGCTGCCGAACTGGGCGAAACCACTTACACCCTCATCCACCATCCCAAACTTTTAAAAGACACCATCACCCATGCCCAGGAAGAATACAAGAAGATGCAGATAAGCAACCAGGCCACCCAGCTTGCACAGGCCATTGCAAGAACAAATGCTGCACAACCATCGCAACAAATGATAGCCGACGAATTGCAGAAACTGTTTGACCTGCTGCAAAAGGGCGCCATTACGCAGGAAGAGTATACCGCACAGAAGAATAAACTGATGGGGAACTGAACCCGGTATTGTATTGCTCCCGTTTTGCAAAATACCTGCACCACAACCAAATCGCTTACAAATAAGATCAAATGACCAACGGAACGGACAACAAACAGATCAATGCCGGGATACGGCTGGCTGCCATGCTGCTTGACCATTTTTTTATGACAATGGTTGCCATGGTCTTCTTCATTCCGGCGATCATTTCGGATCTGTCCGATGCATTTAAAGTGTCACACGGGCAGGTAAGCCCCGGGTTCATGGGCGGGTCATGGGGATATATCGGAATGATCGGATTTGCCTTGTACTTCTGTAAAGATATTTTTAACGGGCGCAGCATAGCCAAACGGATATTAAAACTCCAGTTGGTTGACAATGAAACCGGCCAGGTGGCAAGCCCCTTAAAAATGTTTTGTACGGAATATTTTCTGTGTGCTATGGCCCATTGAAGTGATCGTTGCATTAACAGATACCAGCAGGCGCCTGGGTGACCGGGTAGCCGGGACAAAACTGGTGAAGTTCGATCCTTCCCTTGAACAACCAGGACTGAATATGAGTAAGTTGATAATCCCGGTAGGGATTGCCTATGGAATGATGGTGCTCCTGATGCAGCTGCTGCCGAAAATAGAACCGGCCAAAATAAATTACATCGAATCTTCCTACAACCCGGCGGCAAGTAAAGAACTGGAGAAATTGCTGGCGGATAGCCTGGGGACCTATTTCACACCCGATATCCGGGTGTACAACCAGATCAAAAACGAAGAGATCAAATATGTTTCAGCCATTTTCAGACTGAATAAAAATTATATCGAGGATGATGCAAGTTACGGGCAACTGCATGCGATCACCACAAGGCTGATCTATTCGAGAATGCCGAAGGAAAGCTTCATCGGGCAACTGCAATATATTTATAAGGCATCCGGTCAATTCCAGGGAAGAACCGTACTGATCGGGACCCATTTGAAATACAAGAAACCAGGATAATTCTCTTCCCGGCCGGCATCCCGGCACCCGGAATGCAAATTTTAACATTAACACTATTCACCTTAACCAATCCCTGGCATAATTTTTTCCATCTTTGCAGCAAACGGATCAAGTGAATAAAATTATACTTCCCCTTTTTATCTTATGCTCTTTTGCTGCCAAAGCCCAAAAAGTGGAGAGCATTCATATAAATCTTTACACCGACAGCCTTAAAAAAGGCACGTTCAATTACATCAACATAGATGGCCGCCTCTCCAATGGCCGGTACATACCTTTAGACAGCACCCATCTTATCTTCTGGGCTTCGGCCGGCTCGTTCAGTGGCAACAGCCTTTGGGTAGACAGGAATACATCACTGGAAAAAGTGGATATTAAGGTCACCCTGCGGAACAACCCTGCCCTCTTCAAAGAATTCAGCATCTATATAAAAAAGCAGCCGGACCCGGAGTTGAAAAGCATGGATGAGGTAATGAAGGGATCTAAAGCGAAAAGCAGGAAACGGGAATAAAATAATATCACAAAGTAAAATGCCCGGCGGATCTGGTTGATGCACCGGGCATTTTGTCTGGTCTGACGTCCTCGTCTGACGATTGCTTACGCAAACTTCTTGGCGTCTTCCAGGAACTTGGCAAGGCCAATATCAGTAAGCGGATGCTTCAATAATCCTAAAATAGAATCCAGCGGGCAGGTACACACATCGGCTCCTGCCTCCGCACAACTGATGATGTGGTTCGGGTTTCGGATGGACGCAGCCAGGATCTCAGTCTTGAAGCCCTGGATATCGAATATCTGGCGTATCTGGTGAATGAGGATCATACCGTCCCAGCCACTGTCGTCAATGCGGCCAATGAACGGGGAAACATAGGTAGCCCCTGCCTTGGCAGCAAGTATGGCCTGGCCGGCGCTGAAAACAAGCGTACAGTTTGTCTTGATGCCGTTCTCCGTAAACCACTTCAATGCCTTGATGCCTTCTTTTATCATCGGCACTTTCACCACAATGTTCGGGTGGATGGCAGCCAGTTTTTTCCCTTCAGCCACCATGCCGTCAAAGTCGGTTGAAATAACTTCTGCGCTGATGTCGCCGTTCACCATTTCACAAATGGTCTTGTAGTGCGCCATCACGGCATCGCTGCCCTTGATACCTTCCTTTGCCATCAGCGAAGGATTGGTGGTAACCCCGTCTAAAATGCCGAGGTCGTTTGCTTCTTTTATCTGTGCCAGGTTGGCGGTGTCTATAAAAAATTTCATGTGCCCCTATCCCCTAAAGGGGGATCAGCTTTTAATCGGTGAGATAATTTATTTCCGGCAAAAGTAAAATAATTAAAAGAGTAAACTTAAAATATTTATCTACGAAAAATGCATGGTGGTTAAAAAGAAACCCTGCAAAGCCCCTTCAGGGGATGGGGGGCAAAAAAAATGGCAAGTTACTTACATCGCACCGCTCAACCACCTACCCTTGCTACCTTCCGGTCCTGGGGGAGTTCAGCAGGAGCTGGTCGTATAAGACTTGCCGGCGCAAAGATAAGGAACGAAGGGCAAAGGTGAAGAAAGAATTTTAAAAAGAAAGAAATACCGATACAGGATACAGGATGCGGGATATAGGATGCGGGATACAAGATGCGGGATGCGGGATGCGGGATGCGGGATAAAAAAGTATCAGAATCCATCAAGTATTTTGAATCTCGGATCTTGGATCCGGTATCTTGGATCCTTCCTCTAAAAACTGATCCCCGGCTTATCCGTCCGTGAATTTATCTTTCCAACACCGATCAGCTGGTCGGTACGGTCGGTGAACGACTTGTAGTACATGAGTATGGTATAACTGTTTTCGGTTTCCCAGTAATCACCTTCCAGGTCACGCTTTTGTGCCGGATCATTTTTATCAACCGCTATGTAGGTATAGTTGTAGTACCCCTGTTTTAAAAATGCCGTGCATTCATACGCTCCCCTTGCTGCATTGAATACCATTTTTGTCCTGTCATTCAACTCGTAGCTTGTAAGTTGTCCCGCCAGGTAAATATCCTTATCGGCATACGGCGTGGCGTTTGGCGGGGCAAAACTGAAATGAACGGTGGCAAAATCGCCTTGCCAGTAAGGATTGATGGTCTCATAGGTTTCCAGCAGGTACATGCCATTCAGGTCGCGGAAATAAACATACCGCTGGGCGCTGCGGTCTGCATCGGGAAACAGGAACATATCTGTGGCATTCTTCTTATAGTCGGCCCGCTCTACCCGGTCGCTCTGCAGGCGAAAACTCCGCAGGTCGAGCCAGCGCCATTCTTTACCGCCGGGAAAGATGCAATTGTTCTCGGTATTATACTCCAGCGAATTGCCCCGTACAAAAGTGGGTGCAATGTCCTTTAATGAATTATCCCACCGGTTGTTCTGCAATATCACCACTTTCACCTGCTGTGCCGCACTGAAGGTGTTCAACCCTTTTATGTTTGCAGAGAACTGTACTTTCTGATGCGTACGGTACAATTGCGGTGTGAATGGCTGAATGATCTTTGCACTAATGGCGGCTTTTTGTTCCAGCACCAGCATGCGCCGGGTGAAAACAAGTTTGGATGTATCGCCGTCGAGGTAGACTTTCAGGATATAGTTGCCCGAAAGGGTAAGGCTGGTGCTCCGGTCGGGCAACAGGGCCTGGTAATGGGTATATTTTGTAAGTGCGATCGAAGAATACCGGTACGTGGTGATGCGTTGCTGGGTAAACCCTTTAATGTACAGAAAGGGACTGATGTCAACCGGCCTCCAGTTGTAATCGCAAAGCTGGAAACTGTAATAATAGCTTTTAACATTGGCATCCAGGTCATCAAAATTCAGTTCCAGCTGGTCGCCGCTGTTGATATTGTAAACAGGTAATGTTTGCTGGTCGCCATACATGTGAAACCGCACAGCCTTGATATTATCCCTGAAAACTGCTTCAGGCATTTGCGAAAAAGCGGCAGGAATGAAAGCAATAGAGAGAAACAGGAGAATCTGAACGGATCTTCCGGCGGCAGGGTATGGTTTAATTTTTGTCATGCTGACCTTAATCATTGCGTTTTTAAATACATTTGTAAGATACCAAATATATGCCGTTTGAATGTATCTGTATTCATAGCTAAACGAATAGCCTTTAACCGGCAGAAGACCTTTTCCAAATTCATCATCCGGCTGGCCATCGTTGCCACTGCCATCAGCGTGGCTATCATGATCGTGGCCATGAGTTTTGTAAATGGGTTCCAGGGAGTCATCAGCAATAAAGTATTCAGTTTCTGGGGACATATACGGGTATTGCAGAATGTGGAGAACCGGGTGAGCATTGCCGAAGAGTATCCCATTACACAAAATGACTCGGTGGAAAGATACCTGCGTTCGTTACCGCAGGTGAAGTCGGTAGAACGCTATGCCACCAAATCGGCCATCATAAAATTTGGCGGAGAGATCGAAAGTGTATTGTTAAAAGGCGTTGATCCATCCTTTGATTTCATACGATTGCAGCCTTTTTTGAAACAGGGGCGTTGGCTGAATTTTAAAGACAGTGGTTACAGCAATGAGATCAATTTATCGGCTTACACTGCCAACCAGCTGAAAGTAAAACTCAACGACAGTGTATTTGTTTTCTTTTTCCGGGAAGACGGGAGTAAAACGGCCCGCTGGCTGAAGATCGCCGGCATTTATAAAACAGCCATTGAAGAATACGACCGCAATTTTGCCATTGCCGATATCAATCTTATCCGCCGGCTGAACAACTGGGAACCTGGCCAGATCGGGGGTTACGAGATCTTTTTACACGATTATACGCAGACGGAGAAGGTAAATTACCTCATCTACGCAGAAATGCCGCAAACCTGGTACAGCAAGACCATTAAAGAGATCTATCCGAACATATTCGACTGGCTGAACCTGCAGGGGCAGATAAAGAACATCCTGCTGATGATCATGATGGTGGTGGCCGTCGTGAACCTCATCACCTGCCTCATCATCCTGGTACTGGAAAGAACAAGGATGACGGGAGTATTAAAAGCACTGGGCGCCACTGACTGGCAGGTGCAGCAGGTATTCCTGTACAATACTTCGGTGATCGCTTTTACCGGAATCGCTGCCGGGGCGATCCTTGGCCTTGGCATTTGCTGGCTGCAGGAAAGGACAGGCTTTATAAAACTGAATGAAGAAGCATACTATATGGCTACAGCCCATGCCGATGTGGTCTGGTGGCAGGTATTGCTGATATGCCTGGCTACGCTGCTCATTTCATTTGCTACACTGATCATTCCAACACTATTGATCAAAAAGGTAAGGCCGGTCAAGGCAATTCAATTTCGTTGACCGGTTAACAGGTTAATCCGTTAATTGGTTAATCCGTAGGTCCGTTAATCCGTAGATCCCGTGCTGGTTGTTAAATCCAAAACGAATTAACTGATTAACTGATTAACCAATTAACCAATTAACTGCTTAACCAATTAACTGCTTAACGTTTAAATGAATTAACCATTCATACAACATGTGAAAGTATGATCCCCGTTGCCACCGCTGCATTGAGTGATTCCGCTTCGCCGATCCGGGGAATGGTTATCTTTTCCTTTACCAACTGCATCACTTCATCACGTATGCCGTGCGCTTCATTACCTATAATGATGATACCCTCGGTAAGTTTACCAAGCGATTGCAGGGGTCTGCCTTTCAGGGAAGCAGCATACAGGGGTACTTTCTTCTTCCCGGTAAGCCATGCAGCCAGATCCGTATAAACAACATTCACCCTGCCCAGGCTGCCCATGGTTGCCTGCACTACTTTGGGATTGTATATATCGGCGCAGCCAGCGGAACAGATGATGTTCTGGATCCCAAACCAATCAGCAATGCGGATGATGGTGCCCATATTACCGGGATCCTGGATGGTATCAAGAACGATTGTGATCTTTTTGCTTATGTCGACATCAGTTTCTGGTTCCCTTTTTTCAAATACCGCCAGCACAGCATGTGGTGTTAACAACGCAGAGATCTTTTCCAGTTCAAAATCCTGTACTTCCGTGAAGGGGATCCATGCATTTGCCGATACCAGTCCTGCATTCGCATCCAGCCATTCTTTTAATGCAATGATCTCTTTACAAACAAAGTTGCCCCCCGATAAAAGATCCGGCACCACTTTCGGCCCTTCGGCAATAAAGAGGTTCAGTTGATCTCTTAATTTTTTGTGCTGTAAACTTTGAATATATTTGGTATGTGATTTGCTAATCATCGTCGCCTAAATGTTTTTATGTTTTTAAAAATACCGGATAAAACTTCCCTTCACAAACTTAGCGCCTGTTTTTTATTATGCGGTATATTCCTTTCAGCCTGTAACTGGTTCACGATACCCCGCAAATATCCAAAAGACAAACCATTTGTTTTTAAGAACAGTATCGAGGCCAAAGGCGGCAACTTTACCAAAGATGAGCGGTCACAGCTTAAACAAAGGCTGAATGCCCAGCTGGATGACAGTTCAAGGATCAATACAAAAGATTCCTGGATCTTTTTACATTATATTGAAAGGCCCCCTGCATACGACAGTGCCTCCGCCGGCCGGTCGGCCCGCAACATGGAAGCCTCCATGCTTCACCTGGGTTATTATAAGGCCAGGGCCGGATACCGGGCAGATACCATTGTGAAAGAGAACCAGCGCCGTGTGCATGTTTTCTACAGTGTTGAAACCGGCAAGCCTACGCTCATAGATACGGTGCGTTATATTTTACGCCGGCCCGACCTGCAGGAAATTGCCCTGCAGAATGTTGACAAAAGCCTGTTAAAAAAAGGCGACCCCGTAACCAAAGCCACCGTTCTTGGCGAAATAAGCAGGCTGGTGAACCTGTACCGCAACAATGGTTATTATAAATTCACTTCCGAAGAACTGATCATGCGGGGAGATACCACCGTTGCTGCATTGACCACCATAACCGACGACATCTTTGAACAACTGCGTTTGCTGGAAGAGGCAAAGCTGGCCAGAGACTCCCCCACCATCAAACTGGCAGTGGTACTTAACCCGCCAGCCGACAGCAGCAAACTGCAACGCTTTTATATAGATGACATCTACATCCTGCCGGATTACCAGAGCGGGGATAAATTAACGGATAACAACCTGTTTACCACCCTGGGAAGAAAAAGGGATTGCGATACCTGCCGGGTCAACTTCATTGTGAAGTACCATAAAAAACTCTTCCGTACCGGTTTCCTCCGCAGGAACCTCTATATCCGTAAGGGTGACCTGTACAGCCAGGATAATTTTTATAAGACCCTCAACAGTTATTCCAGGGCGGGAGTATGGCAGAGCACAAATATCCTGGTGCTGGAAAAAAAAGACAGTATTCCACGTAAAGACAGCCTGAATAAGATCGACCTGGTCGTTCAGCTGGTGCCGGGAAAGCGGTATGGATTTGAATCAGGCATTGAAGCCAGTTATTCTGCATCCAGCAACACCAACAATGTTACCGCAGCCAATGCCGGTAACCTGCTGGGGCTTTCGGGCAATATCTCATTTCTTGACCGAAACTTCCGCAGGGAAGGGATCCGGATGACCAACTCACTGCATGCCGGTATTGAACTGAATTTTAAGCCCGACAGCAATAACCGGAAGAACATCGTGAACTCCAATGAGGTAAGTTATTCAAACAACATTGTCTTTCCCCGGTTCATTTTCCCGTTCTTACGGTTGAATAACGACAAACGGTTCGTCAACCCGGAATCCTTCATCAACACCAAAGTATCCTACATAAACCGCATCAACCTGTTCAACCTGCAGTCATTTAATTTTGCGCTCGGATATGACTGGAATACGCAGAAAAACCGGCAATGGATTTTCAAGCCCCTGAACATAGAGTTTGCCCGGCTGTATAATGAGACAGACAGTTTCATAAAAACGCTAAATGAAAACCCTTTCCTGCGTTATTCATTCAATACTTCGTTGGTGGCAGGAGCAAGTGTGGGATACCGGTCTTCCAAAATAAACAGCAGGCATCCCAACCGGCAGCACAGTTTAAAGATAAATGCGGAAGTATCGGGAATACCCTGGTACAGCCTGGGCTTATTAAAGAAATACATGCGCCAGTTCGGCAAGGCCGACGTGGAATATACCTATTCTTCCAGCCGTCCCAAATCCGCTTTTGTATTCCGGGTATTTGGGGGCGTTGGTATCTCGGCAAAACGTGATACAACCCTGCCATTCTTTAAACAATATTTCGGCGGGGGAAGCAACAGCATGAGGGGATGGCCCGTGCGTGGTATCGGGCGTGGGGCGCAACCGCTTACGCCCTATGGTGAAAATAAATTCAACGACCGGACGGGCGACATACAATTAGAAAGCAATATTGAATACCGGTACACCATTGCACAGATCATTCCCAATTCATTGGTACTCCGAGGCGCTTTGTTCCTGGATATTGGTAATGTATGGAATGCAAGAAACTCCAAACCAGGCGGGGGAACGGACAGCACGCAGTTTAAATTCAAAAACCTGTACAAAGAACTGGGCGTGGAAGCCGGTACCGGTTTCCGGCTGGATTTCAATTACGTGGTACTGCGTTTTGACCTCGGCTTCCGGATCAAGCGGCCTGATATTAGTGCAAATGACGGATGGCAGATACCGGGGGTTTCATTCAATAATTTATTTAAAAGAGGCGAACAGGTCCCGGATCCCAATAACCCCGGGGGCACATACAATGACAACCGTCATAAGAAATGGCGCTACGAGAATTTCAATATGACGATCGGGATAAATTATCCTTTCTGAGAGGGTTATAGAAGTTTAAAGGTTGAAGGGTTTAAAGGTTGAAGGGTTTGCTCAAAGGCATCCATATCAATTGCATCTTCGGTCCTGAATTCTCCAATACGCGTGCGGCATAAACTGCTGAGGTAAGCACCACATCCCAGTTCAGCGCCAAAATCATTGGCCAGGCTGCGTATATAAGTGCCGGTAGAACAAACCACCTTAAAATGTACAACGGGCAGTTCGATCAAGGTGATCTCGAAAGAGCGGATGAATATTCTCCGGGATTTTAACTCTACCGCTTCTCCCCTGCGTGCCAGTTCATACAGGGCCACGCCGTCTTTTTTTATAGCAGAGTAAATCGGGGGATATTGATCGGTCTCCCCGGTGAATTTCTCCGTTGCAGACCGCAGTATCTCCCCGGTAACAAAAGAAAAATCTTTTTGCTGTCCGGGTTCACTCTCCAGGTCATAGGTGGGAGTAACAGCACCCAGGGTGAAAGTACCGGTATATTCTTTTTCCTGCGCCATGTATTCATTTATCTTCTTGGTAAATTTCCCGGTGCACACGATCAGTAATCCTGTTGCAAGGGGATCAAGCGTACCGGCATGCCCGATCTTTTTTATCTGCAGCAGGCTGCGGAGTTTACGTACCACGTCAAACGATGTCCAGTGAAGCGGTTTATTTATCAGAAGGACTTTACCCTCCAGGTATGGCTGCTGAATTACCGGGTCAAGGGGAACCCGTTCTTTGCGTTCGGGCCTTACAGGCGCCTCTCCAGCCTCTGCCAGTTTATTGGTATACCGTACCCGGTAGGTCTGCTTACGTGCCAATGATTTTTTTGTAAAGGTAAAGATTGAAAATCCAATTGAAATTATTCCAGGCAGAAGGGGCCCTGGCATTTGAAAATACAGATTGAGAAACGCCGGAAATGAAATCCCGGTAATACCGATCTAGTGACAGGGTTCGGATCCCGTGGAAGACATTTTTTCAATTGTAAAATTCAAAAAGATAGTTATCATCATAATCTACTTCAAAATCAGCAAGCATTCTCAAATACTCATTTTTAAATGACCTTGTCCTGTGATGTTCTTCCTGGTTCATGATATATCTGATCACAACATCCCGTTGACTTTTTGCATAGGAGAAGGCACCATATCCCTCCTGCCATTGAAATCTCCCTTTAATAAAATGCTGTTCATTTATCCATCTGCTGCTGTTGGCTTTTACAGCACTTATGAAACCGGAGATACTGGCGGTAACCGGCATTCCGAAAAATATATGAACGTGATCATTCCATCCTCCTACTGCAAGTGATCTGGCACCCTTACCGTTGATTATTCCTGAAATATACCGGTGCAGATCATTCCGCCATTCCTTTACAATAAAATTATCCCGGTACTTTACTGCGAACACAGCATGAATCGTTATTTGTGAATAGGTATTTGGCATTCAATATTCTTATTTTTAAATAATGATTTTTATCAACAAAATATCGCCCTGATGGGGCTACCAAAATGACGCCCTGACGGGGCTACCAAAATGACGCCCTGATGGGGCTACCAAAATGGCGCCCTCATGGGTTACCAAAATGGCGCCCTCATGGGGATACCAAAATGACGCCCTGATGGGGCTACCAAAATGGCGCCCTCACGGGGCTACTACCAAAATGGTGCCCCGAAGGGGTTGGCTGGGTTTGTATGAAACTGCAATTTAAAAGCCCATCGGGCTGAAATTCTGGTAAAACCCTCAGCAAACGGTGTGTTTTAGCCCCGGAGGGGCGGCATTTTTTCTTTGAACTGGGTTGGAAAAAGATAATTTGATGCGGGGTTGATGAACCCGGTTCCTCTTTGTTATATCGCCTGTCTTGCCTTCAACTCCAGGTATTTATTCACTGCATTGATGGTAAGATGTTCCGGCGAAGTCAGCACAGAGAGGATGCCATGCTTCCTTAATTCCTTTACGATAAGCCTTTTTTCAAACTCGAATTTTTCGGCAATGGTCTTTATATACACTTCTTCCACATTGCGGGCCTGCAGGTTGGAGAGCTGGTGCAGTTCGGTATTCTCAAAAAACACCACCATCAGCAGGTGGTGCTTGGCAATGGAACGTAAATAATTCAACTGGCGGTAAAGGCCGTTCAGGGATTCAAAGTTGGTATATAACACAACCAGGCTGCGGTGCTTTATCCGGCCCCGGATCTGCATATAAAGCATCTCGTAATCACTTTCCAGGAAAGCGGTCTCCTGGTTGTAGAGCAACTGCAGGATATTTTCCCGCTGAATAGGTTTGCGGTCGGCAGCAAGCACCGATCCCATCTTGTTTGCAAAAGTGATCACGCCTACCCTGTCCTGCTTCTGCAGGCAAACATTCGCTAACACCAGCGTACTGTTGATGGCATAGTCTAAAAGGGTAAGTCCGCCGAAAGGCATTTTCATCAGGCGTCCCTTATCGATCACGCAGTACACCTGCTGTGACCGTTCATCGGTATAGCTGTTCACCATCAGCGAAGCTTTCCGGGCGGTTGCCTTCCAGTTCACACTGCGGATATCATCACCCCGTACATATTCCTTTATCTGCTCAAACTCCATGCTGTGACCGATCTTCCGCATACGCCTGTTGCCCTGTTCACTCTGTATGGTGGTTTGGGAAAGCAAAGCATACTTACGCATCTGCAGGTAAGAAGGATAAACAGCCACGGTCTGTTCCGTTTCCATATTATGCCTGCGCTTTAACAAACCAAGCAACGATGAAATATAAAGGATGATGCGCCCGAAATGATACGCCCCCCTTTCCACAGGACGTAAGCTGTAACTGATATGCTTCTGCTCTCCTGCCTTAAAACGATAGAACAATAACCAGTCCCTTTTCTGAAACTGTACAGGCAGTTCATCGATGATCTCCATGCGTACCGTGAATGGCATGTTGTTCTTTACCTGTATCCCGATCTTATTTTCGTCGCCATTACTAAGCCGGTCAGCCATCAGCCGCGTTGCGGCCGGCGCTTTACCCAATGCAAATAAAAAAAAATAGTCAACTACAATCAGCGATAAAAGCACCCACAGAAGGATCTTCGCTATTAAAAAAATACCCGGCACCAGGAAGGAGGTGATAAACAGGACAATGCAAAAACCCATTACCAGGTAAAAACGCCTGGTGAGGTATACTGAACTGATATATTTATTAAAAAGATCCGGCATGGTTTATCGCGGTACTTCAATGGATTTCAGGATATTTTCGATCAGGTCATCTTCTGTGACCCCTTCCATTTCTTTCTCCGGGGTAAGAATGATGCGGTGCCTTAATACATGCGGTGTCATTTCCACAATATCTTCGGGGGTTACAAAATCCCTTCCTTTTATGGCCGCACTTGCTTTGGCAGACCGGAGTATGGCCAGCGATGCCCTTGGCGAAGCACCCAGGTAGAGAGCAGGGTTATTCCTTGTTTCATGAACGATCTTTGCAATGAATTCCACCAGCTTTGGTTCTATGATCACCGACTGAACCTGGGTACGGTAGTGCTGTATGTCCACCGGCGATAAGATCTTCTTCACTTCATCCAGCATCTGTGCCTGCGATTTTCCCTGTTGCCCGTTGAGGATGGCGATCTCTTCTTCCAGCGAAGGATACTTCACTTCTATCTTAAACAGAAAACGATCCAGTTGTGCTTCGGGCAAACGATAGGTTCCCTCCTGCTCGATGGGGTTTTGCGTTGCCAGTACGATAAAAGGTATCTCCATCATATGGGTATGACCATCCACCGTTACCTGGCGCTCTTCCATCACTTCAAACAGGGCTGCCTGCGTTTTTGCCGGGGCCCGGTTTATCTCGTCTATCAAAACAATATTACTGAATACCGGCCCCGATTTGAACCGGAAATCTCCTTCCCGGGGATTGAACACCGAAGTGCCCACTACATCACTCGGCATCAGGTCGGGGGTGAACTGGAGCCTCGAAAAATCCACATCAATGATCTTAGCCAGCAGTTTTGCGGTCAATGTTTTAGCCACGCCGGGTACGCCTTCGATCAATATGTGCCCGTCGCACAATAAGCCGATGAGCAGCAGGTCAACCATTTTATATTGCCCGACAATTACCCGGGCAATTTCATTGCGGATCTCGTGAACCGACCTGTTCAGGCCGCTGAGGTCGATCCGTTGTTGAAAAAGATTTTCTTCCATCAGTTTTTGTTTTGCCCCAACCCCGGAAGGAGCTATCCGATCCGTTGGCTTGGGAAGGTTTATTTAATGTAAAGATCTGAATGCTCAAACAGTTTTTTTATTGAAGTTCTGGATCTGCTCATTTAAAGAAAGTAACTGGTAATCGTCTAAATGATCACTGCTTTGCGCACTGGTGATGGTACGGTAAAGGGAATCCACGCTTTCCCGCTGCACACCGCTTTTACGGCTCAGGGCAGTGATGAAATCTTCATTGATGCTATTGGTATTTAAAAAGTATTTATTGCGGATGAATTCATTGAAATAGGTGATCATTTTGTCCGAGATATTCTTGTTGTCCTTTTTCTGCAGGTACAAACGCCCGATCGTTTCGGTAAAAGTG
Organism: Chitinophagaceae bacterium; assembly: GCA_016710165.1. NCBI lineage: Bacteria > Pseudomonadati > Bacteroidota > Chitinophagia > Chitinophagales > Chitinophagaceae > Chitinophagaceae bacterium. The sequence goes on along the minus strand of JADJLJ010000005.1, from coordinate 201,044 downwards.
ACGGTGGTGTTCTCATTGGGTTTGCGTTGCTCAATGATCCGCTGAACCCGTTTGCCGCCAAAGAGCACATACAACAGAAGCAGCAGTAAGGTAAGCCAAAAAGCATATACCAGCGGCGGGTGTTTCATTATTTCGCTCAGGGTTGAGAAATTATCATCCTCTCCTTTCCGGCGGCGCAGTTTGTTGTAATGATCATCCCAATACACATGCCCGGGAACAACAGGAGTAAAAGCCAGGCTTTGCTGCATGTATTTAAAATTGCTGTCCTTCAGCAGGAAATAATTGCTGAAGGCCCGTGGGTCGCAATGAAGGTACAACTTGCCCCTCCCGTGAAAGTAAACAATGGAGTTGGGCATCAGGTCATCATTAACGCCAACGACCCGGGTACGCCCGCTGTCTATCTTCACAAAATAATTATTGAACGGGTAATAGAAATAAGAATATGCTGAATCCGGCTCTACCAATGACCGGGTGGATGTTTGCGTAAAAGCCATGGCACCAAAAACCTGGTTGAAATTCACTTTCGTCGTGCAATTGATCTTTTGCTGCAATACGTCATCAATATACGCGGCAGAAATGAACAGGTCATTGCCTGCATCCACATATTGCAGCATGGCATCCGCTTCCTCTTCATTAACAAACAACGAGCCGGTAATGCATATATACAGGGACCCGCTGTCACTTATTTCCTTCCATGTTTTTGAAAAGGGCTGCCGCACATCCCGGATGGAATTGGATGCATATAGTGACTTCACCTGCCGGTAAGCAATGCTGGCGCCAAAAGGGTTCTTGTCCTTTTTGGAAAACGATTCTTTCAATGCCGGCAGTTTAGGCCCCTTATCGCTGCGACAGGCAGCCAACAACAGTACCGCTGCGGCCAGGAAAAGATATGTGTAGCTGTTTTTCAACAATGCATTATACTTTTTGGTTAAAGTTCCTGAAGCCCTTCTCTATTTTATCGTAGATATCCTTTTCCACTTCAAACTCTCCATACCATACATACTCATAGTTCAGTGTGAGTGACGCAAAGTCATTCTGCAGGGCCGGACCTTTAATTTCCCGTACATATTGGTAATTGGTTTTGTCGGGCGCCAGCTCAACAAAATTCCTGCCTGCCAGTTTGTGCAGCGTACGCAGGTATTGGTAACGTACTGCCTGTCGGAAATTATTATTCGTTAGCGCACCGTTTATCAATGCATCAAAATCAGTTTCACCGGTAATGTGCTCTTCCACTATTTCCTGTGCCTTATCCTTTACCAGCCTGGACTCCCGCCTGAATACGCCATCGGCCAGGAAAAGCCGGTAAACAATAAAGAGAACAAAACCCCCGGCAAGGGTCCACAGCAAAATTTTTAAGATAGCGGAGGATAAAATGCTTTCAAGCAAACCCGGTCCGGTTGATACCGGGGTACGTTGGTTTTGGTTTTTTTCTTTCTGCTGCAGGTCCTTCAGCAGACTGTCCATGTTTTTCATGTAGGCGTATTCCTGCGCTTTCTTCCATTGCCTGACAGAATCCGGGGAAGTGATGAGTCCGTTCAGGTAAAGGGTGGTGTCCAGTACCTCTTCATTGACCGCTTCGTTGATTTCCGTATGGTCATCCGGCACCGGTTCCGCCACTGCTTCATCTGCAGGCTCCTCTGCAGGGTATGGTTCACCGTTCTTTATGAGCGTAGAATCAATATAGATATACCTTTTTTGCTGCCCCTGTGCAGGAGCAAAAAACAATAAGGCCAGCAGTGATATGCAGATGCGTTTATTCATTCTCCTTTTTCAGCCGGTGAATGATGCCATCCGGCCGGATATAATAACCTTTCTTATGTAAACGTATGGGGTGGATCACAAAATACCAGATGATGAATGCCAGTGAAACCGCCAGTATGAGTATGCTGACCCAGACAGGTAATCCCGGGTTATCGGCCTTATCAAAGGTCTGGCTCATGAGGTGCGTGATATAACTTTCAAAAAACGCAGCCACAATAAAAATGGGTACCAGGCTTATCAGCACTTTGGCAGCATCCCGGGCGCTTCTTTTAAACGAGACCCATCGTGAATAGGTTTTCGGGAACAGGATCCCGCTTGCCAGTATGAAGCCGGCGGTGGAAGCGATCACAATGGCAGATATCTCCAGTGTACCGTGTATCCATATTACCAGCACCGATTTTGTGCCCAGTCCTTTTGCAAAGAACATGTATTGAAAGCTGCCCAGCAGTAAACCATTCTTCCACATGACCCACATGGTGAGTATGCCCAGCGTAAAGCCGAAAATGAACGAGAGAAAGGCCACCCGGATATTATTGAACCCGATCCGTACAAACATTGAAAAAGGGTTATCATCTTTATACACACCGAAAGGGTCCCCTTTGGCTATGTTCTCCTCCGTCATGTCAACATATCCATCGCCGAGCACACCCCGTACAAAGTTCTCGTTGTAAATGGAGGAAAAAACACCGATGGCGACAAAGAGGATGAAAACAACCGTTGTGAATAAAAAGATGCGGTGATACCTTTTGAACAGGAGCGGCAGTTCGTATTTCCAGAAAGTGAATATGCGGCTGTACTTTTCTTTCTTATTGCGGTAGATGCTCTGGTAAATACCCGCGGCTATCCCGTTTATCCAGCGGGTCACCTTGCTCTTCGGGTAGAATGTCTTTGCATAGCTGAGATCATCGATCAGGTCAACAAACCGCTCCGCCGTCACATCGGGGTTGTCGGTTGGAGAATGCTGGTATTCATTCCACTTCTCTGCATTCTTTTTGATGAACATCGCTTCCCGCATAGGGACAAATTAAGGTTTTGAATTAATGCTACAAATTCGTCTTTTTTCAGCAATAAAAAAACTGCTGTTCGGGCATAACTGTACCGGGCAATGTGTAATTTGCAGGCATCATGTCCATCATCCGGATAGCAACTGCATTTAATATCGACCTGGAATTTGAGATCGCCGAATTTCATAAGCGGCTGCTTGCCTATATCCTCGATTTCATCCTGCTCATCATCTTCCTTTTCAGCATGAAATACCTGCTGTATGCCGGGTTCCTGCTTGAACTTGAAGAGAATATGGGCCTCGATATCCTTATCATTTCGCTGCCCATGCTGCTGTATTCACTGCTTACCGAACTGTGGATGAACGGGCAGACGGTTGGCAAAAAAATAATGGGAATTCGGGTAATAAGCCTGGAAGGAGGCGAGCCTACCCTCGGGCAGTTCATCCTGCGCTGGATCACCAAATTCTTTGAATGGCCCTTCCTGTTCGGGTACATCGCTTTTTCAAATGCAAATCTTTTTGCCTACACGTTCATCACCGGCCTGTTTGGCATTGCCGTGGTGATCATCATTTCTGTATCGCCCAAAAGCCAGCGCCTGGGCGATATGATCGCCGGCACCGTGGTGGTGAATGCACGATCGGCACTGACCGTTGCCGACACGGTGTTCATGAACATAAACAAGACCGATTATAAAGTGATGTTTCCCGAAGTGATGCGCCTCAGCGACCGGGACATCAACACCATCAAGTCGGTGCTGCAGCAGGCCGGCAAGCGCAACAACTACGATATGTGCCACCGGGTAGCCCTGAAGATCAAAGAAGTACTCAACATACAAAGCGACCTGTATGTTGACCAGTTCCTGGAAAAATTGCTGGAAGATTACAATTACCTGGCCACAAAAGAATGAGGCCGGGCTGTTTAAAAACCGGTTCCCCTGCCCGCCAATATTCCTGCCAGCATTACGAATGCGACAAATACAATGGCAATGATGGTGATGATGCCTACTATTTTAAAATAAGTGGCCAGTTTTGTGATGCCGGTCTCAAAATGGGCCTGGCTTGAACCTTCAATACCCTTTTTAATACTGGAAGATGCATTCAGCAGGGTAATATTCAAAACAAGTGAAACAACCAGGCTGATGAAGGGCCATACAACAATAAGCCCGGAAAAAAGATTACCGCCATAATTGCTCAGCCTGATCAGGGTTACTATAAAAAAAGTAATGGTAATGGCTGCACTGGCAAGCCCTGCAATGGCATTGATATTTGTCCATTGGGCGATGGCCGCCAGGTGAGACCGGCTTTCTTCATCCAGGTTAAAATCGAATATGCTGCTGTTGGGGTTATTTTCCATGATGCAGGTATATTTATTTAAAACAATTTTACAATGGTATTAAGGAGGGAAAGAATGGCGAAAACCGTGGTGATGATGAAAAAGATCTTCAGCGACCGTAACCCGGCATTCAACTCAGTGATGCTCTCACTTATCAAAGCGCTTTTTATCTTAGCAGAAAAATTGAAAAGGAAATAATATACCAGTGCCACCACGGCTACCATAAAAAAGATCACCACAATAAGCATGGAGCCACCGAACCCGGTAAAGATATCGCCTGCATTGCCCAGTCTCCTGAATGAATTGAAAATGGCCGCCCCGCCGATGGTGCCGGATACCAGCACCAGGCCGCAGGCAAAGAATACAACAACAGAAATGAATCTTGACCATTTGGCAGCATCGTTCAGCTGGTGCCTGACCTCTCCTTCAAGCTGCAGGTCCATTTCGGCTAAGTGATCCTGTTCCGGATTTTCCATGACCGTTTTTTTGATGAATGATGAACGAATATGTAAAACTTTCAGCAGAATGCAAAAGAAAAGCTGTTGAAAGATCGCAAGGGCTTACAGAAAATGAACCAGGCATTTTTATGATATTAATACCGTTCAGGCAATCACTATTTTGTAAAAATAACCAAGGAGTATGACAGCAGTGCAAAAGATAAAAGAATATTTGAGGATAGCGGCCCCCCACCTGAACTTAAAGATCCCATGAAGTATCAAAAGCCCGAAAAGCAACAGAACAGGTATCAAAGCAGGATACATCCGGATACTTCCGGCAAAATCGCCACCCAGTAACAACAAAAACTACGCTGCATACCGCATCCGGGACAATCGATATGTGTAAGCTGCCTGAACAAACAGGGCAATTGGTGCTGCTGGAGCCAGTCAATAATATTTAAAAACCAGAAAGACATTCTTTTCTGTTAACACGTTAATTGGTTAATACGTTAATACGTTAATACTTTAACTGGTTAATACGTTAATCCGTTTGAACGTATTTATGAATCAGCAGAACACGGATACACGGATATACGGATTAACGGATATACGGATATACGGATATACGGATTAACGGATATACAGATTAACGGATAACGATTAACGGATAACGATTAACGATTTAATACGCCCTCGCAAAAAGCACCCGCTGTGTACTTGGTTTGCCGGTGAGGATACAGGCGCCACTCTCCTGCTTGTTATTAAGCGGAATGCAACGGATGGTTGCCTTGGTCTGTTCTTTTATCTTCTCTTCCGTTTCGGCAGTGCCATCCCAATGCGCCGAGATAAAGCCTCCCTTTTCATCCAGCAGTTTTACAAACTCATCCCAGGTATTGGCAGGCCTGATATTTTCGTTGCGGAAAACAAGCGCCCTGTTGTAAATATTCAGCTGAATTTCTTCCAGCAGGTTTGCAATATTATCAGTCAGTCCGTCCAGCGGCATACTGTTTTTTTCTTTGGTATCCCGGCGGGCAACTTCCACCACATTGTTTTCCATATCCCGTAAGCCCATGGCGATCCTTACCGGAACACCCTGCAATTCGTACTGTGCAAATTTCCAGCCAGGGCGGCTGTTATCGCTGCTATCGTATTTAACCCGGATGCCTTTTGCTTTTAAAGACCGCATGATCTCATTCACTTTTCCATCGATGGCGGCTTTGCTCTCCTCCCCTTTGTAAATAGGAACGATGACCACCTGCAGGGGGGCGATCCTTGGCGGCATCACCAATCCCTGGTCATCGCTATGCGCCATGATCAATGCGCCGATCAATCTTGTTGATACTCCCCAGGACGTGGCCCACACATATTCCTGCTTGTTTTCCTTGTTCAGGAACTGCACTTCAAAAGCCTTCGCAAAGTTCTGTCCCAGGAAATGGGAAGTACCTGCCTGCAACGCCTTGCCGTCCTGCATCAATGCCTCGATGCAATAGGTGTCTTCGGCGCCGGCAAACCGCTCGCTGGCTGTTTTCACCCCTTTGATCACGGGTACAGCCATATAGGTTTCCACAAATTCGGCATACACATCCAGCATTTTCTCCGTTTCTTCAATGGCTTCTTCTTTTGTTGCATGGGCCGTGTGCCCTTCCTGCCATAAAAATTCGGCCGTACGCAGGAACAAACGGGTACGCATTTCCCAACGGACAACATTGGCCCATTGGTTGATCAGCAAGGGAAGGTCACGGTATGACTGGATCCAGTCCTTATACGTATTCCATATGATCGTTTCAGAAGTTGGCCTGACGATCAGCTCTTCTTCCAGTTTTGCATCCGGGTCAACCACAATGCCTTTACCATTGGGATCATTCATCAGGCGGTAATGGGTTACCACGGCGCATTCTTTTGCAAAACCCTCCACGTGGGCGGCTTCCTTGCTTAAAAAACTTTTGGGAATGAATAAGGGAAAATAGGCATTCACATGCCCTGTTTCCTTGAACATTTTGTCCAGCTGGTCACGCATGTTTTCCCAAAGGGCAAAACCATAGGGTTTGATGACCATGCATCCCCGCACGGCTGAATAATCGGCCAGCCCCCCTTTAATAACAAGATCATTGTACCATTGCGAATAATCTTCTGCCCTTGATGTTAGTTCTTTACTCATTATCTTAACTTATTTTAATAGATACGGCCTTTCTTTTAGCACCACATTAACAACGGACGTTTTAACTTTAATGTCTGTTGGCAGAGGGTTTGTGAAATTTTACATGTATTTGATAACTGCACAAAAGTAGTAACTTCAATTTTAAATGCTTTAAACAAATCACCATGAAAACAAAAATTCTACTTCTTTCTCTTACAGCAGCGACTTTCAGCAGTTGCACCACCGCCTACAAAAGCAGCCAGACCCCCGATGACGTATATTATTCCCCGGCACGGGTGTATGATGGTGAATCAGAAAAAAGGCGTGAAGACAACCGGTATGAAACCAGTTCCGATTACCAGATATCCATGGGCATCCGTGACCGCCGCTGGAGGGATTTCAGGGATGAATATAATTACGACTACAGCCCGTACAATTACACCTGCAAAAGATATAATTACGGGTACTATTACAATCCTTATTATTATCCCTGGGCCATTTATACCGGTAAGGCCACGTATTCAAAACCGGTCAGCACAACACCACGCATGGTCAACCTGAAAGCATACAACGGGTACAACAGTAATGTTGCCTACGACAAAACAAACGGGACCGGAAGATGGTCGAACCCTGCCAGCAACTACAACAACAGCAACGCAGGAAGCCGCAGCAGGCAGATACTTCTTCCCAGCAGAAGTTCCTCTTCATCATCTTCACCATCCAACAATACAAGGACCTATTCTCCTTCTTCTTCAGGAAGCAGCAGCAGCGGAGGCTCCTCATCAGGGGGCAGCAGTTCCGGTTCTTCTGTATCAAGACCGGGCAGGGGTTAAACAGCCCCTGGTCTCCCCAGCGGGGAACCAAAACACCTGCATAAGTACACTTGTATCAAAAAAATTATGCTATGACCAAATATATACCCGTACTTTTTTTACTGATAACCAATTCCGTTTTAGCCCAGGCACCTGAAGATGCCATCCGGTATTCTTTTTTTCCGCAGAACGGAACAGCCCGTAACCTGGCCATCGGCGGGGTGATGGGGTCATTGGGCGGCGACATAAATGCCACGTATACAAACCCTGCAGGGCTTGGCTTCTACAAGACCGGTGAATTTGTTCTTACACCGGGTTTCTTTTTGAACAGCAACAAAGCAACGTTCAGGGATAACCTTTCCCAGGACAAGAAGAACAGTTTTGGTTTTGGTGCCAGCGGTTTGATACTGGGTTATTCAAATGCGAATGATCCCAAAAGAAGCAGTGCCATCAGCCTTGCCTTTACTCAAACAGCCAGTTTCAATAACAGGGTCCGGTACAGCGGGCTGAACAATTACAGTTCATTCAGTGAGCAGTTTGCCGAAGAGTTTGCAAAAAGCGGGTTAAGCATCGGCGAAGTGTTAAGTACCAACTCTGCCCTGCCCTATACATCAGCCCCCGCATTATACACCTACCTGATCGATACCGTTACCGTGAATGGCGTGGTACAGGTAAAAGGAGCGCCTGAATACATCCTGGATGCCGGGCAGGCATTGCGGCAGGAGATGATCCACACTACCAAAGGGGGCATCTATGAATTTGCCCTTGGCTATGCACAAAACAAAAATGATAAATGGTACTGGGGCATAAGTCTGGGTGTGCCGCTGGTGAGTTATACCAGCAATATGGTATTTAAGGAGTCTGACACTTCTTCAAACACTTCCAATCATTTTAACCGGTTTGAATACACCGATAATTTTAAAACAAAAGGAACCGGTTTCAATGCAAAACTTGGCATCATCTACCGCCCGCTTGACTATATACGCCTGGGGCTGGCCATACACACACCTACCTACATGATACTGACCGATACCCGTACCACCTACCTTACCACCGAAGTGGAGAACCCGGTAAACAGTTACAGCATAAATTCTGAAACGTTCACCAACAACGGGCCCGGTGAGGCAAAATATGTGCAGACCACACCGTTCAAAGCAATGATCAGCGCTTCGTATGTTTTCCGGGAGACCGAGAACGTGAAAAAACAACGGGCATTCATCAGCGCCGATATTGAATATGTGCAGCACCGCGGCAGCCGTTTCCACAGCAACAACGAAGAACCCACCGAAGGCGAAAAAAGATATTACAAGGAACTGAACAACGTGGTGAAGGCCGATTATAAAGGCAACTTCAATTTCCGGTTGGGCGGTGAATTGAAGTTCAACGTGATCATGGCGAGACTTGGATTTGCTTACTACAGCAATCCCTATAAAGACGCTGCCTACAAAGCCAGCCGCATGCTGCTGAGCGGGGGACTGGGTTACCGCAACAAAGGCATGTTCATCGACCTTACGTATGTACACGCAATAAGCAAAGACGTCCATTTCCCATACCGGCTCGAAGACCGGGCAAATACTTATGCCATGCTTAAACAACAGAGAGGAAATATTGCAGCCACTCTTGGATTCAAATTCTAACCACTCCTAATTGCTTAAGCCGCCCCGGGATCTTTTTTCCGGGGCTTTTTATTATTTATCTTATTTTCATCCTGGTAAATCCACTACGTGAACGCAAAAGAAATATTTTATTCGCTCCTGCCAAACGGGCTGAAGAATTCCATCATGAAGCGGCAGATGCTGAAACAAAACCACCTGTTTACTTCATTCGCCCAGGAGGGAGAAGACAAAATACTGGAAAAGTATTTTGGCGAACAGACCAACAGCGGATTCTTCATTGACGTTGGAGCCAATCATCCCCATAAATTCTCAAATACCTATAAACTTTACCTGAAAGGCTGGCATGGCATCAATATAGATGCCAACCCCGGCACCAAAAAAATATTCGACAAACTCAGGCCCCGCGATATAAATATTGAAACCGGGATAAGCAAAACCCCTTCGCGGCTGGATTATTATACGTTTGAACACAACATCTTCAATACGTTTGACCGGGAAACCGCTTTGGCACATTGTAAAGAATTCTCCATTGAAATCAAAGAGGTCATAAAACTGGAAACGAAAACCCTTGCGGCAGTTCTTGACAGCCTGGACCTGGGTTCAACCCGGATCGATTTCCTTTCGGTGGATGTGGAAGGATTTGACCTCGACGTCCTGGAATCCTGTGATTGGGCCAGATACAGGCCGGAAGTAATTTTAATCGAGTCATTGCATACCGATCTTGAACACATACAAAGCAACCCGGTCGTTAAATTCCTGCATCCACTGAACTACAGGCTGTTTGCCAAAACATACAATACCCTCTTTTTTACTAATAAGCCGCCTGGAAATGACTGAACCGGTCAGCCTTTCCGATAGAAAGGCGGTATTTATATTTTATCAGCCAGGCAGCAACATGATTAAACACATACTTCCTTAACCAATTCCATTACCGCATCAAGATCCGGCTCACACCATTTCACTTCTTTATCCTTCCGGAACCAGGTCATCTGCCGCTTGGCATATTGGCGGGTATTCAGCTTGATCATTTCGGCCGCCTCCGTTAACGATACAGTACCATCGAGGTAAGCAAATATTTCCCGGTAGCCAACGGTTTGCAATGCATTCAGTTTTTTATACGGAAGCAGTTGTTCCACTTCCTCCGGCAAACCGGCCTGCACCATGGCATCCACCCGGTTATTGATGTTAGCGATCAGTTGTTCCCGGGGTAACTGCAGTCCGATCTTAATGATGTTGAAATCCCGTTTCTTTTTCTGCTGTGTCTGGAACAGCAGGATGGACCTGCCGGTGGAAAGCTTTACTTCCAGGGCCCGCATCAACCGCTGCGGGTTCTTTATCTCCCCGCTCAGGTAATAGACCGGATCATTTTTTTCCACCTGTCTTTGCAGCCATTCAAGTCCTCCTGCCTCATACCCGGCCAGGATGCTTTGCCGGATTGCATGATCGATAACCGGCAATTCGTCGATACCCTGGCAGAATGCTTTTACATACAACCCCGTGCCACCCACCATCACCGCCACATTATTGTGCCGGAATATCTCATTTACTTTTTCCAGGGCATATTGTTCAAACACGGCCGCATTCACTTCTTCCTGGATGGAGTGGGAGTTGATGAAATAATGTTCAACGGACCTTAATTCCCCAGCAGAAGGTTTTGCCACGCCTGTATTCAGTTCTTTAAAACACTGGCGGCTGTCGGCCGAAATGATCTTTGTATGAAAATGCTGCGCTACCTTAATAGCAAGGGAGGTCTTACCTACGGCCGTTGGGCCAACGATAACAATGCAGGTCGGGGTCATGAACACGTACTTGAGTTTGTGAAGAACCCGCAGTAACCAGGGGTAATATCAATCGTGAGCCGTGAATGATGAATCGGAAGTTTTACTCACAACTGACGATTCACGGCTCACGATTTAAAATCCATCATTGCCTTCTTCCGTGGAAGATTCCTCTTCGCCATCGGCCTCCACTTCATCGCCTTCATCTCCCTCTTCACCAAACCCATCCGCCATGGCATCGGGTTTGAGGTCGTACTTCTCTTCCATTTCAGCCAGGCGGCTGTCGATCAGGCCCTTGGTGCCGTACTGGGAAGGTGCGATCCCCTCGCTGCGCAAACAACAGGGGTATTCAAGCTTTGTATTCTCTTCCTTATCCACGGTTATCAGTTCCACCATAAAATGCCAGTACTTGTTGAAATCGTATTCGTAAATGAATTTCTGGTTGGGGTTGCTGATCTCGGAACCAATAATGGTGTCGGCCATAATGAGCGGCTCGGCCTTATAGTCCTTATCATATTTCTCCAGCGATATCTCCCGGCCACGCAGCCAGTTGTCGTTACTGCGGTAAAAAGTTGCCTTGTGCTTTGAATCGAACTCAAAACTTTTTAAGATACAACTGTGCAGGTCGAAAAAACTTTGTGAATGCCGGATAGCGATATCCCGGTACACACTGTCATCATCTTCCCAATATATCCTGAATCGTAAGATAGCCATGAAGTAAAATTAGGAATTAATAATTAAAAATTAAGAATTGAAGACATTCTAAAAGCAGGTATCTTGTTAAATGAGTATTCCAAATGACCAATGACCAATGACCAATGACCAATGACCAATGACCAATGACCAATGACCAATCCCCAACTCCTTTGCCTTAGCTATCATAAAATCATAAGCCGCCTGGTACTCATTCGGAATAACGCCATCCAGAATGGCTTCTCTTATAGCGTTCTTTATATCACCCACCGCACGGCCCGGCTGCAGGCTGAATGTTTGCATGATGTGTTCCCCGGTGATGGGCGGCTGCCAGTTTCGTACGTGATCCTTCTCTTCCACTTCCGCACAGCGCTTACGTACCATTTCAAAATTTTCAAGGTAGCGTTTTACCTTGGTCTTATTCTTTGAAGTGATGTCTGCCTCGCATAAGGTCATCAATGCATCAAAGTCTTCACCGGCATCAAACAGCAGCCGGCGTATGGCGCTGTCGGTGATATTTTCCCGGGTAAGACTGATGGGGCGCAGGTGCATCTCCACCATCTTGCGCACGAATTTCATCTTTTCATTCTGCGGCAGTTTCAGCCGGGCAAACAGTTTCGGTACCATTCTTCCGCCAACCACTTCATGACCATGAAAGGTCCAGCCATGCCCTTCCTCAAATTTCTTGGTGACCGGTTTGGCAATATCATGCAATACGGCCGCCCAGCGAAGCCAGATGTCTTCTGTCTTTTCTGAAATGTTGTCGACCACCTGCAGGGTATGATAAAAATTATCCTTGTGCCCCTTGCCATCTATATACTCGGCCCCCTCCAGTTCAACCATCTGCGGAAAAATTATTTTCAGCAACCCGCTTTTGTACAGCAGGTCGAAACCAATGGAAGGTTTGCTGCTTGATAAGATCTTATTCAATTCATCAGCGATCCGTTCGCCGCTGACGATCTTTATACGATCAGCATTTTCGCCAATGGCCGCAAAGGTCTCGGGGTGGATGGTAAAATTCAGCTGTGTGGCAAAACGGATGGCCCGCATCATGCGAAGGGGGTCATCGCTGAATGTTTGATCAGGAGCGAGGGGTGTCTGTATATTCTTCCGTTCCAGGTCCTTTATCCCGTTGAACGGATCAAGCAGTTCACCAAAATCGTTTTTATTCAGGCTGATGGCCAGTGCATTGATGGTGAAGTCACGGCGGTTCTGGTCATCTGCCAGTGTCCCGGTTTCCACGGCAGGCTTGCGGCTGTCGAAATGGTAGCTTTCTTTCCGTGCGCCTACAAACTCGATCTCCATATCTTCAAACTTTATCTGCGCCGTTCCAAAATTCTTAAAGAAATGAACTTCGGGTTTGGGATTGAATTTCCGGGAAACCCGGTCTGCCAGTTCAATGCCATCACCTACGCAGACAATGTCGATGTCTTTTGTATCTCTTCCCAGTATCTTATCCCGCACAAATCCCCCAATGAGGTAACAGGGCACGCCGATCTCCTCCGCGGCATGGGCTATCTTTTTTAACACAAAGAGTTCCTTATCGTCGCAATTAATATACATGGGATGCAAAAGTACTTGGTAATTGGGAATTAGGTATTTGTAATTAATAATTAGGCCCGAAACTAATTGCAGTCTTATCTTTTAAATAAAGTGCCCGAATTAAAGGCCTGACCCCTGATTCCCAATTACAAATTCCGGTTTCTGTCCAAAACGGCATCAATATTGACCCTATATATCCTCACACAAAAAACACTTGATTAACTGTGTGTTTTGACATTTTGACTATATATTGAGATTATTATGGATAATACGTTTTATTTACAGAATCACGAAGATGAAATGGAATTCATGCCCATCATTCCACTTAATGAAGAGGATGACGGAAGTGCCGACGGGCAGGTGATTCCGGACGAAATACCCATTCTGGCGTTACGGAATACCGTACTCTTTCCCGGGGTAGTGATCCCGATCACGGTAGGCAGGGATAAGAGTATTAAGGCAGTGAATGACGCATACAAAGCTGACAAATTGATAGGCGTGGTAGCGCAAAAAGACAGTAATGTGGAAGAACCTACTGTGAGCGACCTGGAAGATATCGGAACCGTTGCAAAAATTGCCAAGCTCATAAAAATGCCCGATGGCGGTACCACCATCATCATACAGGGGCGCAAACGCTGCAAGATCGAAGAAGTTACAACCGATGATCCCTATTTCAGGGCAAAGATCAAAGTACTCACAGATGAAGTATTAAAAGACGACGCGGATTTCAATGCCATGGTGGGCAGCATCAAGGACCTGGCCGGGCAGATCGTTAACCTCTCACCCAACCTGCCCAGCGAAGCAGCCATCATTCTGAAGAATATTGAGAACCCCTCCTTCCTCATTCATTTTGTAAGCAGCAACCTGAACTGTGATATAAAAGACAAACAGCGTTTGCTGGAGATCAGCAATATAAAAGCCAGGGCCGAACTGCTGATGAACCTGATGCAGACCGAACTGCAATACACCGAACTGAAAAATAAAGTAACCAATAAGACAAGGGCCGAACTGGATAAACAGCAGCGGGAATATTTCTTGCAGCAGCAGATGAAAGCCATCAAGGATGAACTGGGCGGTGATAACGTGGCGGAAGTGAAAGACATGCTGAAGAAAGCAGAGAATAAAAAATGGTCGGCGGCTGCAAAAGAGATGTTCACCAAGGGTGTTGAGAAACTGGAACGCATGCATCCCTCCACGCCTGATTATTCTGTAGTGTACAATCACCTGGACCTGATGCTTGACCTTCCCTGGAATGATTATACAGAAGATTCGTATGACCTGAAGAAAGCGAAAAAGATACTTGATCAGGATCATTACGGTATGCAAAAGATAAAGGAAAGGATCCTGGAATACTTAGCCGTATTGAAATTAAAAGGGGATATGAAATCGCCCATCCTCTGTTTCCTGGGCCCCCCGGGTATCGGTAAAACAAGTTTGGGAAAAAGCATTGCTGCCGCCATCAACCGAAAATATGTACGGGTAAGCCTGGGTGGTTTACATGACGAAAGCGAGATACGGGGCCACCGCAAGACTTATATCGGTGCCATGCCCGGCCGCATCCTGCAATCCATCCGCAAAATAAAATCGGGTAACCCGGTAATGATACTGGACGAGATCGATAAAGTGGGAAGCGATAACCGTGGTGACCCTTCTTCTGCCTTGCTGGAGGTGCTGGACCCCGAGCAGAACAATACTTTTTATGACAATTACCTGGAGCTTGAATATGACCTGAGCAGGGTTTTATTCATTGCCACGGCAAATAACATAAGCAGCATACCGGCACCACTAAGAGACAGGCTGGAGATCATTGACCTCAGTGGTTATGCCGTAGAAGAGAAGATCGAAATTGCCAAACGCCATCTTATCCCGAAGCAAAAGGAAATGCATGGCCTCAAGGAGGCCGCTTTTAAGTTAAGTGATGCGGTGCTGGAAAAGATCATACAGGATTACACAAGGGAGAGCGGGGTGCGGGAATTAGACAGGCAGCTGGCAAGCATCATGCGCTACCAGGCCAAGGAACTGGTGATCCGGGGTAAACTGAAAGCCACCATCACCAACAATGATGTGGAGAAGATACTGGGTAAGCCACGGTACAGCAACGATATGTACAAGATCGCCAATATGCCGGGCGTGGCGGTGGGCCTGGCTTGGACCTATGTGGGAGGCGACATCCTTTTCATCGAAACACAACTGAGTGATGGAAAAGGTGAACTGAAACTCACGGGCAACCTCGGCAATGTGATGAAGGAAAGCGCCAGCACGGCCCTCACCTACCTGGAGGCAAACTGCAGAAAATTGAACATAGCGCCGGAAGAATTCAACAAAAAAGACATTCACATACACGTGCCGGAAGGTGCTGTGCCCAAGGACGGACCGAGTGCAGGCATCACCATGCTTTCGGCGCTGGCAAGCGCATTTACCGGCCGCAAAATAAAACCGTACCTGGCCATGACCGGGGAGATCACTTTACGCGGACAGGTATTGCCTGTTGGCGGGATAAAGGAAAAAGTACTGGCCGCACGGAGAGCCGGACTCAAAGAGATCATCATGTGCTGGCAGAATGAAAAAGATGTGCTGGAAATAAACAGCCAGTATATCAAAGGCATGAAATTTCATTATGTAAAGACCATGCAGCAGGTGTTAGACCTGGCTTTAACATAATATTTTATGCAGGTAGACAACCTTACGCATCATTTACCCGTATATATTCTGGTTAAGTTAATCAACAGTTCATGTTGGTTGTTTAAGGGTTAAAGAAATTCCCGTCCCGTTTCCACGGGATGGGAATTATTATTTTGTGCCTGCGGTGACCCGGTCACCGGTGCCGGTCCATCCAATCCACTTCTTTTTGCGTGGTGAACGCCTGCAGCAGGGCAATGATAAAGAGCCCGGCAATATTTCCAGTGAGGTAGGTAAGGCTGTAGCAGTTGTACGCATCAATATCGGTATAATAATACCCAAAGAATGAAACCAGGTCGGTAATTAAAACAAGGATACAACTGATGATACCGGCGGTAAAAAATACATAGGAAATATAACGGACCCACCCGGCAGGGTGTTTTTTGGTCCTCCTGGCAAATATCAGGTGCACGGTTGAAAAAAGTGCCGGGGGTATGGTTATAATGCCCAGGCCGAAGATGATATCAACGATGGTGGAGGAGACCAGTTTTGAAAAACCCCAGAATAAAAAGATAAAAAGCCCGATCATCACCGGGATCAACAGGAATAACAGGAATATCAGCACATACAGCTTAGA
Organism: Chitinophagaceae bacterium; assembly: GCA_016710165.1. Taxonomy (NCBI): domain Bacteria; kingdom Pseudomonadati; phylum Bacteroidota; class Chitinophagia; order Chitinophagales; family Chitinophagaceae; species Chitinophagaceae bacterium. Next base: position 184,676 of record JADJLJ010000005.1, on the reverse strand, counting down.
GTATTTTAAAAACCTGTCTTCCATTTTGTTCTCCTGCCCGGGTTAAAAATAACTCAGCTTTGTTTTAGGGGTGATGGTCAATAATGTTTCATACATCAACCTGATCGTATTCTCTATATCCGATTTATGCAGCATTTCCACGGTGGTATGCATGTAGCGCAGCGGAATGGAGATCAATGCCGAAGGGCAGCCATCGTTGGCATAGGCAAACGAATCGGTATCGGTACCCGTACTTCTGCTTACGGCATGATACTGCACGGGTATCCTGTTCTTAACTGCCGCAGCCTGTATCAGGTCCAGCAGCTTATTATGTACGGCCGGGCCGTATGTAAGGGAAGGGCCTTTACCACAACTGCATTCTCCCTCCACCTGTTTGCTGATCATCGGCGTGGTGGTATCGTGTGTAACGTCGGTAATGATGGCCACATCGGGCTTGATCCTGCGGGCGATCATCTCTGCACCCCGTAAACCGATTTCTTCCTGTACGGCATTCACCACGTATAGGGCAAAGGGAAGTTTTTTCTTATTTTCCTTCAGGAGGCGGGCTACTTCAGCGATCATGAAACCACCGATCCGGTTGTCGAATGCACGGCCGATCAGGTAATCATAAGCCAGCTCTTCATAACCCTGTTCGTAGGTTACCACAGCACCGATATGAATTCCCAATGATTCCACCTCTTTTTTGGTCCTTGCGCCGCAATCGAGGAAAAGGTTATCAACCTTCGGTTGTGTTTCTTTATCAGCGCCCCCGATCCTGGTATGGATGGCCGGCCAGCCAAAAACCGCTTTCACCATCCCTTTCTTTCCATGAATAAACACCCGCATGGACGGTGCGATCTGGTGATCCACGCCCCCGTTACGCTTCAGGTATATCAATCCCTCCGGAGAAACATAGTTCACAAACCAGCTTATTTCATCGGCATGGGCTTCTATCACTACTTTAAAAGAAGCATTTGGATTGACAACACCTACCGCTGTTCCGTACGGGTCGGTAAAAAACGAATCCACATGCGGGCGGATGTGGTCGAGCCATAATTTCTGCCCGCCGCTTTCAAAGCCGGTTGGCGAGGGATTGTTTATATAATTCTTTAAAAAAGTGTACGACTGTTCCGTGAGGATCGATTTTGCTTTTCGTGCTTTTGCCATGATCATTTATTTAATCCTGCAAAATTAATCAAATACCAGCTACGAATGTTGCCAGGGCAGAAAACAACATTAAACCATCCACCACAAAATAATAGAACAGGTACCCCTGCTTACGGGTACTGAAGAAATAAACAACCAGCAGGGCAATGGTGGATGTCTGAAGGGCAATGGACTGTTTAAGACTTACACCATATTGCACCGACAAAAAGTTGGTGCCGAATAAAATGATAAATATCACAGTGATGAGCAACAGTAGCTGGTTTGGTTTAAGAACCGTTGCCAGGCTATGCAGGCCCCTTATTTTGTCAACGGCCTTATCCCTGTTGTCAAAAATGATACACAGCATCAGCATGAACAAAAAACGACGGGTGAGGATAAAAATATCCGCACCGGATAAAAGCCCCCACCCGGTCTGCATGGGCAGAAATGCCGTAACATAGGTCCAGGTGAAGGCCAGCAATACCGTTTTAAGCACCCCCGCCTTCCGGGTAAAATGCAGGAATTTAAATGGCAGCAGGGGAACAGAATAAGCAACCGTAAGTAAAACAGCCATTGCCACCTGGTTCAACTGTACCGGGGATATAAGCAGGAAATAGACCATACCTGCCAAAGAAATAAGGAAGAGTGAAATACCGGTCGCTTCTTTTTCCAGGAAAACGGCTATGGGGACAGTTCCTGAAAAGGAGAACCGGCTCAGTATCCAGTAAAAATTATAACTGCACAGGGTGGCAAAGAAGATAAAACCGTATAAATAAGCAGGGATATCAACATGCAGCAACCGGCCCGTTTGAAATGCAAGGGCCACCGCACAAAAAGAAACAAAAAAAGAGTGTGACAGGATGAAATGAAGCCATTTCATTTAGCGGCAGATAAAATAAACAGGCTCGGGTGTTGTTATTACGTTACTCTTGTTTTTTGCAAAATCTTTTACATAGAATTCGAAATACAGGGTATCTGTATGCAGCAAATTCCCTGGCACCGGGCGACAATCCAGCACCTTGTCAATGGTTACGTCAATATCCGCTTCAAAATTCGTCTTTGCGGCAGTCTGCAGGTCGGGGAATGGCACCGAATCAAATTTATTGGTAAGCAGGTTCTTCATATACACCCATGCTACATCATTACCACTGATACCCAGATCTCCCTCCGCATCGGTAATATGCAGGGTAAAAACCGGTACCGCACTGGTGGGCGAAAGGTCGACCAGGTTGTGCGAAAGGGATTTATACTTTATTTGTGGAGCCGTCGTAAATTTGTCTTTCTTGCAGGCTGCTAAAAAAACCAGGGCTGTAACAATCAGGATTGTGTAACGCATCGTTGTGTTTTGTGTGTCAAATTTAATCATTGCAGGTGAAAGAAACCGTTAAAAATACAGAGCTTGAAAAAAAGGTTTTTGCTGCTTCCCCAGATAATTTTTCTTCGCTGGCCATAGAGCTATTCCGGTTCCAGTATGAGCACAACCCCGTTTACCGGCAGTATTGCGATGCCATCCACACCGATGTTGATGCCGTTCTTCTGCCGGAAAAGATACCCTTCCTGCCCATTTCCTTTTTTAAAACGCACCCGGTAACAACAACCCCATTTGAACCCGAAGCCGTTTTTGAAAGCAGCGGTACCGGCGCTTCCGCCAGCAGCCGGCACCTGGTAAAAGACCTTGCCATTTACCGCAGGAGTTTTATGACCTGTTTTGAAAAATTTTACGGGAAGCCCGCCAGCAAATGCATACTGGGTCTATTGCCCTCCTACCTGGAAAGGCAGCATTCATCGCTGGTGATGATGACGGATGAACTGATCCAGGCAAGCGCCAACCCCCTGAGCGGGTTTTACCTGTACGATCTTGAAAAGCTGCACCGCACTTTAATGCACAATGAAATTCTGAAGACACCCACCCTGCTCCTTGGTGTCACCTATGCCCTGCTGGATTTTGCAGAAAGATATCCCATACAGTTGCGAAACACTATTGTAATGGAAACCGGGGGTATGAAAAGAAGGCGGGAAGAAATGACCAGGCAGCAGGTACATGAACTTCTGCAAAAGCAATTTTCCATCAACCTCATCCATTCTGAATACGGGATGACCGAATTATTATCGCAGGCCTATTCAAAAGGCGATGGTATCTTTCACTGCCCCGCATGGATGAAAGTGCTGCTCCGGGATGAAGACGATCCCTTTCATGTAATGCCTGCAGCCAATGCAGTTGAAAAACCACTGACCGGCGCCATCAACATCATTGATCTTGCCAATATGTACAGTTGCAGCTTTATTGCCACGGATGATATGGGCCGTTTGCACAGCAATGAAAGCTTTGAAGTACTGGGAAGAATGGATGCCAGCGACATAAGGGGATGCAGTTTACTGACGATATGAACAGAGATGTCCACATTTTTTATAACGGTAGTAAAAAATCAGTTTTTGGTTGAATTTTTTAAATCAATACCCCTATCTTTGCACTCCAAAAATTGAAAGGCTGATTTGGTAGCTCAGTTGGTAGAGCAATACACTTTTAATGTATGGGTCCTGGGTTCGAGTCCCAGCCAGATCACAAACCCCCTTATCCAGGGGGTTTTTTATTGGTTAAAATGTCATCGGCGAGGTAAATCCCTCTATTTTTGTAGTACGATGCATTCTGATTTTTTCAAAAACAAGGTGGTTGCCATTACCGGCGGAAGTGATGGCATTGGCAAGGCGCTTACAGATGCCCTCCTGCTGCAGGGAGCCAGGGTAGCAACCTGTGCCCGTAACCAGGATAAATTGTATGACCTGCAGCTTTTACATTCCGGCAAGCCGCTGCATACCATGGTGGCTGATGTGAGCAATTACAACGACTGTAAGAACTTCATTGATTCAACCATCCGGGTGTTTGGTGGAATAGATATACTCATTAACAATGCCGGAATATCCATGCGGGCATTGTTCAAGGACCTGGAAGTGGATGTAATAGAAAAAGTAATGGGCATAAATTTTTTTGGTACCCTTTACTGCACCCGGCTGGCATTGGATTCCGTGATAGAGCGAAAAGGGTCCATCGTAGGTGTTTCCTCCATTGCCGGGTTCCGTGGCCTGCCCGGCCGCAGTGGTTACAGCGCCAGCAAATTCGCCGTGAACGGTTTCCTGGAAGCCCTCCGGACCGAACTGCTGGACAGCGGGGTGAACGTAATGTGGGTTTGCCCGGGATTCACTTCATCCAATATCCGCAACCGGGCACTGAATAAAAAAGGGAAGTCGCAGGGAGAAAGCCCCATGGATGAAGGCAAGATGATGACCTCCGAAGCGTGTGCGGCACATATCTTAAAAGCCATTGAAAAAAGAAAAAGGACCCTCGTGCTTACCTTCACCGGTAAGCGGACCGTTTTCATGAATAAACTCTTCCCCGGCCTGGCCGATAAACTGGTAAAGAAATTCTTTTTTAAAAACGGGGAACTGGTAAGATGATCCGAAATTACCCTTAAATGCAGCAATCTTTCAACCAAAAATGCCTTTACTAACACTAACATCCGATATAGGCCGGCAGGACTTCCTGGTGGGTGCTGTTAAAGGGCAGTTGTTGCAGGAAAACAGCGATTACAACATTGTTGATGTATCGCATGACCTGTCTCCTTTCAATTATCCACAGGCGGCCTATGTGTGCAGGAATGCAATAAAGAATTTTCCGGCCGGAACATTTCACCTGGTATTGGTGAACCTTTTTGATGAAAGACCGGAACATATGCTGTTGGCTGAACACAATGGACATTATATTGGTTGCGCCGACAACGGATTGCTTACCATGATATTAGAAGAGATACCTCAAAAAGTGGTTGCACTGGCCCTGGACAAGAACAAACAGAAGAATACCCTGTATTGCACTTCCGTTTTTGCCGCTGCATTCTCAGAACTTATCCAGGGCAGGAAGATCGAAGAGATCGGCAGCCCGGATATTTCCATCCATGTAAAGAACCCCTTGAGGCCCTTGCTGGGAAACGACTGGATCGAAGGGCAGATCATCTTTACGGATAATTTTGAGAATGTGATCGTTAACATACACCGGGACGAATTTGAGGAGCAGCGGAAGGGCCGGAGTTTTAAGATCGTTTTTAAACGGGATGAAGTGATCGACAGGATCAGCGACACCTATGCCGATGTGAATGAAGGAGAAAAACTGGCCATGTTCAACTCAGCCGGATACCTGGAGATCGCTATCAACAAAGGCAATGCAGCCGGCCTGCTGGGCCTGCAGGGTTTTTCGGAGAGGCAGTTGCAACAAAGCCAGTACCTCAACAGCCGCCTGTTCTACCAGACAGTAAAAGTGTTTTTTGAATAGCAGGACCAGAAAACGGACAGAAACAAAACTGAATATTGACATTTCTAAAGAACATATCTCCACAGGATCCGGCTGATAAGGAATTGCTGGTTGCCTACCGGGAAACAGGCGATATGAACCTGCTGAGTACACTCTACCAGCGTTATATGGACCTTGTATTTGGTGTCTGCCTCAAATATTTCAAAGACCCGGAGCGGTGCAAGGATGCCGTCATGGACATCTTCAACGAGCTCCACAGCAAGCTACGGGTGCATGAAGTGGATAATTTCAAGGGCTGGCTGCATGTGTTAACCCGCAATTACTGCCTGATGCAGCTCCGAAGCCCCCGCAACATGAAAACCACAGAATTCAGCGCCACATTTATGTATTCTGAACAAAATACGCATCTGAATGGCGAGGCGTTGGAAAAAGAAGAAAATTTTAAGAAATTAGAGCAATGCATAGATACCCTGGTGGAAGAACAGAAAAGGTCGGTTGTACTGTTCTATTTAGAGAACAAATGTTACAACGAAATAGCAGAAATAACCGGGTTTGAATGGAACAAAGTGAGAAGTTATATCCAGAACGGCAAACGGAACCTGAAAATATGCATGGACGAAAAACAAGTGAATATCTGATGCTTTACCGGACAAATGAGCAGCAACAATAAAAATATGACCCATACCGTACAGGATATTGAAAAATATTTTTCGGGCAAACTGTCGGCACAGCAGATGCATGCGATGGAAAAAGCAGCGCTGGATGATCCTTTTCTTGCAGAAGCCATGGAAGGTTACGGGGCCATGCAGGACAAGGAATGGAAGGAACAACTGGCCCTCGCTCATAAGCAGATCGCCGAAGCAGCCACCGGGGCCAAAGTAATTCCCATGCACCGGTCAAGGGCAAGGTGGTGGAAGGCTGTGGCTGCTGTATTGGTCATCGGTGGTGCTTCGGCCCTGGCCCTGGTCCTTACAAATAAAAATGAAGAAGAGAAAGCAGTTCCCCAGATCGCACAAACAGAAACCATTGCGGTGCCTCCCCGGCTGCCAAAGACAATACCGGTCCTTCGCCTGCAAAGGAATTGGTAAATCCTCCTGCCGGGGTGGCAGAAGAAAAGCTAACAGGGGCCGATGTAACGGTTGTACAACAGGGCCAGCAGGTGCTGCCCGATGATGATTTTGTTTATAAACCGGGTAAAGTACAGGCAAATGATTCTGTCAGCCTGGTCATGAATGACAAGGCTGGTTATAACAATGCCCGGAATGATGCCGTCATTATTTCCCCGGCCAATTCGGCCCCTTCAGCAAATAATAATATCACACCGGGCCGGGAGAAACCGATGGAGCTTGCAAAAGAAACGGAAAAAAAGAATGAAGCGGATGGGGAGCCATCGAAAAGCAAAACTGCCAATGCTGTATCTAAAAAAGATAAAGCTGTAAATAATTTTTTCAATGCCCAGGTGGTGGGTGCCGATAATTCACCCCTGCCCTTTTCAAACATTACGGTAAAGAGCGGCAATTTTGAGACCTATGCCGATGTAAAAGGAAATTTCCGTTTGTTCTCCAGCGATTCGCTGCTTAATATTGAAATAAGGTCCGCTGGTTACCTGCCCCGTACGTATTCACTCCGCAGCAACCAGCCCATGAACAGGATCATCCTGCTGGAAGATGAAGCCGCCATCAAAGACAGGATGGTGATACAGAAAGGAAATGCTACCGTAAGCAGCAGGACAAGACGGGCATCTGTTTTAAGCGACTCTTCCATAAACGTGGAGCCGAAAGATGGGTGGGATAATTACAACACCTATGTGGCCAATAACCTTAACATCCCCGAAGGCATGCCAAAAAATGAACCGCATGGAGAGGTGGAACTCAGTTTTGATGTAAAAGCAAACGGCACCATCAGCAATATCCGGGTAAACAAATCGCTCGGGACCATGTATGATGAAGCCGCCAAACGCCTGATCATGCAGGGCCCGCAATGGAAGGTAAAGAAAGGAAGAAAGACCTCGGCCAGTGTGAAGGTGAAGTTCTGATCTGCCATTTACCATTTACCATTTACCATTTTTCACGATCTTACAAAGCCTGGCAGCCCAGGTCGTGTGGCATGAGCCTGCCTGTTGAAAATTGAACATTGTTCATTGAACATTCCGCACGGAACATTCCGTATTGAACATGTAAACATATACACACATTCAATTTTCAACATTTCCCATTTTCGGTTTTACTGTAAGTCCAATTTCATTACCTTAGCTCCCTAAATCATTTTTATGAAGAAATTACTATTACCAATCATTGCCATTTCCTGTTTCGCTTTGGCAGGTACGGCCCAGGTGCGCATGCCGGCGCCTTCGCCCACGCAAACCATCAAACAGGAATTTGCCATCGGTTCTATTGAACTCACCTATTCAAGGCCATCGGCTAAAGGCCGCAAAATATTCGGCGACCTGGTTCCTTACAACAAGTTGTGGCGTACCGGTGCAAATGCTGCCACCAAACTGGTGTTGACAGAGCCCGTTGAAATGGGCGGTAAAAGGATCGATACCGGCACCTATGTACTTTACACCATCCCCGGCATCGATTCCTGGGACATCGTTCTGAACAAAGGATTAAAGAACTGGGGCATTGACGGGTACAAGGAAAGCGAAGACGTTGCCCGGATCCGGGTGGAGCCTGTGAAGATGAAAGATAGAGTTGAATCTTTCACCATGCAGTTTGCCGATGTGAAAGCAGAAAGTTGTGAACTGCACATCCTATGGGATAAAACGGCCGTGGCCATTCCCATAAAAGCCGATTTCAAAGACAAGGTAAGGGCACAGATCGAAGCGGCCATGAAAACCGATAAGAAACCTTACTGGCAGGCGGCACAGTTTTACAATGAATACGATAAGAACCTGACCAAGGCCCTGGAAAATGTGACCAAGGCCGTTGAAGCCAATGACAAAGCCTTCTGGATCTGGATATACAAAGCAAAGATCCAGAAAGAACTGGGCGATAATGCCGGTGCACTGGAAAGCTCAAAAAGATCCATGGAGCTTGCGAAGGAAGCAAAGAATGATGACTATATTAAAATAAACGAAGACTTCCAGAAGAGCCTGAAATAAATTATTTCAACAGATACAAAGCGTTGCAGCAATGCAGCGCTTTTTTATTTTGTGATCCCGGGGCAGGAATGACAGCTGTTTTTACTGCAGCGTTCTTTGTTTTATAAAAAGCTGCAGTATCGCCGACAGCCCGATCACCAGTATAGCGCCTATCGCATTCAGCCAGAGAAAAGAGATCACATCCATCTTGTAAATAAGGATGATCAGCAGTTCGGATAGAATGGCGGCATAGAAAACGGCATGTCCTTTTATGAACCGCATTCCAAAGGCAACGAGGAATATGCCCAGGATCACCCCATAAAACAAAGAGCCCAGGATGTTCACTGCTTCGATGAGGCTGTTGCCGATATTGTAGGCAAACATGGAGATGATGATACAGAACACCCCCCAGCCCAATGTGTACCACTGAGATACTTTATAATCTTCCAGTTCGGTTTCCTTTTTTACGAAGAACTTTTTATGGAAGTCAACCACTGAGCAGGCAGCCAGTGAATTGAGCGCCGCTGCAATGCTGCCCCAGGCCGCCAAAAAGATAATGGCGAAGATCAGCCCGATCAGGCCGACCGGTAAATTCTCCTTTACGAACCAGAGGAAGATATAATTGGTATCGTTGGGCTTTTCACCCGGCAAGGCCCGCTCCATTACTCCCTTAAATGTTTTCCGAACTGCATTGGCCTCTTTCATATTGCCCGCCGCAAAGGCAGTGGAATATTGTACCTCCAGCATATTCAACGAATCCTTCTTGATGGTTTGTTTTGCCTGTGCAACACCCACTTCATCAAAATAAACCGGTCCCTTGCTGTACTGGTAAAATGAAAAGATGAGGATGCCGATGAGCAGGATAAAGAACTGCATGGGTACTTTCACCAGGCCATTCATGAGCAGGCCTTTCCTGCTTTCCTTTATGTTCTTCGCAGTAAGATAGCGGCCCACCTGGCTGTGATCGGTGCCAAAATAACTGAGCGCTAAAAAGAATCCGCCGATGATACCACTCCAGATATTGTATTTGTCTTTCCAGTCAAAACCCTTGTCGGTGAACCCGGTGGTGATGATATTCATCTTCCCCATCTCCCCGCTTTTATGCAGGGCATCGGTAAACCCAATAGCATCCGGCAGTAATTTAACGGCCAGGTAACCTACGATGAACAAAGCCACAAATACAATGATCATCTGCAGCTTCTGTGTATGTGCCACCGCCTTGGCGCCGCCGCTCATGGTATAAATGATGAGCAGTCCGCCCATTACCAGGTTGGTATAATAGATATTCCAGCCCATCAATGAACTCAGCACGATCGACGGGGCAAAGATGCTGATGCCGGTACTGAGACCGCGGGATACTAAAAATAAAAAGGATGTAAGTGTTCTTGTCTTTACATCAAACCGGTTCTCCAGGAATTCGTAGGCCGTATATACTTTTAACCTGCTGAACACCGGTACAAAAAAAATGCAGATGACGATCATCGCCAGCGGCAGGCCGAAATAATACTGCACAAAACGCATCCCGTCGCTGTACGCCTGGCCCGGGCCGGTCAAAAAAGTGATGGCGCTGGCCTGTGTACCCATGATGCTTAACAACACGAGATACCAGGGCAGCGAACGGTTGCTTAAAAAATAGCCTTCCAGGTTTTTTGTTGTACGGCTTTTATAAATGCCATACAGGATGATACCCGTCAGCGTAACAACCAATATGATCCAGTCGATGCCACTCATGAGAAAAACCTGGTTATCCAGTAAAAGATGATGATCTCAATAACAAGAACCGCAAGTACCGTGAAGTACCATTTATTCCAGTATGTTTTTTCGTTCTGCATATATTTATCAGGACTGTCATGCTGAGGAACGAAGCATCTCTTCACTATAATGAGATCCTTCGCTATCGCTCAGGATGACAGGTTACTTTATTTACTTTTATTACTTACTACTTATTACTTACAACTTACTACTTATTACTTATTACTTATCACTTAACATACTTCCCCCTGTTATTAGCTATCAAATTAGCAAACAACCTGTATGCCCCCGGCACACCGGCAGGTAATTCCCTGAAGAAGACCAGCCCCGTATAAACAAACCTTCCCTTACCATAACCGGCAATGATGAGGCTGCCATCCTGTTCCTTTTCGCCGGGATCTTTCATGCTGAGCACTTTTTTGTACGCCGTATCCGTATTCTCGGCATGATAAATACTCCGCTCCTGTATCCATCCTTCAAAATCCTTTTGGGTTATCTTATTCGGGTAATTCAATGCCGGATGATCCGGTAAAAGGAAATTCACTTTTGCTTCTTCATCGGTTACCCGGTTCCGGCTGATGGTAAACGGATAGGGTGAGATCTTTGCCTTGACTGGGCCGATCTGGTTGCTGGTATTATACTGAACCAGCAACACGCCTCCCTCCTTCACATACTGCATCAGTTCATCGTATACATTGTTCATCCACTCATTGGTATTGTATGCCCGTATACCGGTAACAATGGCATCCAGTTGCCGTAAATTGCCCGCCGTAATATCCGCTTCTTTAAGCGTTATCACTTTATATCCCATCTGGAGCAATGCCCCGGGTATCTTATCCCCCGCCCCGGGAATGTATCCAACCAGGTTGCCTTCTGTCTTCAGGTCTACCCGGGAGAGCCTTGCTGTTGCCTCGTGAAAATAAACGATCGATGGGATATGGTCATAGCCGATCGTTTCTTTGTGCTGGCTGAAAATATTTTCACCTTCAGTGGCCTGCAATCTTATTTCTTCTACATAATCAGATTCCACTCCTTTAAAAGTAAAAACAGAAGATTCAGTTGCCTCCTTTTTTAAAGGGCTGTTTTTAAAAATGTACGGATCATTGCTGTTGACGATCTTTGAAGAGGTCTTTTTAAAAACGGTGTAAGTGGCCGTGTCCGGCAGGTTCGACTTTACACGCGTGCGCACATCGACCGGCCTGTTATTCACCGCAAGAAAAACATCGCCGATGTAATCAAGTTCCAGCCGGGGTATGACAGAAACCGGCTGGTACAATTCCCCTTTCACCGGATCGGTATATTTATAGCGGACAGGTTTCCTGAATTTGAACTCCGATCCTTCGATCATCATGCTGAACACAACACTCAACGGATCGCTTTCCCCCTTACCGATCTGCTGCTGGTCGGTAACATTGAAACTTCCTTTGTCCATCGGTTTCTCCAGCCAGTAGGGTTGTGTGGGCCGGGTACCCGGTTTGATGAACATGCTGTAGGTCTTCAGCGAATTCACATTTTTCTTAAGCTGGTCAAATATCACATAGTCATCATTCAGGTGTGCATCGGCGCTTAAAATATTGGATCCCGCCCGGTTGTTAACAACCAGGTTGATCTTTAAACTGTCTCCCTGCACAGCGAACTGGGTATTGGTGGTGGCATCCATGAACAGGCCGCTGCAGCTCTCAATGATCTTTTCAATTTCACCCAGCTTTTGATCACGCCAGTAAATATCCCGGGTTGCTGCCACTTCCTTATGCAATTTTACCAGGGCTGCCAGTGACCGTTCGGGATGTTCTACCGAAAACCCGGAAATGATCTTTTCAATGCTGCTTTTTATGGTGCCGGCGATCATATCCGAAACCTGGTCCGTGGCCGTTCTTTTCCAGTCTGCAGTGATCCCATCCATCAGGTCATTGACCGGCACCGTTCCGTTTATCGTTTTAAAATATTCAATGATGCTCCCTCTTTGCGCCGGTACGCCAAAGCCCTGGCTCTTGTGCTGGCTGCGGCTGGCAGCAGCGATCTCTCCATAACTTTTTCCAAGAACAGGGTTGTAATCCCCGCAATCCATCTTGAACTGGTCGTCTCTTTGTGTATTGTTACCGCCAAAGTTGAATGTATTCCATAGCAGCCTTTTTGCCTGCCAGGGGGTAACACCCTGCTTCAGCTGTTCCGGGAATTTTAACGGGTCGGCTGCGGCGTCAAATGCTTCTGCTGCAAGGATGGCAGAAGCCGTATGATGCCCATGTCCCCCTTCCCCGGTAGTGGGAAAACGGGTGATGATCACGTCGGGTTTGAACCTACGTATAACCCATACCACGTCACTCAGTATCTTATCATGCCCCCAAAACCGCATGGCTTCTTCGGGGCTTTTACTGAAACCAAAATCAAATGCACGCGAAAAGAATTGTTCGGCACCATCAATGCGGCGGGCTGCCAGTAACTCCTGTGTGCGTATCAAACCCAGGTCAACACCCTGTTCATCACCGATCAGGTTCTGCCCGCCGTCGCCCCTTGTTAAACTCAGGTAACCGGTGCGGTATAATTTTTCGTTGGCCAGGTAGGCCAGCAACCTCGTGTTCTCATCATCGGGATGTGCGGCGATGTACAATACCGAACCGAGTACATTCAGTTTTTTTAATTGAAGCAGCAATTCAGCAGACGTGTATGATCTCGGGGCCTGCGCTGAAATAATTAAAAATGAAAAATTAAAAATTAAAAATGCGAGCGCTGATTTCCTGAACATACTGAATGGTTTAATTATAAATTCGTAATTCTTAATTTTTAATTCTTAATTGATCTATTGTCCTACGAGGAAAACCGCATTCACCAGCAGCATTTTCCCGTTCTCCCAGAAATTGCGGAAGACGGGATCATCGGCAAAGAACACAACGGAACCATTACCCAGGGGTTGTACACCGATCACGGTGCCGTCCTTTATTTTTTCCTGCAGTTTATTGCCTACGAACCCCGCAGCCTGGTTCTCTTTTTTAATGATCCCTACATTCCAACCAGACTTCATGAATTCATAGATATCATCGCTGAGTTTCAGCGTATAATAGGTATTGCCATAGCCAAATGCCAGCGGATGTGAGTTATCCAGCTCCACTTTATAAATAGCGCCGGGGATATTATTCACGATCCAGTCACGTTCCCGGTTCTCATAACGCTTCACTTCTGCATAGACATCCTTGTCGTCCTTCTTATCATCTTTCTTCTTATCGTCATCCTCCTTTTTTGATTTGATGCCCCAAGTCGGCCCTGGCTATTTGTGCGGCAGCATTGTCAAACGCAATGATCTTTCCGCCCTGCTGTACCCAGGTCTTTATCTCGGCCGCTGCTTCTTTACTCTGCAGGAACCTGTAGTTTCCATCCGGCAGTATCAGCACATCCGTATTCTTCAGGTCGCTGCCGACAAGGTCTTCAGCGTTCATTAATGTGACCGGGTAATCCAGCTGCTGTTCAAACAAATGCCATACTTCACCGGCGGCATTTGCATTTACTCCCTTACCGGTAAGCAACACTACGTTTGGTTTTTTAATGAGGTGTACCTTATCGCTGCCAAAATCAAAGCCGCTGTCCATAAAGCCTCCACTTACTTCCGTTACCGGGGCGTTATACGCAGCAGCCATGTCTGAAAACTGCTGCAGCTTATCCTCATTCCCCTTTTTCAGGACGATCAGGGTTCCCCGGGCAAATGTTCTTCCATTGAAACCAAATTCCCTTTCTGCAAAACGAACCTTTATCCTTGCATCCAGCAGGGCAGCCAGGAATTTTGCATCGGCAAAAGAATTGTAATTCACCAGGTAGCCGTAGGCAGATGCAGCTACATTGGTTTTAATTCCCTGACCGTTGTAAGAAGTCAGTACAAGTCTTTCATTTACCGCATAAGCCTGCACGCCATATACATAGGGCAAGCCCCAGGCAGTAATATCATACGTAGCAGAATCACTCAGTTTTGATTTGGGCTCAAACAATACTTTTACCAGCGACGACTTGGGTTGATACGAACTTACAGCCAGGCTGCCAATAGCAGCAAAGCTTTCTTCTTTACCGGTAAAATAATTATACCCCCTCACGGAAGACGCGTTTACCGAACCATACTGAATGCCGTTCCGTTCAAAAAAAACCTGCAGCGCTTTCCGCCTGCCTTCATTATTCTCGGTAATGACATAGGTCTTATATTCCCCTACCCCGTTCGTATTGGCATCATCAAAATATTTTTTGAACTCACCCAGTAATTTGCCGGCATTCACTGAAGCGATCTCAATCGTGCTCATACTGGTGGTAAAGTGATGGGCGATCCTGTCCTTCAATGTAAGCGTATCACCGTCGTTCGTTATCACTGCCAAACCGCCCTGGCTATGACCTGCCTGTTCATAGGTCATGCCGATGGCCCCGTTATAGGTAGGATAGGTATCTCCATACGATGGGTAGAACAGGTCGAATATCTCCTTGGTGAAATACAGCCAGCCATTGGCATCAAAATACCGGGCATGGTTTTTACCAATGCTTGTCTGGAACTGCCGCTGCCAGGGAGTGATCACTTCATGAAAGGGTTCGGCAGCCGGTGCAAAATAATACGGGTTGTTGATACCCTGCTCGTGGTAATCGCAATGTATCTGCGGCATCCATTCGTTGTATTTTTTTACCCGGCCCTGTGTTTCCACCTGTGTTTGCCAGGCCCAGTCACGGTTCAGGTCAAAGTTGTAATGATTCGTCCTTCCCCCGGGCCAGGGTTCGCTGTGTTCCCTGCTGCCGGAATTGGCATCGGCATTTTTTCCTGCCGTTTGATTAAACCAGTTCACATACCGGTCCCTGCCGTCCGGGTTGAGACAGGGATCAATGATCACCACCGTATTCTTCAGCCACTCTTTGGTTTGTGTATTGCCCGGGTTCAATAATTCATATAAGGTCTTCATCGAAACTTCAGAAGAACTTGCTTCGTTGCCATGTACATTATAACTCAGCCATACGATCACGGGGGTAGAAAGATCAGCCGGCTTATCCCTTAACATACCGGTGAGCCGGAGATTGTTTTTCCGTATCTCGTCCAGCCTCGCCATATTCTCCGCCGAAGAAACGAAGGCCAGCAACAAATCCCTGCCTTCATGGGTCTCGCCATATTTTTCCAGCTTCATCATCTGGGGCATGGCGGCTGCCGTTTGGTTGAAATAGTTTACGATCTTGTGGTGAGGCGTGAATTTGCTTCCCAGGGGATAATTCAAAAATTCATCCGGCGATCTTAATTGCGCCGCTGCAGACATACTAATCAAAAGCAGTCCGGCAAAAATCGGTTTAATTCTCATCTTTTTCGTTTGGTGGTAAAGAGCAGGTTGATGGCCATACTCTTAAATATTACGTGAAAATAAAGAAAGCGGGTGACTTATGGCATCCACTTATCCCTTAATGAATTCATAAAACAATTAAATATTGTAATTGCAGGAACCGCCACCCAATGCAACAGGTGGTCGGTGAGGACACCGACCACGGCGTGGGAGACTTATGGCATCCACTTATCCCTTAATGAATTCATAAAACAAATAAGTATGTAATTGAGGGAGCCAGCAGCCAAGCACTAAGTGGCCGGTGGGGACAGCAGCCACGGCCTGGGCACTTAGGGCATCCCGCTGTTAGATATGACGCCAATAAAGTAATTTCGGTGAAAAATCCCGTTCATGCATTTTAAGAAACTCTTTTCCCCCCTTGTACTTGCTCTTGCTTTGGCATCCGCTTCATTTGCCCAGCCGCAAAAGATCAAGGGCCTTACCTATTCCGTTCAAAAGACCATCACCTGCAAAAAAGGGGCTGTGGTATCGGCCCATCCGCTGGCAAACATGGTGGGACTTGATATTTTAAAACAGGGAGGTAATGCCGTTGATGCGGCCATTGCTGCCCAACTTACCCTGGCCGTGGTTTACCCGGCTGCAGGTAATATCGGGGGTGGAGGCTTTATGGTGGCACATTTAAAAGATGGCAATAATATCTGCCTCGACTACCGGGAAAAAGCTCCTTCAAAAGCAAGCCGGGATATGTACCTTGATAAGGACGGCAATGCACAGATGAATTTATCGCAGTATGGCCATATGGCATCGGGCGTACCGGGTACAGTAGCCGGTTTATTTGCCAGCATGAAATATGCAAAGCTTCCCTTCGAAAAACTTATCCAGCCCGCCATTGACCTGGCAGAAAATGGTTTTGCCATCACGGCTTCACAGGCCTCTTCATTCAACTACAACAAAAAAGAATTTCAGGAACAGAATAGTTTGCCGGTTGCATTTGTGAAAGATGAAAAATGGAAGGCAGGCGATATATTGGTACAAAAGGAACTTGCCAATACCTTAAAACGGATAAGGGACCAGGGACGGAAAGGTTTTTACGAAGGTGAAACGGCCGGGCTCATCGTTGCAGAAATGCAGAAAGGCAACGGCATCATCAGCCTGGATGACCTGAAAAACTATGAAGCAAAAGAAAGGCCTGCGGTTGATTTTAATTACAAGGGATACCAGGTGATCTCGATGCCGTTGCCAAGCAGTGGCGGAATAATCATACAACAGATGCTGAAGATGATCGAAAACAGGAATATTGCTGGCCTGGGATTTCAAACAGCAGAGTCCGTTCAACTGATGACCGAAGTAGAACGCAGGGCATTTGCCGACCGGGGCGAATTTTTAGGTGACCCGGATTTTGTAAAGGTCCCGGTAAGAACACTGGTCAGTGAAACATACTTAAAAGAAAGAATGAAAGACTATGAGCCCGGCAAGGCAGGCAACAGCAAATTAACGGGGGCAGGCATTATCAAAGAAAGCGAGGAGACCACTCATTTGAGTGTGATCGATGCGGAAGGGAATGCGGTTGCCGTAACCACTACCTTAAATGACAGCTATGGAAGCCATACGGTTGTTGGCGGCGCCGGTTTTATCCTGAACAATGAAATGGATGACTTCAGTGTAAAGCCGGGTGTACCCAATATGTATGGCGCCCTGGGAAATGATAAGAATGCCATTGCACCTGCCAAGCGGATGCTGAGCAGCATGACGCCGACGATCGTTCTGAAAAACAATAAGCCCTACCTGGTGGTGGGCACGCCCGGTGGTACTACCATACCCACAAGTGTTTTTCAAACCCTGGTGAACATACTTGAATTCAACATGCGTGCGGAAGATGCGGTAAACAAACCAAAATTTCATCACCAGTGGTCGCCGGACAGGATCGATATTGAAAAAGATTTCCCGGAAGAAGTACGAAAACAACTGGAAGCGATGGGATATGAACTAAACGTAAGGGAAGCGATCGGGAGAACAGAACTGATCCAGGTGAAAAGCAACCATTCGTCTAAGCGCAGGATCATCATTGCCATTGGAGATAAACGGGGCGATGATGATGCAAGGGGATATTGAGAAGTTATAAGTCGTAAGTTGTAAGTCGTAAGTTGTAAGTAAAAAAGATTTGAAATGAATATAGGTAGTGAATTTTTGCAAAGTGCAGTTAAGCGTTTGAACTATTACAAAGAGCTTGGCGATAAAACATTCGCCCAATTAACCGAGAACGACTTTCATTACCAACCCAATGAAGCAAGCAACAGCATTGCCATCATCATCCAGCACATGGCGGGCAATATGCTGAGCCGCTGGACGGATCTTTTAACCACGGATGGAGAAAAGGAATGGCGAAACCGGGACATTGAATTTGAAGAACAGCATATGAATAAAGAGCAGTTGATCGGGTCCTGGGAAAAAGGATGGGCCTGCTGCCTGGGCGCCTTTGCATCCTTGACCGAAGCGGATCTTGGCAAGACCATCTATATCCGCAGTGAAGGGCTGACCGTTGTGGATGCCATCAACCGGCAACTGGCACATTATCCCTATCATGTGGGCCAGATCATTTATATAGGCCGCATGATTAAAAATGAAAACTGGCAGAACCTTTCCATTCCAAAAGGACGGTCGGATCAGTTCAACCGGCAGACGAATACAAAGAAATGATAACACTTCTAAAAACATCCCGATCCCTGATCACGGAACCCATTCGCTAAACCCCTGTTAAGCCTTTCCGGATATAAAAGAAAGGTAAATTTTGGTACCGAATTTGCCCTTAGAGGGCGAATAATTACTTTTACATATAATAATATACCCTGACTAGGTTCCTGAACATATCAAAATGGTTTTTATTCTCCCTGTTAGCCTGGGTCTTGCTCGCGGTCATCTTCATTTTTACGTTCCCCGTTTCCAGATGGTTATTTGCCGCTTTATTGCTGGCATGGGTGATTGGCTGGGCATTCCTGTTCAGGAAAATAAAACACAAGACCTGGTTTTTCCTCCTCCTGGTCATACTGCTTTTGTCGGGTTGGGGCATCCTTCACCTGAACCCGGTTCAAAACTGGCTGGTTGCCCGGGTTTCGGCAACCCTGTCAAAAAACCTCAAAACAAAGGTGTCGGTCCGGCATGTGGATTTCAGCCTGTTCAACAAAATGCTGGTGGAAGGGTTGCTGGTGGAAGACAGGAAGAAAGATACTTTATTGTATGCCGGTTCGCTTAAATTGAATATCACCGATTGGTTCTTCTTCAAAGAAAAGCCGGTACTTAAATATGTTGGACTGTCGGATGCAGTGATCAATATGAACCGTACCGATTCTGTCTGGAACTACCAGTTCCTCATTGATTATTTCTCTGCCCCCAAAAGCAGCAGTACAAAAAAAGGATCCATCCAGGTAGACCTGAAAGAACTGGAACTGAATAATATCTTATTCAACCGGATCGATAAATGGTTTGGGCAGGATATGAAAGCTTCGGTAAAGAAACTCACCCTCACGGCGGATGAAGTTGACCTCAGCAATAAGATCATTCAACTGAACCAGGTTGATTTTATCGAGCCGGTCTTCTCCCTGTACGATTACCAGGGCAACAAACCGGCAGCAGCAATTTCAACCATGGCCCCTGCTCCCCTGCCTGATTCCGGCCAGTTAAAATGGAACCCGGAAGGATGGGTATTCCGTGTAAAGAACGTGCACATTACCAATGGAAGTTTCAGCAACGATAAAGAAACAGCACGGACACCCCTTACGGACCAGTTTGACGGGCTGCACCTGCAGTTTGCAAAAATAAACGGCGACCTGGACAATGTACTTTTTGCAAAAGATACCATCTCGTCAAACATAAAACTGGCCACCCGGGAAAAAAGCGGGTTTGAAGTACAGCAACTGCTGGCAAAGATGAAGATGACCCCTTCGATGATGGAGTTCAGCGACCTCGATATCAAAACAGAGAAAAGCAGGATCGGGAATTATTATGTCATGCGGTACAACAACTTCAATGCCGACATGAGCAATTTCCTGCATGATGTGCGGCTGGAGGGCCGGTTTGATAAGAGCTATATCCACAGCGACGATATTGCTTTTTTTGCCCCCGCGTTAAAAACATGGAAACGAACCCTTTCTTTTGAAGGAAATGCAAAAGGCAGCATCAGCAACCTGGCAGCAACCCGGATGAAGATCAAAAGCGGCAATACTTCTGTTGACGGCGATATTTCGCTGAAAGGCCTGCCGGACATTTACAATACGTTCATCGACCTTAAATCAAATGACCTGCAGACAAATTACAATGACCTGGTGCAGCTGGTTCCTTCGCTGAAGGACATCAGGCAACCGGACCTGCGCCAGGTGGGAAACATCCGCTTTAAGGGAAATTTCACCGGGTTCATCAAAGACTTTGTGGCCTATGGAAACATCAGCACAAGCCTGGGCAACCTGAATGCGGATATAAACATGAAGATCCCTGATCACAAAACACCCACGTATTCAGGTAAGATATCTTCCGGGGGATTTAACATTGGCCGGCTTTTCAACAACAGCCAGTTAGGCAATTTAGCGCTCAATGGAAAAATAAAGGGTAGCGGATTCACGCTAAAGGACCTGAATGCCGATTTTGAGGGTACCATTCAGCAACTTGAATATTCCGGTTATCCTTACCGGAATATTACCCTGAACGGGACCTTTGTACAGGGCCTGTTCAAAGGGCGCCTGGATATGGATGACCCCAACCTGAAGATCGAAGACCTGAACGGAAGCATCAACCTGGCCGGTGATAAAACAGAATTTAATTTTGTTGCCAACCTGCAAAAGGCAAATCTTCAGCAATTAAACTTCAGCAAAGACAATTTCACACTATCGGGCCTGCTGAAACTGAATTTTGTAGGCAACAACATTGATAATTTTTTAGGCACCGCAAAAATATACGATGCCAGCCTGCTGCACGACAGCACAAGGTTATCATTTGATTCCCTGTCGCTGAATTCATTTACAGACGGGGAGAATAAAGTACTCAGTTTCCATTCCAATGAAATTGAAGGGAACCTGACCGGCCAGTTCAAGATACTGGAACTGCCGGAAGCGTTCAAGGTCTTCCTGAACCGGTATTACCCGGCCTATATTGCAAAGCCTGCCTACGATGTTACCGGGCAGGACTTTTCGTTTTACATTAAAACACGGAAGGTGGATGAATATGTAAGGCTGATCGACAAACGGCTGAGCGGGTTTGATCATTCTGTTTTTTCCGGCAACCTGAAACTGGCAAAGAACGAATTCAATATAAATGCCGAAGTGCCTGAATTCGCCTACGACGGGAAGATCTTTCATAATATCCTGCTCACCGGGAAAGGGAACCGCGACAGCCTGAATACAAATATATCGGTGAGTGATTTTGCCTTGTCAGACAGCCTGCATTTTCCAAACACCCGCCTGGTCCTTAGTTCCCGGAATGACATTTCGAACATACAGCTTTCAACTGAATGCCCGGGTACAAAGTTATAAGGACGGGTTCAAGATCCACTTCTTCCCTTCGTCCTTCATCCTGAATGAAAAAAAATGGAGCCTGGCAAATGACGGCGAAATAACACTGCGGAGATCCTATATAGAAGCAAATAATGTAAAGTTCACCCAGGGCGAGCAGGAAATTGTAATATCCACCGAGTTGGATGAACTCACCGATCATACCAACCTGGTGGCAAAACTGCAAAAGGTGAACATCAATGATTTTACCCAGCCTTTTTTAAAGCAGCCCCGGTTTGAGGGTGCGGTAACCGGAACGGTGAAATTAAAAGACCCTTTTGGCAAACAGGTCATTGAATACGATGTGAAGGCAGAACAGTTCCGGCTGGATAATGAAATGATCGGTACGGTAAATGCCAAAGGAGAAGTGAATACCAGCACCGGGCAGATAAAAGTAACCGCTGATGCCGATAATGAATTGTACAAATTCAATTTCAGCGGCGGGATCAATTACAAGGATACGGGCGACAATCAAATGGACATCGCTTTCCTGTCGGAACGTTTTGACCTGAGCATGCTCGATAATTACATGGGCAGCATCTTCAGCGATATGCAGGGCAATGCCGTAAGCGACCTGCGGCTGAAAGGCGGCGGCAATCATAAATATGTTACCGGCAGTGCAACGGTGACCGGGGGGTCGTTCAAAGTGAATTACACCCAATGCAGGTACAAATTCGAGAACGAGACCATCATTTTCAATCCCGACGAAATTGACCTGGGCAGCATACAGTTAAAAGACACACTCAACAACAGCGGCATTGCCAGCGGCAGGATCCGGCATAATTTCTTTGATGATTTTGGTTTTGACAATCTGCGGTTCCAGGGCAATAAAATGCTTTTACTGAATACCACAAAAAAAGACAACAGCGGGTTTTACGGCAAAGTGATCGGCAAGGCATTAATGACACTGGACGGGCCTGTTACCGATATGCGGATGGATATAACCGGTGAGCCTTCGGCAACAGACAGCAGCCATATCTATATCCCCACCGGCAGCAGCCAGGAGATCGGGGGTGTGGAATACATACAATTCATCGAGTATGGCAGCAGGATGGAAGATGAACTAAAAAGAAGAAAAGAAAGCAACCTGCTGATCAACATGAACATTACAGCAAACCCGGCCTGCAAAGTGGATGTGATACTGGATGAGGCGCTGGGCGATGTGATCAAAGGAAAAGGCAACGGGCAGCTGAATATCCGGGTGGGTACCAAAGAACCGCTTACCATACGGGGCAATTACGAAATAACAGAAGGAGAATACACATTCAATTTTCAAACGGTGCTGAAGCGGTATTTTACGATCGTAAAGGGTTCATCCATCAACTGGAACGGCGATCCTTATCTTGCCCAGATCAATATAGATGCTAAATACATTGCAGAGGATGTTAACCTCAAAAGTATCTCCCCCTCCCTCCGGCAAAAAGGGAACCTTACCATCATCGCCCACCTGAAAGGCGTATTGAACAAACCCGACATCAGTTTCGACTTTGCCCTGCCACCGAATATTGAGAAGGACTTCATTGCCGAGAAAAAACTGGAGGACCTGAAGAACGACAAGAACGAACAGCTTAAACAGGTGGCTTCCCTGCTGCTGCTGAATACCTTTGTTACAGGCAATGAAAGTTTTTTGACCGGCGACAACACGTTGGGCGTTGCAGCCAATACTATTGGCCAGGTACTTTCCAACGCACTGAACTCCACCTTCAGCAAGTTCCTGCAAAAGGCATTGAATGACAACACCATTTCCACCTACTTTGACGTGAACTCCAGCCTGGACCTGAAGAACTCTGCATCGCAGTTGCAGGGCGCTGCAAAATTCGGGATAACAAAAAGTTATTTCAATAACAAGCTGGTGATCTCCTTAGGTGGTAACCTGGATTACAACAATCCGTATGTCGCCAATACAAACCTGCTGCTTACCCCAGACTTTACCGCAGAATGGCTGTTGAGTAAAGATGGTAAATTAAGGATCGTGGGGTTCAGGCGCACCAATATAGATTATACATTCGGCCAGCGCAACCGCCAGGGAATAAGCCTTACTTACAAAAGTGATTTTGACCGGTTCTCAGACCTGTTTGGCCCCAATGAAGAAAAAAGAAGGAAACGGCTGGCCGCCAAACTGCAGGAAGATAATACGCCGGCGGCTCAATAAACCTATTTCCCGCTCAGTATTTCGTGGCCCAGTTTATCCCGTTTGGTAGCCAGGTATTTTTCGTTGTGTGGGTTTGATTTTATTTCAATGGGTACTTTTTCCACCACTTCCAGCCCGTAACCAAGCAAGCCTGCCCTTTTGCGGGGGTTGTTGCTCAGCAGTTTCATTTTACGGATGCCCATGTGCCTTAATATTTGTGCGCCCACGCCGTAATCCCTTTCGTCCATGTCGAAACCAAGTTCCAGGTTTGCTTCCACCGTATCCCTGCCCTGTTCCTGCAGTTTGTATGCTTTCAGTTTATTCAGCAGGCCGATACCCCGTCCTTCCTGGTTCATGTAAAGCAGCAACCCCTTTCCCTCCGCCTCGATCATTTTCATGGCCTGGTGCAACTGGTCGCCGCAATCGCAGCGCAGGGAGCCCAGTATGTCTCCTGTCATGCAACTGCTGTGCACCCTTACCAGTACCGGTTCGTCTTTCTTCCAGTCACCTTTTTTCAGGGCCATGTGTATCTCACCGGTATTCAGTTGTTCAAAAGCAACCAGTTCAAAACTTCCGTATTTTGTAGGCAGCTGAACCCGCACTTCTTCTTTAATGAGTGTTTCCTCCCGGAGCCGGTATTCGATCAGGTCTTTGATCGAAATGAGTTTGAGGTTGAATTTCTTTGCGATCTCAATAAGTTGCGGCAGCCTTGCCATGCTTCCATCTTCATTCATGATCTCCACCAGTACACCCGCCGGTGCAAAGCCTGCCAGGCGGGCCATGTCGATGGTGGCTTCTGTATGCCCCGAACGGCGTAAAACGCCTCCCTTTTTTGCTTTCAACGGGAAAATATGCCCGGGTCTGCCCAGGTGCTCCGGTTTAGTATCCGGGTTCACCAGGGCCTGGATGGTTTTGGCCCGGTCCTGTGCCGAAATACCGGTAGTACACCCGTTGCCAAGCAGGTCGATGCTGACCGTAAAGGCGGTTTCGTGCAGGGAGGTATTGTTAACCACCATGGGCTCCAGCTGGAGTTCATGGCAGCGTTCTTCAACCAACGGAGCACAGATCAGCCCCCGGCCATGCATACTCATGAAATTGATTATTTCCGGGGTAACGTTATTTGCTGCCGTAATGAAATCCCCTTCATTTTCCCTGTCTTCATCATCTACTACGATCACCAGTTTTCCCTGCCTGATATCTTCGATGGCGCTCTCTATACTGTCTAACATACATTTGAATTAGGGGGCAAAGTTAATCAGAATACAAACCTCCCGGTTTCCGGTTTCGGTAAAACTTTGCCCGGATGGTTTTAATCCTCCAATCGGCCTGGTTTATTAAAGCGTTGCCTGTTGATTTTATCGCATGGAATTTATCCTGAAAAGCAGCAGATATTATGTTTATGTTGCCTCCGATTTTGTTAATAAAAGTTAACAGAATTCGGCAATTATTCGCTTTCTTTGCCTTCGTAAAACCAAACTAATATGAATTTCAAGAAAATTTTACCGTTACTGATCATCTTGTTTGCCATCCCGGCTTTGCTGAAGGCACAGGTAACTACCAGTAGCATTTCGGGTATCGTAAAACAGTCGAATGGAGAAGCCCTTGCCGGTGCAACCATCACTGCCCTGCATATCCCCTCCGGTACCAAATACGAAACGGTAAGTAACAAAAGCGGTTCATTCTCCTTGCCGGGTTTGCGTCCGGGCGGACCCTACACCGTAAGTTGCCAGTTTACCGGAATGAAAAAACAGGATGTGGAGGAAATCACCCTGACCCTGGGCGATAACTATACGATCAGCTTAACAATGGTTCCTTCGGCCACCACCCTTACCGAGGTAGTGGTTTCAGGTGGTAAGGCGGCATCCAATCAAAAAACAGGCGCTTCTACCAATGTGGGCCAGCGCCAGATAAATACATTACCAACCATCACCCGTAACATCACCGATTTCACCCGCCTTACTCCGCAGGCAAACGGAAACTCCATAGCCGGCAGGGATGGCAGGTATAACAACTTTACCGTGGATGGTGCAAACCTGAACAATAACTTTGGTTTAAGTACCGATCCGTTGCCCGGTGGTAACAGCCAGCCCATTTCACTGGATGCGATCGAAGAAGTAAGTGTGAACATCGCACCTTCTGATGTACGGCAGTCGAATTTTACCGGTGCCAATATCGCTTCTGTTACAAAAAGCGGTACAAACTTCTTCAAAGGAACCGTTTATGGTTATTACAGGGACCAGACCTTTATCGGAAGAAATGTGGGTGGCCTTAAATTAGCAAAACAACCGGATTCAAAAAGTACCGTTTATGGTGCAAGTGTGGGCGGCCCGATCATCAAAAATAAATTGTTCTTTTTTGTTAATGGAGAAATTGAGAAAAGAGTTGCTCCGCCATTAACTTCTTTTAAACCAACCGGAGGATCCGGTGGCAGCAATATCTCCCAGGTAAAGATCGATTCACTGACCAAATTCTCTAACTACCTGAAAAGTGCTTACGGATATGAGACCGGCAGCGCCGATGGTTTGCCAAATGCAGAGATCAAAAACTACAAGTTTCTTGCCCGTATCGACTGGAACATAAACACCACGCACAAACTGACACTTAAGTACAGCGAAATGGTCGGTGATGATGACAGGCTGATGTCGAACAGTGCACCGAACGGCGCCAACAGCGGCGGACCGAACACCTGGACAACTAATTCGCGTTTTGGAACCAATGCCATGTCATTTGCCAATTCACAATATAGCTTCCACGACCAGGTAAGGTCAGCAGCATTTGAGTTAAACAGCAACTGGAAAGGGAAGTTCTCCAACCAGCTCATCGCAACAGGTACCAAGATCCGCACCACCCGTTCAACACCAGGCGGGGTATTTCCTTTCATCGACATCATGGGAGACCCAACGAAGAGCGGTGTTGCTGCAACCTATGCAGGAGGCGCCAAACAAAATTACATGAGCGCAGGAATGGAGAACTTCTCCAACAACAATGACGTTAAAAATGACATTTACAACATCACCGATAACTTCAGTATTTATTTAGGAAAGCATACCGCTACCATCGGAGGCAGTTACGAGTACCAGTATGTAGGTAATATGTTCATGCCTGCTTCGCAAAGTTATTATGCCTATGGTTCACTGGAAGAGTTCATGAACCCACTGGCACACCCCATTGCTTATACCTATACCTTCTCAAGAATAGCGGGAAAAGAAGCCGTTTATTCTGCCGAAATGAAGATCGGTCAATTGGGTATCTATGCACAGGATGAGATCAATATCACCCCCCGCCTGAAACTTACTTTGGGCGTTCGTGCAGACAGACCAATTTATCCTACTCAACCATTGGAAAATCCGGCAATCACGGCGTTGACATTCCCCGACAGGTATGGCAAACCTACTAATTACTCAACAGGAAGGTGGCCTAAATCGATCTGGTACTGGGCCCCGAGGTTTGACATTCGCTGGGACATGAACGGTGATAAAAGTATGATCATCCGGGGTGGTTCTGGTGTGTTCACCGGAAGGATACCATTCGTGTATTTAACCAATATGCCTACCAATAGTGGCATGTACCAGGTGAGTGTTATTGCCAATGCAACACAGTTAAATCAAATTACCTTCAACCCGAATCCAACAGCCTGGGCTTCCTTGTTCTCAGCCCCTGCCCCGGTACCTAACTCAGCAGGTTTTGTACTGATCGATCCGAAATACAAATTCCCGCAGGTTTGGAGAACGAACCTTGGCTTTGACAGGAAGTTCGGAAAGAACTGGACCCTGTCGATGGATGCCTTGTATACCAAAGACCTGAATGCTACTGTAATGCGCAATGCCAACCAGGTTGCTCCTACCGGAACAGTGAACCTGGGCGGTTCCATCAGGCCCAGTTTCATAAACACATCCACTGCTACCCGCAGGCTGTATAGTGGTTATGCAAATGCGATCGTGCTGGAAAATAATAATGCAGGCGGTTCATTCTCACTGACAGCACAGGTTTCCAAATCATTCACCAAAGGATTTTATGCCTCATTGGCCTATACCTACAGTATGGCCAGGGACATCACTGCAAACCCGGGTTCTACCGCGTCTTCTGTATGGCAGTTTAACCCTACCGCAGGTACCCAGAATGACCGGGAATTATCTTATTCCTCTTTTGCGGTCCCTCACCGTATCCTCGGCACTTTCTCGTACAGGAAAGAGTTCCTGAAGCATCTCGGTACTACCATATCATTATTTTATGAAGGCTCACAGCAACAGGGCGGCCGCTTCAGCTATATCTACGGTACGGCCGGAGGTACAGCTCCGTCAGGATTCAGCAATACTGCCGATATCAACTACGACGGTAACAGCTCTGACCTGATGTTCATTCCAAACAGCCCGTCACAGATCACATTCATCCCGCTGACAGTTGGTTCCGGCGCTACGGCTGTTACCTACACTGCCCAGCAGCAAAGTGATGCATTCTTTGCCTTTATTGAGCAGGACAAATACCTGCGCAAACGTAAAGGAATGGTTGCTGAAAGGAATGCAGTTCTGTATCCGTTCTACCACCGGGTTGACCTGAAATTCCTGCAGGACATCTTCACCAATATCGGTTCAAGAAGAGCTACCCTGCAGTTCAGTGCAGATTTCCAGAACTTCCTGAACCTGGTGAACAAAGACTGGGGACTGCGTGACTTCTTTGTGGTGAACAACCCATTGAGGGCAACTAAAAATGCAACTACCGGTGAGGTAAGATATCAACTGGCTACCTATACGCCCAATGATGCCCCGGCCGGTTCAAACCCCATCCTGGTTGACAAGACATTTATCCGGAGTACTTCAACGGCAAGTACCTGGTCATTGCAACTTGGCCTGCGTTTGATATTCTGATAACAGGTACAACAACAATACATGAAGAAGGCTGTCTCCGGGAGACAGCCTTCTTCATGTATTTAATATCTTCACTTCAGGCATTTTTACCCCAACCCCATATTAAGAAATCAGGAAAAGCCTTTGCCCAGGTTGGTACATCGTGTTTGCCGTCTTTGAGTTCAAGAAACCGGATATCATCATCCCGGTCATAGCCTTTATTCACCAATTCGTCGATCAGGCTTTGTGTATCGTCGATCGAATCAATGATGCCGTTGTTATTCCTGTCGGCCACTTCATCCAGGGTGCCCACTTCAAAAAAGAATTTGAGCCAGGGAGCCGGATGTTGTTTTTCCCTTACCTGCCGGTGCATGATGCGGTCGGTATCCTCATCAAAATCATCATCGTCCTGGTCCTTATCACGCCACCACAATGAACCGCTGAAAACGCCGGCTTTCGTGAATTCACGGGAATGATTCCAAACTATGTCGAGGGCGCTTAACCCTCCAAGCGAAAAGCCGGCAAAGCATTTTTCCTTAAAAGAACGGACGGGCGAAATGATCCGGATATACGGAAGTAATTCTTCCAGGATAAAACGGGTATAAAGACCGGCCCGGGCGCCACGTCCTTTGTAGTCGAGTACCCGGGCGGTGCCGTATTCATTCTTCCTGTCTGAACCACAATGGATGCCCACATAAAATACATCTTCGATCACATCCGCCTCATGCAGACTCTCCAGTATCTCCTCAAATTTCATGGTGCGAAGGTCTTGCCCGTCATTGATGAGCAAAAGTGCCGGCTCAACAGCCCCGGTAAAGGCCGAAGGAAGGTAGAAATCCACGATGACATCACGGTTGAGATAAATGGAAGGGATGACGTGCTCTTGTACCAGGATACTGGTCACCTTTTCTGCTGACATATCCCCAAAAATAAGAAAATACAGCATACCAGAAAGCAGAAACAGGGAACTAATATGCTCGGCTGGCAGGCTCCACGGGCACCTAAACATAATTTGTTTTATTGGCGCCGAAAAAATATATTTGAACAGGTTAAAATATCAGACAAATAAATACAAAAACTAAAAACTGTTTTTATGAAGAAAATAGGAGTATTGTTCGGAAAAGAAAGAAGTTTTCCGGAGGCTTTCATTGCC
Organism: Chitinophagaceae bacterium; assembly: GCA_016710165.1. Classification (NCBI taxonomy): domain Bacteria; kingdom Pseudomonadati; phylum Bacteroidota; class Chitinophagia; order Chitinophagales; family Chitinophagaceae; species Chitinophagaceae bacterium. The sequence continues at coordinate 155,467 of JADJLJ010000005.1, read as the reverse complement.
CGGGTTAACAGTAAGAATGTGGAAGGCGTCCTGGCGGAACCCGTTCGCATTGATAAAGTGATGCAGGGAGAAGGTTCGGGTTATGCAGTGATCTTTGACAGGATATCGCAGGATGTTCCTTTTTACAGGGCTTTTTTAAAGAATGCTGCCTTGTGCGGTACCGCCGTCATAAATAATCCGTTCTGGTGGAGCGCTGATGAAAAATTCTTTAATAACTGCCTCGCTACAAAAATAGACGTGCCGGTCCCCAAAACGGTCATCCTCCCTTCCAGGGACCTGCCCACCGATACCAGCGAAGAATCTTTTTCCAACCTGGCTTACCCGCTCGACTGGGAAGGCATCTTCAATTATATCGGGTTCCCTGCCTACATGAAACCCTTTGCCGGGGGTGGCTGGAAAAGTGTGTACCAGCTCAACAGCATGGAAGAGTTTTTTGAAAAACATGCAGAGACCGAACAACTGGTCATGATGCTGCAGGAAGAAATAAAGTTTGAAGAATACTACCGGTGCTATTGCATTGGCGGAAAATATGTCCGCATCATGCCCTACGAGCCACGCAACCCGCATCACCTGCGTTATGTAGCCGATTTCAAGCCCTCCCCGGAACGATACAAGCAGATGGAAGACATCGTTCTCCGGATCTGTCATTACCTCGGCTACGATTTCAATACCGTTGAGCTGGCTGTACGCAACGGGGTGCCTTATGCCATTGATTTCTGTAACCCCGCACCCGATGCCGACGTAAAAAGTGTGGGCCAGGAAAATTTTGACTGGGTTGTTGAAACAGCAGCAACCTATGCCATAGAAAAAGCGCTTGAACACAAAGATGGAAAGGATAACCTGACCTGGGGAGAATACATCAAGCGCAGCAGCAACAAAAAGAAACTCTATTAATGAAGAATTAAGAATGAAAAATTAAAAATGTGGGAGACCACCACAGCCCGCCTTTAATTTTTAATTCTTAATTTTTAATTCTTAATTTATTAATACCGCAGCATGTCAAACCTATCTTACAAACATTTTACACTTGGCGTGGAAGAAGAGTACATGGTAATTGACCCGGAGTCGAGGGAACTGAAGAGCCATGAACAGAAGATCGTGCAGGAAGGGCAAAAGGTGATCAAAGACAAGGTAAAGGCAGAGATGCACCAGGCCGTGGTAGAAGTGGGCACCGATATCTGCCAGGACATTGATGAAGCTTTTATGGATGTAGGTACCCTGCGGAAGACCATCAGTGGCATCGCCGATGAACTCGGGTTATGGGTGGGTGCATCCGGCACTCACCCTTTCAGCCATTGGGAGAGTCAACTGATCACGGACCATATCCGGTACAGCGAAATAGTGAATGAGCTGCAGGAAGCAGCCAGGAGTAACCTTATTTTCGGCCTGCATGTTCACGTTGGTATGGACAACCGGGAAATGGCCATTCACATCGCCAACTCAGCCCGTTATTTTCTGCCCCATATTTATGCGTTAAGCACCAACTCCCCTTTCTGGGAAGGAAGGACCACGGGGTATAAATCATTCCGCACAAAAGTGTTTGATAAATTTCCCCGTACCGGCATCCCGGACTATTTCGACAGCATAGAGGCCTACGATAATTATGTAAAGCTGCTGGTGAAAACAAACTGCATTGACAATGCAAAAAAAATATGGTGGGACCTCCGGGTTCACCCGTTCTTCAACACCGTTGAATTCAGGATCTGCGATGTGCCAATGACCGTTCAGGAAACGATCACGATCGCGGCTTTGTTCCAGGCTGTTTGCGCCAAACTGTATAAACTGCGGAGCCAGAACCTGAATTTCATGATGTATTCCAGGGCCCTGCTGAATGAAAACAAATGGCGGGCAAGCCGCTATGGAATTGACGGCAGCCTGATCGATTTTGGAAAAGAAATGGAAGTGAATACCCGGGTACTTATTTACGAATTACTGGATTTTGTGGATGATGTTCTGAATGACCTCGGAAGCCGACATGCCATCAGCCAGGTGCATAAAATGCTGGAACAGGGCACCGGGGCCGACAGGCAGTTAAAAGTATTTGAAGAGACCAAGAGCCTGGTGAAGGTTGTTGACCTTATCCATACCGAATTTTTACGGGGATTGTAGTTTGAAGGAATGGTTAAAATGCCTATCTTTGCCGTCCTAAAAAAGGCTGCGTAGCTCAACTGAATAGAGCATCCCGACTTGGGTCGGGAAGGTTTCAGGTTTGAATCCTGACGCAATTAAAAAATAGTAAACCGGCTGCGTAGCTCAACTGAATAGAGCATCTGACTACGGATCAGAAGGTTTCAGGTTTGAATCCTGACGAGGTCACTAAAAACCTCTCCAAAAAGGAGAGGTTTTTTAATTATACCGGCTTCTCAGGCAACGGGCCTTGGCTTTCGCCTCAGTACCAGGGCACTAACAAGCGTTACGAGCAGCCCCGCGGGCAGGATCTCCGTATACGTGATGAGGGCATTAAAAAAGGGATTCTTATACAGGACATTGAAACTGGCCATTTCTTTCGCCTGCTCATCAATTTCCAGCTGGCTGGCCCCGCCGGCCTTCAGTTTATCCAGCATATAGGCTGAATACTTATCCGCAAAATCGGGGATTAAGAAATAATAATTCACCAGCCACACCAGCACATACATGGTGGAGGCCAGCAGGATGATAAAAAACCCCGTTTTAAATGCCTTGCCAAAACTGATGGAACCCTGGTTGTACTTATCCCGGTAGTTACGGATACCCACAAAAACAAGGGAAAAAGCCAGTACCATGGACGCATACCCCAGCAGCATACTGCCTTCAAAATTTCCACTGGCATAGCACATGCCGGTAGACAGCATCATCGTGGCGGAAACGATAAGCCCGGCTATCCCTCCGCATACAATTACAATTTTTTTCATTTCAGGTTGATTTGGTTTAGCTGTGCAAATTGGGATATTGCTGTAAATTTTACCTCATACTTAAGGATGATTTTTGCAGCAGAAGCATCGTTTCACACCAAAGTATGAGCCCTTCAGGGAACGAGGGACAGCCTTTTTGCCTTTTCGATGGCCTGTGTCCTTCTTTTCACATCCAGTTTCTCAAAAAGATTTGAACTGTGTGTTTTAACCGTGCTGAGCGATACAAAAAGCCGGGCTGCGATTTCCTGGTTACTGCAGCCTTCCGCCATCAGGTTAAGTACTTCCAGTTCCCGTTTGCTCAAGCCCAGTTTAGCTGCTTCCGTTTCATTAAAAACAAATTCAGCCCGGCTTACATATACCTCTTTTTCTACGATAACCGTGTTCAGTTTTGGTTTGGTGAGTTTGAGGGCGAGCCAGATGCCCAGGGCAGTAAAGATGACTGCAACGGCGCCGATATATACTTCGAGGGCATGATCGAAAATGATGAAGCGTAGTTCAAGCCATTTCAGCAGTATCAGGAGCAAGGCCAGGCTTATCCCATAAGCGATGATCGCCTTATTCCTTGAGAAAAAATTCCGGGCGGAGGTCATGATATATGCCAGTAGTTATTTTTAGTAAGCTAAGTTAATTCTATTCAGCGTATTTTATACTGCGGCAAGTGAAGAAGCTTTCTTACTTTTAAGCATGAAATTTCAGTTCTGGACAGTTGGAAAAAATCACGAGCCCTATGTGAAGGACGGGGTGGAGCAGTTCACCAAACGCATTGGCAAGTACTACCCGGTGGAATGGAACATCATTCCTTCTCCCAAAAATGCCGCCATGCTGAGTGAAATGGACCTGAAGAAAAAAGAAGGGGAAACGATCACCGGTTTTTTACAAAAAGACGATTACCTGGTCTTGCTGGATGAACGGGGCAAGCAGTTCAGCAGCGAAGAACTGGCTGCATTCATCCAGCAACGGGCAAATGAAAGTGTAAAGAACATCGTTTTTTTGATTGGCGGGGCTTTTGGCGTAAGCGATGCCGTGAAGAAAAGGGCCGATCATACCTGGAGCCTTTCAAAACTTGTTTTCCCGCACCAGCTGGCAAGGCTGATATTGGCCGAACAGGTTTACCGGGCCTGTTCCATAAACCGGAATGAGAAGTACCACCACCGTTAACAGAAAGACCTGGATTTGAAACGTAAACTACTGATATGAATTTACAGGACCACCCCATAACCATCGGCCTGATCACTGCGAATGTTATTTTTTCCTTTGTTGGCTTTTCGAATGCGGCATTGGTCGACAAAACGATCATGTGGCCTTACCGGGTGGCCAGGGAAAACCAATACATCCGGTTTATCACTTCCGGTTTCCTGCATGCCGATTACCTGCACCTGTTCTTCAACATGTTCACACTTTTTTTCTTTGGAACAGCCCTGGAGGTCTACATGGATTATTATGGATTAGGGGGAAACATCGCATACTTGCTGCTCTATTTTGCCGGCCTCATTGCATCTGACATACCGAGCTATATCAAACATAAGAATGATTACAACTACCGTTCACTGGGGGCCTCCGGCGCCGTATCGGCAGTTGTTTTTGCCACCATCGTATTCAACCCCTGGAGCAGCATCTACATTTACGGCGCCATTAAGATATCTGCTGCCCTGTATGCAGTGCTGTACATTGTTTATTGCGTGTACATGGGCAAAAAAGGCGGCGATAACATCAATCATGATGCCCACCTCTGGGGCTCCCTGTTCGGACTTGCCTTTATCCTTGCTTTAATTGCTTTTATGCAACCCGATCTGTTCACCGGCATCATGGATGAATTGAAGAACCCGAGCCTATTCGGCAGGTGAATATTTTAACTGCAGCAGGTTATTTGTTTTGGCCGTTAACTTAAAGCGGTCGTCAATACGCAGGCCAATGATCCAGATGATCTTTTTATTCATTTCGATCACCCAGGTGTTTTCTTTTTGCGGCATGGAAAGTTTTTGATCGATCAGGAAGCGGCTCAGCTTTTTCTTCTTATTCATTCCCAGCGGGTAAAAATAATCGCCCTGCTTCCATTTGCGGAGCAAGAGGGGAAATTTGATCTCACCGGCATCCAGTTGGGCTGTGTTGCCGGAGGTTTGTAGTTTGAGGTTTGTGGTTGGGATTTTTTTGAGTTCCAGGTTGCCCGCTGCAAAAGGCCAGCTCCCCTCTCCTTCAAGCAGGATGGTAGCAGCCTCCACGGTTTCATTGGGAGAAATGATAAGCCAGTTGCGGTTCTTAATAATGCGGTGTGAAGAAGACCGGATGTATTTACCGGTCTCACTTTTTAACAGGCTTATGACCTCATCCGTTTGGTGGGCCGTAAAGCCAAAATCCCTGATGATCTCGTAAACGATCGTGTGCAGGGGTTCTGTTTTCTGCAACTTCAATACGGGAATATGAATTTCATTTCCTTTCTGCTCCAGTAATTTCTTTTTATGGAGATCTACTGATTGCTGGTAGAGTATCTCGATCTCCCGGAACCGGTGCAGGTTATCCATTAAATTCTCTTCCACCCGGGGAAAAACTTCTTCTATGGCCGGGATCAACTTATTGCGGAAGTAATTGCGGGTGTATTTGTCGGAGACATTGGAAGAATCTTCCACGAAACCCAGTTTATGTTGTTGAGCAAACGCAATAAGTTCTTCTTTCCTTGCAAACAAAAGCGGCCGTACAATATTTCCCTGTTTTGGTAAAATGGCCTTTAACCCGTTGATGCCCGTGCCTTTGAAGAAATTCATCAGCATCGTTTCCACATTGTCGTTGGCATGGTGGGCCGTAACGATCCAGTGACCAATGTCCAATGACCGGTTGGCTACCAGTTCCCGGAACCAGCTATACCGTAACTCCCGGGCAGCCACCTGGATGCTTACTTTATTATCTGCTGCATATTTTTCGGTGTCAAACTTTTTAACCAGCACTTCCACCGCATATTTTTTGCCTAACGCATTTACGAAATCCTCATCCCTTTGACTCTCCTCCCCTCTTAACTGAAAATTGCAGTGAGCGATCACAAAATCATACCCTGCCTGTTTACACAATTCGCATAATACCACCGAATCAACTCCGCCACTTACGGCTAGTAGCAATTTATCTTTCGGTTGAAAAAGATTTTCTTTTTGATGAAATGTTGAAATTCAAAAAGTAAATTCATAGCCCTGTCTCCGGCAATAGGCGGAGAACTTGATTTGTTGGTTTAAAATTATTTTCTGACGTACTCAATTCATTCGTTTAAACAAATGTTCATACGTCAACTTCGTTTATATTGATTTGCAGTACAAGTGAGTGACACAACGATGATGCCATGAAAAACAAATGCGGGTAACCTCAAACTACAAACCTCAAACTCAAAACTATTCTTCAATTTCCTCCAGTGCCCCCTGCAATTCATTATACGTATGATTATCGTCGGCCTTCCTGGCCTCTTCCATCCCCCTTTTATACACCCGGATGGCCCTTTCAAAATCGCCTGCCCGCTCCAGTAATTTGGCCAGGTGGTAATAGGAACCGACATAGGTGGGCTCCCGTAATAAGATCTCATTGAACAGTTCCCGCGCCTCCTCGTCTTTGCCGATCTTGATGTATTCCAGTGCCAGCGCATGCTGCAGAAAACTATCCTTGCCGGATGCCTTCATATATTCCAGCAATTTTTCTATCCTGCTCATACGGCAATAATTTTTTATGTTTTTCAATCAATTTATCTTCGCAACACTTATCTTTGCATTAGTTGCATAAACAACTTATTTGAGGATCCTTAAAAATAAAGACTGCATGAAGATCTTGGTTTGTATCAGCAAAACACCCGATACCACGGCAAAAATAGCCTTCGCCGATAACAATACGAAATTCGCTGCCGATGGCGTTCAGTGGATCATCAATCCGTACGACGAATGGTATGCATTAGTGAGGGCCATTGAACTGAAAGAAGCCGACCCATCCACCGTGATACACCTGGTTACCGTTGGCGGCGCCGATTGCGACCCGATCATCCGGAAAGCCCTCGCCCTGGGCGGAGATGAAGCCATCCGGGTAAATGCCGACAGCCAGGACAGTTATTACATCGCATCGCAGATAGCAGAAGTTGCCAAACAAGGTAACTACGATCTTGTTTTCACGGGTAAAGAGACCATCGACTACAATGGTTCTTCCATTGGTGGCATGCTGGCGGAATTGCTTGACCTGCCTTTTGTTTCTTATGCCGCAAAATTCGACCTGGAAGGAACCACGGCAGTCATTGTCCGTGAAATTGAGGGCGGCGAAGAAACAAATAAAGTTGCCCTGCCGCTTGTGGTAAGTTGCCAGAAAGGGATGGCCGAACAACGCATCCCCAATATGAAAGGGATCATGGGAGCAAGAAGCAAGCCATTGAAGGCGGTTGAGCCGGTAGCGACAGATTCACTTACATCCGTTGCTTCCTTCGACCTGCCGCCGGCAAAAGCAAGTGTTAAACTTGTTTCGCCCGATACGCCCGAAGAATTAGTCAGATTATTACACGAAGAAGCAAAAGCAATTTAAAAATTCACAAACGCACAATATGTCAGTATTAATATTCCTGGATCAGTCGGAGAACCACATAAAGAAATCTTCTTTTGAAGCAGCCTGCTATGGCGCAAAACTAGCCGAACTAACGGACACTACGGCCGAAGCCATTGTACTGGGTACCGTAAATGATGACCTGGCTGGATTGGGTAAATACGGTATTAAAAAAGTACACACCGTAAAAAATGATTCACTCAACCAGGTGGATGCGCAGGTATACACCAGAATACTGGCCGAAGCGGCAAAATCCACCGGTGCCAACGTGATCATCTTCTCCAACAATTTCAATGGTAAAGCCATTGCCCCAAGGCTGAGCGTACGGTTGAAAGCCGGGCTGGTTTCCGGTGCCGTGGCATTGCCCGATCTCGGCAACGGGTTTGTAGTAAAGAAAAACGTTTTCAGTGGCAAGGCCTTTGCCAATGTAGCTGTGAGTACCGATATAAAGATCATTTCCCTCAACCCGAATTCTTACAGCATAACCACCACCGATGGGGTGGCGGAGCTGGCCGAATTTACTGCTACGCCGGATGCTGCCCGGGTGCAGGTTACTGCCACCAATAAAGTGGTTGGTGAAATTCCGCTGAGCGAAGCCGAGATCGTGGTAAGCGGGGGCCGTGGTTTAAAAGGCCCGGAAAACTGGGGATTGGTTACCGACCTGGCCAAATTATTGGGTGCTGCTACTGCCTGCAGTCGGCCCGTAGCAGATATTCACTGGAGGCCGCATCATGAACACGTGGGTCAAACCGGCCTGGCTATTGCGCCCAACCTGTATTTCGCCATCGGTATTTCAGGTGCCATACAGCACCTGGCAGGCGTAAACCGGAGTAAGGTCATCGTGGTCATCAACAAAGACCCCGAGGCCCCGTTCTTTAAAGCCGCCGATTACGGCATTGTGGGGGATGCTTTTGAAGTGATGCCAAAGATCATTGAAGCGGTTAAAAAAATGAAACAGGCTTCCTGATAAATAAAAACGAAACTTAATAATTAAAGCCTTTCACTTAAATTTGAAGGGCTTTTATTTTTATCTTTGCTTTTGGACCTAAGGATATGAAAAAAATAGAACTGGAAATAGTTGCCTTGTCGCACAGCATTACTCAAACACATTCCTATGCGGTGGTATTGGGGGAGATAAACGGTTTGCGCAGGTTACCGATCGTTATCGGCGGTTTTGAAGCACAGGCCATTGCCGTGGCGCTGGAACGCATGAGCCCAAGCAGGCCCCTCACCCACGACCTGATGAAAAATTTCATGATGGCCTTTAATGTTGAATTGCATGAGATCGTGATCAATGATCTGCAGGAAGGCATCTTTTACAGCAAGCTGGTCTGCAGTTCTGCAAATGACACCGTTGAAATTGACTCCCGTACATCCGATGCACTGGCATTGGCCGTACGTTTCGGTTGCCCCATTTATACCTACGACAGCATACTGGACCAGGCAGGCATTTTGATGGAGGGCGAAGAGAAAAAACAAAAAAGCACCCCGGTGACCACAGAAACAGGAGGCAGCGACGACCTGAAATCATTATCGATGGAAGAACTGGATGCTTTACTTGCTGAAGTGCTGGACCACGAGGATTATATCAGGGCCATTGCCATCCGGGATGAGATAAAGAGCAGGAAAAAGAAATAGTAAATACCGCTTCTCTTTCGCAAACACAGCAATCATTCTTAATTTTTAATTCCTAATTTTTAATTCTTAAATGATTGTTTTCCCTAACTGTAAAATAAATCTTGGCCTTAATATCCTCCGGAAAAGAGAAGATGGCTTCCACGACCTGGAGACGGTTTTCTACCCCCTCCCTTTTACAGATGCACTGGAAGCAATAGCAGATCCGGCCGGAAATATGGAAACAAGCTTTACCGCAAGCGGTTTACATGTGGAAGGGACTGCAGGGGACAACCTCTGTGTAAAAAGCCTACCAGTTACTGAAAAAAGATCTTCCCCGGTTACTTCCTGTAAAAGTTCACCTGCATAAAGCCATTCCCATGGGTGCAGGCCTTGGCGGCGGCTCAGCCGATGCTGCGTTCATGCTGAAACTACTGAATGAGAAATTCAAACTAAACCTCTCCACTTCTGAACTTTTGCACTACGCCCTCCGGCTCGGCAGCGATTGCCCTTTCTTCATCATCAATAAACCCTGTTTTGCAACGGCACGTGGAGAAAGGCTGGAAGAGATCGCCCTTGACCTGTCTGCTTATAAAATAGTCCTGGTCAATCCCAATATCCATATCAATACCGGTTGGGCATTTTCACAGATCACGCCTGCCCTTCCGCAAAGATCAATAAGAGAAATGATCAGCCAACCGGTTGCAACCTGGGAAAATGACCTGAAAAATGATTTTGAAGAAGCGGTCTTTGCCGCTCATCCGGCAGTAAGATCGGTCAAAGAAGACCTGTACAGGCAGGGGGCATTATACGCATCCATGAGCGGAAGCGGCAGTACCGTATTCGGTATCTTCAATAAAACACCCCCGTTACGTTATATACGGGCAATGATTATTTCCAGAAGATCATAAATTAAATTATCTTGCATAAAATTTAATTCCATCAGCCTGTTGCTCAACATACAGCCTTTCTTACACAGCAACCTCGACCTGCTCAATCATCGAGGATAATCTTCTTATCGTCCCCATTGGGGGCAGTTTTTCGTTCCCCTATCTCTTCCTTTTAAAAAAATGTGTATGAATTCAATTGTAAACATATCCGCCAATACCCAACATTATTTATCGCTGGAAGAAAAATACGGCGCCCATAATTATCATCCCCTGCCCGTGGTGTTAGACCGGGGCGAAGGGGTTTATTTATACGACGTGGATGGAAAACGCTACTACGATTTCCTGAGCGGGTACTCAGCCGTTAACCAGGGACATTGCCACCCGAAAATAATTGCTGCATTAACTGAACAGGCGCAAAAACTCACGCTTACCTCCCGTGCCTTCCACAGCAACCTGCTGGGTGAATACGAAAAGTTCATCACCGGTTATTTCGGTTACGATAAAGTATTGCCCATGAATACCGGCGTGGAAGCTGTGGAAACAGCCATCAAGCTGGCCAGGCATTGGGGATATAAAGTAAAAGGCATTGAGCAGAACATGGCGAAGATCATTGTATGCAGTGATAATTTCCACGGAAGGACCACGGGCATCATTTCCTTCAGCAGCGACCCGGTTGCCACCAATGATTTCGGGCCATTTATTTCCGGCTATGAAAAAATTCCTTTTAATGACCTGCCTGCCCTGGAGAAAGCCCTGCAGGATAAAACGGTCTGCGGATTCTTATTTGAACCGATACAGGGTGAAGCCGGCGTGGTGGTACCCGATGAAGGGTATTACCAGGGAATACGGATCCTCTGCGACGAATACAATGTACTGATGATGGCCGATGAGATACAGACCGGGCTGGCAAGAACGGGAAAGATGCTGGCATGCGATCATGAAAATGTAAGGCCCGACATCTTGATACTGGGCAAAGCATTAAGCGGCGGCGTGTTGCCCGTAAGCGCAGTATTGAGTGATGATGAGATAATGATGACCATTAAACCCGGTGAACACGGAAGCACTTATGGAGGCAATCCATTGGCCTGTGCGGTAGCCATCACTGCCTTACAGGTATTGAAAGAAGAGGACCTGGCGGCCAATGCAGAAGCGATGGGCAGGCTATTGCGCAGCGAACTGGAAAAACTGAATTCTCCTTTGCTTGCCAAAGTAAGGGGCAAAGGCTTATTGAATGCGATCATAATCAAACATACGGACCCGGATGCGGCCTGGGATCTCTGCCTGGCATTGATGGAAAACGGGCTGCTGGCAAAACCAACACAGGGAGATAAGATACGGTTTGCGCCGCCCCTGGTGATCACAAAGGAACAGGTGATGGAATGCGTGGGGATCATTGAAAAAAGTCTGAAACAGTTCATGTAAAAGATAATAAACTTCAGCCGCTGAAATAATCTTCTGCGGTTTTATAACCCCGCAAATTTGTATCTTGATTTCTTTTTGAGAGAACCATGGACACCCACCTTCACCACGAACACATCGAATCGCATTTGGAAAGTTCCGACCTGTTGCGGGACGTGGTGATCGGCATGAGCGATGGACTGACCGTTCCCTTTGCACTGGCAGCCGGGCTAAGCGGCGCTGTTGACAGCAGCAGCATTGTTGTGATCGCCGGCATCGCCGAAATTGCAGCAGGCAGTATCGCCATGGGGCTAGGTGGTTACCTGGCAGGAAAAACAGAACAGGATCATTATTCAAGTGAATTGAAAAGAGAATATGATGAAGTGGAGAACCTGCGGCACCGGGAAATAGAAGAGACCAAAGAATTTTTTGCCAATATCGGTTTAAGCCCGGAATTACAGGAACAGGCCACCGAAGAAATCGCCAAAGACAAAGACCGCTGGGTTGATTTTATGATGAAATATGAACTGGGTCTGGACAAACCTGACCCGAAAAGGGCAACCAAGAGCGCCATGAACATTGGTATTTCTTATATACTCGGCGGCATCATACCGCTAAGCCCCTATTTTTTCATCTCCGATTCTGTTGAAGCCTTAAAGATCTCTGTTATCGCAACCCTCATCTGCCTCTTTGTTTTTGGGTATTTTAAAAGCAGGGTCACCGGTGTCAATCCCTTCTGGGGTGCCGCAAAAGTTACCCTGATCGGCGCCCTGGCAGCCGCTGCGGCATTCGGGGTGGCAAAACTGATCGAACAATAACCAGCACACACTTTATATCAGCAGGCAATCATATTAAATTAACCTGGCCTGCTTCGTAATTTCCCTACGTATTTATTTTTCTGCAAGATCCTGAACAGGTATTTCCACATTTTGTAAAATACGCTGTGGAGAAAAAGTATTTTAATAGCAGAATATTTAAAACCCGGGAACCGTTCGGTTTTAATGATACCCGAAACGTTCATTATAAACAGATCTCATACTTTATGAATGTTAAAAACTAATATTCATTTTTAAAAGTATGGTACGGTTTTTGGCAATGATGAGTAATCCGTGTTCAAAGCAAAAAATGAGATCCTATGAAAACTAAAATTTACATGTTTAGCAGAACCAGGCTACCTGGTGCTGAAAGCCGATCCCAAACAATTCCAAAGACCTTATTCCCATTTACCTAAGCTGCACAAGAGAACTGCAGCCCGGTAGATCATTTAAGCCCCTGTTACCCCAGGCGATCCTGCCAGCAAAATAAAAGCAAATTTGAAAATTTGAGGATGATCTTCAGATAGGGTAACCGTATGCATAACCGGCATACCGTTACTACACTACGCTGGATTTTTCTCTACAAAAAAGCGGTTCATCATCCGATACTTTTTTCTTTTCTCATTTGCAAATTTTGTAAATCAATATTGCTTGTATCAATCCGTACAGTCAATATAAATTCCTTTAGAAACCAAAAATATCCCAATGAAAACTCATCTGCTTTCTTTAAGAAGATCTGTACCTGCGATTTTCTTAACTGCCGGCCTGGTTTTTTTCTTTACCATTGCCGGTTTCGCTGCCACCTATTACATCAGCCCAACGGGTAATGATGCCACCGGCAACGGAACCCTTGTCAATCCCTGGAGAACATTGTTCAAAGCAACGTCCACCGTTACAGCAGCCGGCAACACCATTCACGTGCTGCCGGGTACTTATACCGAAACACAAACCAGTTCGCTCAGGGTAGGTGTAAATCTTGAAGGGGAAGGGATGGCCACTTCGATCATCCTGAGTGCAATAACCGGTGACTGGTCAGCTTTGCTTACCCTTAGTTCGGGCTGGGATACCAACGGCAACCAGACCATTTCCGGCATCACGTTCAACGGGCAGTATGTTTCGGAAACCAACTATAAAACCTGGTGGGGTATCGATGTAAGCGGGCGCAGCAATGTTGTTATCCGCGACTGCAAGATCATGAACTTTTACGACAGGGGCGTTAATTTTGACGGCAACACGGTTTTTAATCCACTTACAGACCCCGGGCATTATGCCACCGGGAATAAATTTTACAACAACACCCTGTTAAATACCGCCCGCTGTACTTTAGGATATGGAGCCGGACAATTAAATATCGGCGGACAACAGGGCATGGAGATCTACAACAACACCATGATCCAGGACCAGCGGGAGGATTTTAAGAACGGATGGCCCATTAAATACTGGGAGAATGGTTGGCTGAAAGGAGTAAAGATATACAACAACACCCTCAAGAAAGCCTATTACAAAGGAAGTTATCCCGGCGAGAACGGGGACTGGGATTTTGCCATTGAACTCTTTAATATTTCGGGTCTGGAAATTTATAACAACCAGATCCAGGGAAGTATTGACCTCAATTACAATTACAAAGGCACGTATAATTTCTGTGCATGGATCCATCATAACACACTTGATCACCCGACGGTAAATACCAATTTTGAGAGCGGCATCATCCTGGAATTTGCAACCGAATCCATCATCATTGAAGACAACATCATCAACAACAGTTGCACCGGTGTGCAGTTCAATACCCGGGGACCCGGTAACAGCGGCGGGTACAACTACCCTGCTCCTGCCGGCGGATACAGCGCCCTTACCAATAATATCATACGCCGCAACCTGTTCAGCAACATATACAGGGGCAATGGAAGCGGCATTGGGCTCTTCAGTGAAGGCACCAACGACCCATATGTAAATGGCCTTTATATTTACAACAACACCATCGTAGCCAAAACAGGAGATGCGCCCTGGTGGGGGATCGATTTCTCCTCGCAGGATAACGGGAACTGCAGCAATATCCAGGTACGGAACAACATCGTTAAAGGATTTGCAGGTGCCTGGATGGTGGGTACCAGCAGTGCTACCAATATTAATACAATGACCGTAACGCATAACGATGCGTGGGCGAATGGGAACAGTAACACCCCTTCCTGGCCTGCTGGTAACCCAACTAATTATACCTATGCCAATAACAGGGCGGTGAACCCATTATTTGTGTCTGCCACCGATTTCCGTTTGCAGCCTTCATCACCGCTGATCGATGCAGGCGTTTATGTGGGTTCTCCTTACGCCGGTACGGCACCGGATGGTGGATACATGGAATTCGGCTCATCCACATTGCCCATTGTGATCATTGATTTTACGGGCAGGGAGCATGCAGGAAAGAACATGTTGAACTGGAACACCGCCTCCGAAGTGAACAGCGACTATTTCAGCATTGAGAGAAGCAACGACGGCAGGACCTATTTTGAAATAGGCAGGGTAAATGCAAGCGGTTTCTCCTCCACAGAAGTAATATACAATTTTACCGATGCAACGCCCCTGGACGGCAATAACTATTACCGGCTTAAGATGGTTGACAGGGATGGCTCACTGGAATACAGCAAAGTGGTTGTGATCGCCAATACGAAAAGCAATATGCTCCGTATAAATTATGCAGCGATATCGGGCAATGCAGGCACAGCCTCTGTGATCATTAACAGTACTACGGCACAGCCGGCAAATCTTTCCATCATAGATATCAGCGGCAGGCTGGTACTTAACAGCGCCATACAACTGCAAAAGGGTAATACAACGATCAATAAGAATATACCCGCTGTGGCAAGTGGTATTTACTTAATACGGGTATCTACATCAACCGAGAACGTGGTGCGTAAAACGATCAGCAGTAATTAACATACCCGGAATTTATACTAAAAGCCGTTTCCAGCTGGGAACGGCTTTTACTTTTTAAATGGTTTATTCTCTTCCCGGGCAAGCCGGTGCTTATTATTACTTAAGATATTCTCCATGGTCCATTCCACTTTCTTCTCAAACGGGAATTTGCGCACATGACAATCAGCTTTTGTACAGATGCTGCAGGAAAAATCAAGGCAGCCATCCGAATGAACAAACAGCTCCACCGATTCCCCGAATTCTTTTTTTACCAACCCGGACAATGCATCGATCTCCCGATGTGCTTCATGTACATTCAGGTACCAGGGCACCGTAAGATGGCAATCAAGATGCAGCCGGCTGCCGTACTTTATGATCCGCAGGTTATGCAGGTCAACCCAGTTCTCCCTTCTGTTTGCATTCAGCATATGCACCAGCTTATCCAGCAACGCCGTATCCGCTTCATCCATGATGCCAGCCACAGAACTTCTTGTGATCTTGTACCCGGTGTAAATGATGAACACAGAGAACAGGATGGCTATCACACTGTCGATCCAGTCCAGGCCGGTAAGCAAAAGGAGGAGTAGGCCTGCCACAATACCCATCGTTGTCCAGGTATCGGATTGCAGGTGCTTACCGCTTGAGATCAATGCCAGGGAATTATTCTTTCTCCCGGTCTTGATACAGAAGTACCCGGCAATATAATTCACCAGCCCGGTAGCTGCCGTGAGGATGATCCCATAATCCAGTTTATTTATCTCGTGCGGGTGAATGAGGTTATTCAGCGCTTCATAAATGATGATGAGCCCGGCAATGGTTATCATTGTTCCTTCAATGGCTGCCGAAATGAATTCAGCTTTTCCATGACCGTATGGATGATCCTTGTCGATGGGCTTGGCAGATACATAAAGGCTGTATACACCTATAAAACCGGCAACTACGTTCACAATACTTTCGAATGCGTCTGTTAAAATAGCAACAGACCCCGTCAGGTACCAGGCAATTGTTTTGATGATCAATAAGACAACCGATAAAGCAGCGATCCGTTTTTGTATCTTCAGGTTGTAAAGCGCTGTCTGCAACGTACAAGGTATTAGGTTTTCAAAATCAGCCAGGTCAATTATCCAGCATTATCCGCTTACCGGGATTTGCTTCTGCAAAAGAAAAAATATTATTGCGTATGATATCGTTGTCTGCAAAAGGGTTTAAAATATTCTTCAGATCTGCCGATGATGCTATTGGATAAGACGCAGGCAGGTGGCCCATGCCCCAGAAACAGCCCCGTTCCACCAGCAGGCATAGCTTTTCGCCCGGGTTGATCCCCTCATCAACCAATGCAAACGTGGGCAACTGTTCATTCAATGCCCCGATCGCCTTCCGGATCTTTTCATTGTACAGCACAGGAGGTTCCAGTTTTTTTTCCTCCGCTTTGGTAAAAGCTGTCTTATCCAAAAAACAGAGTTTTGCATTCAGTTCAAACTCCTCCACCATTTTCTTTACCAGTACAAGCCCTTCATTCAGCAGGTTGAAATTATAGAGCGGGGGCAGGTTCTTTTTCTTCTTATCAATGGCCAGCCGCATATACCCCCGGCTGTCTTCAAAGGAATACAGGGCATATTTCTGAAGCGGCTGCTTCTGGCTTTTATTATACCGGGGCCACAGCCGCTTTATCTCCGTACTTTCCAGAACGATCGCTTCCAGTTCGGTGGCACATTGCTTATACGATACCTTGTGCACATTCCGTATAAAATTCTGGCGCTTGGGGTCGGGATCATTTTGGGTAAAATGACTGCTTACCCTTTTCTTCAGGTTGATGGCCTTGCCTACATAAATGATCTTGTCCTTGTTGTTATGGAAATAATAAACACCCGGCCTGGGTGGCAGTTTGTCAATAAGGGCTTTATCAAGGTTCAGCGGAAGCCATTGCTCGGCAGAACTCTTCTTCAGCATCTGGTCAATATGATTTTGGGCGCCGTTGGCCAGCATGAATTCGAACAACCTGACCGTGGCTTTTGCATCCCCTCCCGCCCGGTGCCTGTTCTCGATATGGATCTTTAAAGAACGGCAGAGATTACCCAGGCTATAGGAAGGCAGCCCGGGAAATACCCGCTTGCCCAAACGAACGGTACATAATTTTTTTGAGGTGAGGTCATAACCCGATCCCTTAAGATGGTGCCTGATGAAGGAATAATCAAAGTTCACGTTATGGGCCACAAATATGTTCTCATGAAGGATCTCAAACAGCACATCGGCAATTTCATCAAATACCGGTGCATCGGCCACCATCTCATTATCGATGCCTGTAAGTGCGGTAATGTAACGGGGAATATCCTGCTGCGGGTTGATGAGTGTCTCAAAATGCTTTACTACTTTTTGTCCATCATGCACATACACCGAGATCTCGGTGATACCGTGGGCAGAAGCATAGCCACCCGTTGTTTCGATATCTACAATGGCGTACATGAGGAACCCCGAAAATACTAATTTAAACAGTGGAAGAATATTTTTTCTGCTGACTAAGTTTGTCATTCCGAGGCACGAGGAATCTGCCAGGCTGCTATACTAAGGCTGACAACTGAACAAGAGCCCGTCAAATGTTTCTCCGCCAACTGGCGGATAACATGACAAACCGAGACAGCTTATGAAATTTTGTTAATTTAGAAACCAAATAAAAGTATGATGGAAATTAAAGCCTTCCCCTTCCAAACGCTTGACTGGTCGGGTATTGAAAAGGAAGAACATACGGGCACCACGGGCATGGCACACCGGAGGGTCTTCAGGATGGGCGATATCCGGGTACGGATGGTGGAATATTCTGCGGGGTATTTTGCCGACCACTGGTGCAAAAAAGGGCATATCATTTACTGCATCTCCGGGGAAATGATAACGGAGCTGGAAGACGGCAGGGAATTCACTCTTTCCCAAGGCATGACCTATCATGTAGGCGATAACTGTGAGGCTCACCGCAGCAGGACGGAAAACGGATGCCGTTTGTTTATTGTGGACTGATTCGTACAGCATGTTTTTTTTCAGCCCCTGTTATCCTCCTCCGCGTGGGTGAATTTATGTACGGCATCCTTATGCCGGATCATTTTTATGGCCTGTATGATGGCCGTGATGGCAAATATGCCGCCGATGACCCAGTTCAGGTATTCCTGGCTGTTGGCGATACGCTGAACCAGCCACCTGCCTCCGAAAATAAAAACGGCATTACCGGCCAGGGTACCCAACCCAATACCGATGATGTAAATATTGTAATGGCTTTGCCGGGGTTCCAGTACTTTTTTACTGAATAATATGGTACTCCACCCAAACCAGAAAGGGATCTGAACGGGGTTGATGGCACACATGAACATCCCGAGCACAAAACGGTGCATGTTGTTCTGCAGCATCACATTTTTTTCAGTGGCCCCGTCCCGGAGTGCTGCAATGAAACTGCCTGCTGCCAGTGCAATGATGATGAACAGGGTGATCCATTCCATGGCCTTCATCAGTTTTTCCTGTTTACGTACCCAGTCGATACCCACCAGGGAGATGCGCACATAGATCATTTCAACCAGCAAAGAACCAAAGGAAAAATACAGGGCATTCATGATGCTTTCCTGGATGCCGATCTGCATGGCAGCCACGTTCAGTGTACCGAGGGGCAATGAACCCAGGAAACTGATGAGAAGACCCCATCCAAAGATCTGGAACAATTTTGGCATCGGGCAAAGATAACAAGCAGGAACAATATCCTGCCATTCATGCGAATGGAAATGGGGAATGAAAATTATTTTTTTGCTAATACAGAAAGCGAAACGGTCAGCTTATCCGACAGGGAAATGCTGCTCCCACCCACACCAAAATCTCTCCGGTTGATACCGAATTCACCCTCAAAAACATATCCCCGTCTTTGGGGCTGACACCAAAGCCAAATTCAACCGGCCTGGTAACGCCTTTGATGGTAAGGTCACCGTACATGTAATACCTGCCGGCAACCGATGACAGCACAACTTTCGTGCTTTTAAAATGGATGGTCTTATGGGTGGCTACATTAAAATACTCAGCCTGGCGGAGGTGATTATCCCTGCTTTCATTATCCGTATCAATGCTGTTGGCATCTACGGATACATCAAAACTGCTGGCAGCTAAATTTTCCGGGGCAAACCGGATCGTTCCTTTCAACCCCTTCAGATCCCCCCGGGTCTTAATGCCGAAGTTCTTTATCACGAAATGCACGTTGCTTCCTGCATCAACCGGGGTTAATACCAATTGCGCTTGTGCAAGGCCCGGGATTCCTGTTAAAAAGATAAGGAATGTAAGGAGTTTTTTCATCTACTAAAATTAATTAAAAACAGCCGGTTCGCTTTTAAAATTTATAGGTCACTCCCAACCCGGCCCCCAGCATCTTTTTCCGGAACCGGTCATTTACATCACCGCCTGGTGTGGTCTGAACCTTTGTATCCGTTGTGAACTCGGCAAAATAAAACTGGATACCCAGTTTCACCCCCCAAGAATCATTCCACGTATAACGACCGAACAATTCACTGTTCAGCGAGCCCTTGTCATTATCACTAATTAACAAAAGATTAAAACCGGTAGGCTTTGCAGTTACCGGTACGCCGGTTGCAAAATTGTTCCCGTAATAGATCCCATCCTGTTTTTTACCAACGGTGAAACCGGCCAGGTCAATATTCAAACCTGCCGAGAATCTTTTGGTGAAATTATAACCAATGTTGAGAGAGATATTGAAAGAGTTCACCTGTGACTTTGGAAATAATACCGAATCAATGTTCTCTTCAATATCTTCGGTAAACAGCACCGTTGGATCCGTTTTGCCGCTGGTTAGCTTTGCGGGGGCAGTCCGGTAGTACAGGTCCGTTCCAAAATAACCCGAGTACCGGGCACCCAGGCCAAGTTCCCATTTTTTTCGTTTTCCAAATTTCCAGTTATGCACATAGGAAAGGGATCCGGTTACCTGGGAAGCCCCAATGCCCACCGTAAGATCAGCAAACCGGTCAACCGGCCTTTTGTTTTTTTTCTGGGCAGTTGCCGATGCCGATAAAAAGATAACAGAAATGATAAGTACCAGGTTCTTTTTCATACATTAAATTGAAAGGTTAACGGGTTGATTGTTATTTTAATTCTGTGTACCCAAACTGGATCCTGTACCGGGCACACCAGATAAGCACATATTTATAATTGGCAATATCCGGTTCCGTCAGCAGTTCGTAATTGAACGTGCCGCTGGTATACTTCGGAAAACCAAGGTCTTTGTACTCCGTAGGGGGCGATGCATGGCTTCCGATTGTTTTGGAAAAATATACATGAACGTCCGGCCCGTTGTTGGAGTTGAAATTCCTGAACACCAGGTATTTTTTAGTGCCCACCTTTTCAATGGTCACATCTCCCCTTGCCTGGTCGCCGGCCTCGCCCCCGGTTAAGCTGCCGCTGTATAAGATCACCGGCTGGGTGCTGTCGCCCGGGTTAACGATAACCTCATTACCATTGGAAGGAATCGTATTTTTTTTACAGGATGCCAGGAATGTCATTCCGGCCACAAAGCAAATGACGGGTAAGTGGAAAAATCTTTTCATGCGTATTTTATTTTGATGTCAAAAATAAAGGGCAGTAGATATACGGATTGTCGCATGAATGACAGTGATGTGTTTTTACAGTTTTTTAACTTTCCCGTCGATACCCAAACCTGCCGGTAAAAAAATAGCCCAGTTGTTTGAAAGACATACGCAGATTTGAATGTACTTTTAAACAAATTTTTAAACCGGTACCCGGAACCAGCTTTAACGGTCTTTTGAACAGCAATGCAACAGATATTATCATCATTGGCGGAGGACTTGCCGGCCTGGTGAGTGCCATCCATTTATCCAAAGCCGGTTTATCGGTTATACTTATCGAGAAAAATGAATACCCGAAACATAAGGTCTGCGGCGAGTATGTCTCCAATGAAGTATTACCCTACCTGCAACAACTTGGAGCAGACCCGATGACAACCGGTGCAAAAAAGATCAACCGGTTCTTACTGAGTACTACCCGTGGAAAAACGACAGAAATAAAACTTCCCCTGGGCGGCTTTGGGGTAAGCCGGTATACACTGGATCATTTTCTTTTTCAGCATGCGGTACAAAACGGTTGTTCAGTAATGCAGGATACTGTTTCCGATGTTCATTTTGAAAATGACATGTTCCGGGTGCAGACCAAAGATGGAAATGAATTTACCGCAAGAAGTGTAATAGGTGCTTTCGGTAAAAGAAGCAACCTGGATGTAAAGCTGGAAAGGACATTTATAAAAGACAGGTCGCCCTTTGTAGCCGTAAAGACACACCTGGCAGGCGATTTCCCGGAAGACCTGGTGGCCCTGCACAATTTTAAAGGCGGTTACTGCGGGATCTCAAAGGTGGAAAATGGGAATATAAATGCCTGTTATATCACCAACTACAGTAGTTTTCAGCAATACAGGAATACGGAGGCCTTCAGGCAGGAAGTGCTTTGCAGGAATCCCCATTTAAAAAGGATTTTCGAAAATGCTGTTCCTGTATTTGAGCATCCCCTGACGATCAGCCAGGTTTCTTTTTCCAATAAGACCACCGTGGAAGGTCATATGCTGATGTGTGGTGATGCGGCGGGAATGATACATCCCCTGTGTGGCAACGGTATGGCCATGGCGATACACAGCGCCAAAATAGCTTCGGAACTGATCCTTGAATATTTCAGTAAGAAGACCATTTCCCGCACTGAACTGGAACATGCATACAACCGGATGTGGAATGCAGCATTCAAGACCCGGGTAACAACCGGCAGGATCGTGCAACCATTTTTTGGCAAAGATGGTCTTACCAGGCTGATCATGTATGGCCTGACACATATTCCGGGAGTATTGCCCGCCATTATAAAACATACACATGGTAAACCGTTGCAGTTAACAACGGATTGAATGGATAGACATGCCACATACTTAAACCGATCCTGAAATGTTCGTGCGTACAACATACCGGAGCCCCGAAGCAGAGATCATGGACGATCTTTCTATGGAAGGCGAAATGCTGCGGAAGACCCTGGACCAGATCGCCGCAATAAATAAATGGCTGGGTGGGAACAAAGCAACCATCCAGGGCCTGCATGCGTTATTGAGGTCCACACCGGCCGGTTCAACTATTTCTATCATTGACCTGGGCTGCGGCAGTGGTGATATGCTGAGGGCCGTAGCGGAATACGGAAAGAAAAATAATTACATTTTTAAGTTGACCGGCATCGATGCCAATGAATTTACCGTAAATTATGCCCGGAAGTTGTCGGCCAATTACCCGGAGATCCGTTATTTAAAAATGGATGTGCTGGCGGATGCGTTTCCAGAACCGGCATATGATATTGCACTGGCTACTTTATTCCTTCACCATTTTAAAAATGAAGAGATAGAAAGGATGCTGGGATCCCTGGCAGAAAAAGCCAGCACAGGCATTGTTATAAACGACCTGCACCGGAGCAGCACAGCCTGGTACCTGTTCAGGTTCATAAGCATTTTCATTTCGAATCCCATGGTAAGAAAAGATGGTGCCATCTCTGTGCTGAGGGGGTTTAAAAAAAAGGAACTGGTGAATATGAGTAAAAAAATAAAGGATACAACCAGTTCAATTCACTGGAAATGGGCCTTCCGGTATCAATGGATAATCAAAAAAACATGAGCGTAAAAATAAAAACCGTAGCAAAGCAATTGCCCCCTCACACCCGGCCTACCTCAGAAATATTACCGCTTATAGAACATTGGCTGACAGGACAAGACGAACGATTCATCCGGAAGGTCATTAAGATCTTTGGCAATGCCGGTGTGGACAGAAGGTATTCCATAATGGGCCCGGAAGAGGTTTTCGCCAATTCCTCCTTTGAAGAAAAGAACGACATCTATGTGCGGGAATGCACAAAGCTGGCCGAAATGTCACTCCGGAACGCATTGGACAAAGCCGGATGGATCGCACAGGACATAGATTACCTGATCACGGTAAGCTGCACCGGGATAATGATCCCCTCGGTTGACGCATACCTGGTGAACCGCTTAAAGATGAAACAGGACATTGTACGCCTGCCGGTCACCGAAATGGGCTGTGCAGCCGGTGTTTCCGGGATCATTTATGCCAAAAATTTTTTAAAGGCCAATCCCGGCAAACGGGCGGCCGTGGTTGCGGTGGAATCTCCTACAGCAACTTTCCAACTCGATGATTTCTCCATGGCCAATATCGTAAGTGCCGCCATATTCGGCGACGGCGCCGCTGCCATATTATTATCCTCCTGCCCCGGAGATGAGGGCCCGGAGATCATTGCGGAAGAAATGTATCATTTTTATGATGCGGAATACATGATGGGTTTCAAACTCACCAATACAGGCCTTCGCATGATACTGGATGAGACCGTACCGGAAACCATTGCAGCACATTTTCCGAAGATCGTTCATCCTTTCCTGGAAAGGAACAATTCAAACATCGGCGAAATCAATAATTTTGTTTTTCATCCCGGCGGAAGAAAAATACTGCAAACGGTGGAAGAATTGTTTGGTTCGCTTGGAAAAAATATTGATGATACAAGGGAAGTATTGAAACAGTATGGCAACATGTCGAGCGTGACCGTACTGTATGTACTGGAACGTTTCCTGGACAGGGGGGTACCCAGGGGCGAGATGGGACTGATGCTGAGTTTTGGCCCGGGTTTTTCTGCACAAAGCATTTTATTGAAATGGTAAAGGAATTTGAAAATAAAAATTACTGGGCACTCATTCTCGGGGGTTCTTCGGGATTGGGCCTGGCCACAGCCAAAAAACTGGCCATGCATGGCTGCCATATCATGGTTGTACACCGCAACAGCAAAACAGACATGCCGGCCATTGAACAGGCGTTTGCACAGATAAAAGCAACCGGTGTTGATCTTTTAGCGTTCAATAAAGACGCCATGCAGGCGGAAAAAAGAGATGCGATCCTTAACACGATCCGGGAAAAACTGGGTGAACAGGGAAAAATAAGGGCGCTTGTGCACAGCATTGCAAAGGGCAATTTAAAACCGATGACCGGTAATGAACAACCTTCCTTGCAGAATGATGATTTTCATCTGACGCTGGAGTCAATGGCCATCAGTTTGTATGACTGGACAAAACTGCTTTATGAGAACAAACTATTTGCAGCCGATGCCAGGGTCATCAGTTTCAGCAGCGAAGGAAATACAAAAGCGTTCAGGAGCTATGCTGCCGTATCGGCTGCCAAAGCTGCACTGGAAGCCATCACCCGGAATATTGCACTGGAATTTGCCCCCTACGGTATAAAAGCAAATTGCGTACAGGCCGGCGTTACCGATACCGCTTCGTTCCGGATGATCCCCGGGCATGAGCAGCTAAAGGCACATGCAATGGACCGGAACCCCTTTAAACGGTTAACAACCCCTGAAGATGTGGCAGATGTTGTTTATCTTTTATGTAAGGATGAAGCTGCCTGGATAAACGGAAGTACTATCATAGCAGATGGAGGCGAACATATAAATTGAGCAATGACTACAAAAGAAATATTGAACCTGCTACCCTACTCTCCACCCTTTTTGTTTGCCGATGAATTGCATGAAATAACAGAGAGCGGAGCAAAAGGAAGTTACACATACAAACCCGAAGAATGTTTTTACCAGGGACATTTTAAAGATTTCCCGGTAACGCCTGGAGTCATTCTTACAGAAACGATGGCACAGATCGGCGTTGTTTGCCTGGGCATCTATTTATTAAAGGATGATATTGCAGCCGGAACACCGATGCCAATGATCGCCCTTAGTTCTGTTGAAGTGGACTTTCTTGCCCCTGTCTTTCCGGGTGAAAAAGTAACGGTTACATCTCAAAAAAAATATTTTCGTTTCAATAAACTGAAATGCGAAGTGGAAATGAGGAACGCTTCGGGTGAAATTGTCTGCAGCGGTACCATTTCCGGGATCATAATATACAACAAGTGAGCAACCGGGTAGTTATAACAGGTATTGGCGTGGCTGCACCAAACGGTGTCGGTATCCCGGCATTTACCTATGCCATAAAAAAAGGTGTTTCCGGTATCTGTTTTTATAAAGAGCTGGAAGATCTGAAATTTTCCTGTTGCGTTGGCGGCATCCCACCTGTGCCGGAAGAATTGAAACAACAGTACCTGTCCCCGCTCCAATTAAGGAATTTTAACAGCTCCGGTATCCTATACGGCTGTATGGCCGGTATGGATGCATGGAATGACGCCGGTTTGGTCATGAGTGGAACGGAAGATCCTGACTGGGACAGCGGAACCGTGTTCGGCACCGGTACTTCCGGTGTAGAAAAATACAGGGAGGCCATTTATAAAGTAGATGCCGGTAATGTTAAGACACTGGGAAGCACCACTGTTCTGCAGATCATGGCAAGCGGGATATCTGCTTATTTAAGCGGAATGATCGGGCTCGGAAACCTGGTCACCACCAACTCATCTGCCTGTTGTACCGGCACCGATGCTGTTTTAATGGGGTTTGAGCGCATACAATCCGGGAAAGCAAAGCGGATGCTTGCAGGAGGATGCAGTGATCATGGTCCGTATATCTGGGGCGGCTTTGATGCCCTGAAGGTAACTACTTATAAACATAATAACACCCCGGAAAAAGCATCCCGGCCCATGAGTGCAACGGCAAGCGGCTTTGTACCGGGAAGCGGCGCCGGTGCCCTGGTATTGGAATCATTGGAAAGCGCTTTGGAAAGGGGTGCAGGAATTTATGGAGAAGTACTTGGGGGTGCAGTTAATTCAGGCGGACAAAGAAGTGATGGTACAATGACCGCACCGAATTCAACGGCCGTACAACGCTGCATTAAAACGGCAATTGAGAATGCAGGGATCACTGCGGATGAGATAGACCTGATCAACGGGCACCTGACAGCAACCTCAAAAGATGCCACCGAAATAAAGAACTGGTCGGAAGCATTGAACAGGAAGGGAAAGGATTTTCCTTATATCCATTCCTTAAAATCCATGACCGGCCATTGCCTCGGCGCTTCAGGGGCTATTGAATGCGTGGCCGCTGTATTGGGACTGAAAAATGATTTCATCTTCCCTTCCATCAACTGCGAGGACATACATCCTGAGATCGCAGCGTTGATCGGCCCGGAAAAAATACCGCAAAAACTTATAGAAACAGATAAATTGCAGGTGATCGCCAAAGCCAGTTTCGGATTTGGCGATATAAACAGCTGCATCATCTTTAAAAAATACAATGGATGACCAATGAAGAATTAATAGGATCGCTGAAAGAGATCGTTAAGCCCTATGTAAAGGACCAGGAAGGATTTAAGAACCTACATGAAAACTCCGACTTCCTGAAGGACCTCAAGATCAATTCTGCCAACCTGGTGGATGTGATCCTGGATATTGAAACGGCTTTTGACATCATCATCGACAATGAGTCGATGGAAAAAATGCTCACCGTAAAAGCAGCCATGGAGATCATAACCGCCAAACTCAGTGAGAAATGACCGGCAATGATATCGTAGATATGGCCACAGCGGCTGCCGAAAGCAACTGGAAGCGGAAAGGTTTTTTAGAAAAAGTATTTACGCCTCAGGAACAACGGTATATCCGGGAAACTGCATCCCCCGATGAAATGGTCTGGAAGCTCTGGAGCATGAAAGAAAGCGCTTACAAAATTTACACCCGGCAATACGGCGGACGGTTTTTTGCCCCGCTAAGATTCAACTGCACGGTTTTGAACGGATCAGCAGGAATGGTGGAGACCGGTAATATCACTTACCATACAGTTACCCACTCTTCCAAAAAATATATTTACAGCATAGCCAGGCCTGCCGGGGCAGTCAAAGTTCCTTTCACAGGTTGTTGCTTCCGGGCCCCCCAGCATGATCACAGGAGCCAGCAAGAATTCATTTATAAAAAACTGGTCTCCCATTATGCGGTGATCTCCGGGAAACAAAAAAACAAGATAGCAGTCATTAAAGACAGGAACGGCATCCCTTATTTACATTACATCGGAGAAGAACCGGGTATCCCCGTTTCCATCACGCAGCATGGCCGGTATGCAGCGTACACTATTTACTAAGCGTTCATTGAGGGTTGATACCGGTATTACTGCATCTCAGCATCAACGGCCCTTATCACTTTAAAATGGGCATTGATCTCCGCCAGGAATTTTCTTCCTTTTTGAAAAGGCCAGGGCTTTATTCCCTGCCGGCTGTTGTGTTTACATATTTCGTAAAGCGCTTTCCAGTGCTTCAGGATTTCTTTGTAGGCCCCGGGCAAGGTATAGCCGGTATCATAAAAATGGTTGGGTTCTGCGCCGCAGCCGTTGTATTCCAGTATGGTGAAGTTCTTTCCGTTCTTCAGGTCTTCCACATTGGTGCACATGATGTCGTACCGGCCATAAAAAAAATCATTGATGCGGTGGCTGATATCATCAAAAATACTCACCAGCCTCTCATCAATATGCTCTTTCAGGTCAACAAAGTGGGCGCCGCGGTTATGATTGGCAGCATAACTAAGCATATACTTTTCTCCTGCAGGAATAACATCATTCCAGCGGTTCTTATGTTTGCTGTGCATCTCCCCCATCCTTTTATGCCCCTTGGGATGTTTTTTGACCAGTTGTTCCAGCGTATCCTTTCCATTGCCGGTGACCTGCAGGGGGATCTTATGCAGGAACCCGGTTACCCTTCCATTTTTTTGCAGCGGATGGCGGACATAGAACACACTTACTTCCATTGGATAACTTACCAGCGCCTGTATAATGTATTCGACCGGCATTCTGGAATGATAATGCAACAACTCTTCTTCCGTATCGATCTTCCGGAACAGGATGCCCTGGCAGCCCACTTCGGGTTTTACAACAAAGGGATATTGAATGCCGCTTTGCTGCAACAATGCTTTCACTTCATCAAAATGCAGCCGGGGCATGACATTGAAAGTTCCCGGGTACATTTCTTTGGGCAGCAGGTCATACATTTCCTTCTTGGGTTCCCCATCCATACCACCGAAAGTGATCTTTGGATTGCTGGGTGTAAAGAACCATACAGAACCGGAACGGATCATATACCAGACCCACATGGGGGCGATGGGCGCATAAAGCAACCTGAAGGGCCAGGCTTCCCAATTTGTTATTCGCTGAACGATATTCTTCACTGGCACAAAGATATTTAAAATGAAGCAGGCAGGGTTATATAAATACATTGAACCATACAGGACACATATGAATACAACCATGTGCCAACCTGAACTTCTATGTTCCTATGTGGTTCAAAAAAGAATATTTTACTTTTGCAGAAGCAGTATATTGCAGCATTCATCAAATCCTGATAAAAATTATTGTATGCATGTTCCAACAATGGCCGAAATGATGGCAAAGGGCGAAAGCCCCGAAGTATTATTCTGGGTTGGCTGTGCCGGAAGTTTTGACCAGCGGGCACAAAAAATAACCAGGGCATTTGTGAGCATCCTGGATAAAGTAGGCATCCGATACGCCATCCTGGGAAAAGAAGAAATGTGTACCGGTGACCCGGCCAGGCGTGCAGGCAACGAATTCATGTTCCAGATGATGGCATACCAGAACATACAGGTCCTGAACGGGTATGGAGTAAAGAAAATTGTAACGGCCTGCCCGCATTGTTTTAATACCCTGAAAAATGAATACCCCGAACTGGGAGGCAATTATGAAGTGATCCATCACGCCAGCTTCCTGCAGCAACTGATCGATGAAGGCAAGATAAAAATGGCGGAAGGCGGAACGTACAAAGGGAAAA
Source organism: Chitinophagaceae bacterium (assembly GCA_016710165.1). Lineage (NCBI taxonomy): Bacteria > Pseudomonadati > Bacteroidota > Chitinophagia > Chitinophagales > Chitinophagaceae > Chitinophagaceae bacterium. Next base: position 126,630 of record JADJLJ010000005.1, on the reverse strand, counting down.
AGATCACTTACCACGACAGTTGTTACCTGGGCCGGGCCAATGATATTTATGAAGCGCCCCGTAAGGTACTGGAAGCCCTGGATGCTTCCCTGGTGGAAATGAAACGATGCAGGAGTAATGGCCTTTGTTGCGGTGCCGGTGGTGCACAAATGTTCAAGGAAGAAGAAAAAGGGACCACCCGTATCAATTTTGAACGTACCAACGAAGCCCTGGAAACCGGTGCTTCTGTGATCGCCGCTGCCTGCCCCTTCTGCAATACCATGATGACCGATGGTGTGAAGAACAATAACAAAGAGGAAGAAGTGCAGGTACTGGACATTGCGGAACTCGTAGCCTTATCAATGAAGAATTAAAAATGAATAATGAATTTAGACTTTCAATCACACATACCCACTGATCTTAACGACAACTCGCGGGTGTGGATCTATCAAAGCAGTCGTTTATTCTTTATCAGCGAAGCCCTCCAGATGGAACACATGCTGAATGAATTTGTGGCCGGCTGGAAAAGTCATGGCGCCCCGGTGAAAGGATATGCCAATCTATTCTTCGGGCAGTTCATCGTGATCATGGCCGATGAATCAGACACTGCGGTCGGCGGCTGCAGCACCGACAGTTCTGTTCATGTCATCAAAGCCATTGAAGAAAAATTCCAGGTACAGATGTTCGACCGGCAGAGCCTGGCCTTTGTTATTAAAGACAAGGTACAGCTGCTCCCCCTTAACCAACTGGATTATGCGGTTCGGAATGGCTTCGTTACGCCCGGAACCCTGTATTTCAACAATACGGTTCTTACCAAAAAAGAATTGCTGGACAAATGGCTGATACCGGTAAAAGACAGCTGGCTTGCCAAACGACTGGATCTTGCAGCAAAGACCGGTTAAACAATTCCCGTTATTTCTTCTGCAATTTCTTCAGCAGTTCCTCCCTGCCCGATTTTTTAGGATTCTTCCTGAAGATATAGCTCAGGGCGATGCGGTAGTTCCTTGTGTTGGTAGTACTGAAACTCTCCAGGCTGAAATTACTTCCGTACGTAAAATTCCTGTTCTGCTGCTGGCGGAAGGGATCAATGATGTTGACCGTTATGATGAACCGTTTGGCGAAGAACTTGCGTTGAACCCCAACATTCATGCTCAGTGTATTTCGTATCGTTCCCTGCGGGTTGGCAAACCGGTTGAATGTAAAACTTGCATTGGCATTCATAACATCGGTGAACTGGTAAGTGCCGTTCAGCGTTGAGTAAAAGGAACCCCCATTGCGGAAATACCGTACCGACCGGTCGTACAGGCTGTACACATTGTACGTATATCCAAAACTCAGGTTGGCCTTGGCTTTCTTGCTGAGAGTATAACCTCCCCAGATGCTGGCTTCGTACTCCTTTCTTCCGCTTATGTTTTGCCAGGTGGTAAAGGTCTTCCCGTCGGGCAGCAGGGTTCTTATTGAACTGTAAATATCCTGCAGGGCATTGTATCCAACCGAGGCATTGATGTTGTACTGTTTATTCCACTTGCCAAAGATCAGGTCAAAATTATCGGCATAATAAGGCTGCAGGTAAGGGTTGCCGGAACGGGTGTTGTACGGATCCGCATAGTCCGTGCTTGGGTTCAGTTCATTCAGGCGGGGCCGTTGAATGGTCCGCTTATAGCTGAATGTAATGCTCACGTCATTCGTCCATTTTTTCATCAGTGTACCAAAGGGCAAAGCCGACCAGTAATTATTCGGGTAACGTTCACTGCTGTTCCTGATATCGAAACTGGTAACGGTATGTTCTGCCTGCAACCCGGCATTGATATAAAAGTCGGGCATAAAATCATACCGCACAGATGCCCGCAACCCGAAAATGGTCTGGTGAAAAAGAAAGTCGTTGCTCAGCAGTTCATTCTTCACAAAAATATTCTCCGGTTTCTTGTAAAACGCGGTGTTCAGCACATTAGTTCAGGTACTGCTGGTAAAAATCCCGTTCATTATTGTATGCATTGTAGTTCAACCCGCCGATCAGTCTTAAAACCTCTTTCGGGTTCTTTCCCTTATAGGTATAGGTAATATTGAAGTTCGGATTCCAGCTCTCATTGGATGTACCGGTGGTACGGTTGCTCAGTTTATACACTTCGTAGAACCGGTTCAGGTTGCTGTACCCGGTCTCATTCTCACTGGCAGAATTGTTGCTGTTGTACTGCGATGTGAAATTCAGGCTGTTCCGCTTGTTCAGGTCATAATCCACACTCAGCCGTATGTTTGGCCGCCGGTTATTATTACCGCTGTTGCCAACCGTATTGAAATAGGTAGATGAATCGGTATAAAAATTCCGGCGGTTACTGTAACTGTTGCCCTTGTATTCATTGTATCCAAATCCCGCTGAAAAATTAAGCGTGAATTTATTCTTCCGGTAGGTCATGTTGCCACTGATGGCTGCTTCGCCCCGGGTGCCATAACTCACATTTATCCGTGCATTAAACCCAACCTTCCCCTTCCTGGTAACAATGTTTATCACCCCGCCCCGTTCATTGGCGTACTGCGGTGGCGGCGTGGTCATCACTTCTATCTTTTCGATCATACTGCCCGGCATGCTCTCCAAAAGATCCTGCAGTTGTTTTGAATCCAGTTCCACCGGTTTATCATCGATCAGCACTTTCACTTCCTTCCCCCGCAACAAGATCTTGCCGTCGTTATCAACATTCACCAGCGGTGTCTGCTTCAGCAGTTCGGTGGTGGATGCCCCCGAACTGAGTGCCGATTCGCCTGTATTGAATGTGAGTTTGCCGTCCTTGTTCTCGATCAGTGGCTTCTCTGCATATACCACCACTTCATCCAGGGTAGATGTTTTTTTATTCAGCCGGATATCATTCAGGTCAAAATCGAACCGCTCCTGCCGGATGTTGATGCTGTCAAGGGAAAGATTTGCATACCCGGTTGCACTCACCTGCAGGCGGTAGTATCCAAACGGCAGTTTGTCGAAAAGGAAATCCCCATCCTTTCCGCTCGGCTGGCTGCGCTGGACCGATGAATCGGACAAAAGAATGATACGTATACTGGCTCCTGCAATGGCCTTGCTGTTATCCGCATCCAGGATATTGCCGATCACAATTCCGGGATCGGGTTTGGTGTTTTGTGCAGTCAAGGCAGCGGGAGAACACAGTAAAAGAAAAAAAAGGGCTCGTTGTAACAATGGCTGTTGAATAAGAGACAAAATTAACGAATCATAGCTTTTGGTAATCGGATTTATACATAAAAGGGCCGATACGACTTTAACCGGGCGCTGCCCGTCCTCCCCTTTTACCGCTAACATATTTTGTATGGCTGTTTATACAAGGTTGCCTAATTTTATCCACTCAAAAAATCGAAAATCTATGAAACGAATTGTATTTGTACTCGTGCTGGCCGGTTTTTTCGTGGCACCTCCGGTATCCATAGCACAACAGGCCCGTAAGTTCATTGATCCCGCCAATATGGACCTATCAGTAAAACCCGGCGACAACTTTTATTTATACGCCAACGGAAACTGGATTAAGAACACACCGATCCCGCCTTCAAAAATAAGATGGGGAAGTTTTGACAAGCTTGCTGAAGAAAGCTCCCAGGCACTTAAAGGCCTGCTGGAAGAAGCAGCAGCCAACCCCGGCAGGAACGACCTGATGAAACGGGTGGGTGATTTTTATGCCAGCGCCATGGACAGCGCTGCCATTGAAATGCTGGGGGCCCAACCCATTAAACCATACCTGGATGAGATCGAGAAACTCCCCTCAAAATCACAGGTGCTTGACCATATCAATTACCTGCGCTCCAGGTCCATCTCCGCCCCTTTATATACCATTGGCGTACGACAGGATTCAAGAGACATAACCAAATATATTATCGGCATCGGCCAGGGCGGTACCACATTACCCGACCGGGATTTTTACCTGAAGAATGATGCCCGCAGCCAGAAGATAAGAACGGAATACACAAAATATATTGCCACGTTGTTTACGCTTTGCGGCCTGGAGAATTATAAGGCACTTGCCAATGCCGCCACCATCATGCAACTGGAAACCGCTATTGCAAATGCACAAATGAGCCGGGTAGAAATGCGTGACCCTGTTAAGCTGTACAACAAATTCTCTGTAGACGGTCTCAGCGCCAAGACACCCAACCTCAACTGGCAAACCATTTTAACCCAGCTTGGCTATAAGACAAAACAAGACAGCCTGATCGTGAGCAACCCGAAATTCATGGTCTTCATTGATTCATTGCTGGCCGCCACTTCCCTGGCCGACTGGAAGGTTTACCTGCAATGGGGTGTAATGAAGGGCGCTGCTCCCTACCTGAGCAAAGCATTTGTGGATGCAAACTTTGCCTTTAACCAGGTAATGAGCGGACAAAAAACGCAAACACCCCGCTGGCAGCGCATGAGCGGACTGATCGACGGTCAACTGGGCGAACTGCTCGGACAGCTTTATGTTGACAAATATTTCAACCAGGCGGCCAAGACAAGAATGCTGGAACTGGTGAACAACCTGCAGGAAACATTTGACAGCCGCATTAAACAACTTGACTGGATGAGTGCCGAGACCAGGCAGCGTGCCCTTGCGAAACTGCATGCCTTCACGAAAAAAATTGGTTTCCCCGACAAGTGGAAGACCTACGACGGGCTGGTCATTAAAAGAGATGATTTTATCGGCAACATCTGGCGTTGCAACCAATGGAACTACCAGGATAATATAAACAGGCTGGGTAAGCCCATAGACAAGACAGAATGGGGGATGACGCCACCAACAGTAAATGCGTATTACAGCCCGGTAAAGAATGAGATCGTTTTCCCGGCAGGTATACTGCGTTTCCCCTTCTTCGACTTTGAGGCAGATGACGCCATCAACTACGGAGGCATTGGCGCCGTGATCGGTCACGAAATGACCCACGGTTTTGATGACCAGGGCCGCCAGTATGATGCCGATGGCAGCCTGCACGACTGGTGGACAAAGGCCGATGCCGACGAATTTAAAAAGCGGGCCGACGAAGTGGTGGCCCAGTATAATGGGTATGTTGTACTGGATACCCTGCATGTGAACGGCAGACTGACCCTGGGTGAGAACCTCGCCGACCTGGGCGGACTCAGCATTGCCTATGAAGCATTTAAGCATACCAAACAGGGCAAGAGCAATAAGAAGATCGATGGCTTTACACCTGACCAGCGTTTCTTCCTGAACTGGGCGCAGGTATGGCGGAATAATATTCTGCCCGAAGCAGCCGCACAGCGCATACTTACCGATACCCACTCACCGGGCGAACACCGTGCCAACGGACCGCTTACCAATATGGAAGCATTTTACAAGGCCTTTGACCTGAAGGAAGGAGATAAAATGTATAAAGCACCGGAGAAGAGAACGAAGATCTGGTAAGACCGGTTGAGCAGCTATTTTAAACGGGGATGCTTAAAAAAGCATTCCCGGTTTTTATTACATTATTTGTAAATTGAACCGCAAAGCAGTTCTTGTATTGATTCCTGCTGAATATGAATGAAGATGTAAACCCGGTTACGTCAATACAACAACTCCGGATCAGGCCGGTATTATCGTTCTGACCTTGCATATGCCTATACCCAGTAAACCTTTATTCTGAACGGGGAAGCCGAAAACCATCCAGAGTAGGCAATAAAACAAGCAAAATGAAAAAAGTATTCAACCTTTCAAACCAATTGATCCGTTTGACAGCAGTGGTTGTTTTGATCTTCGTGGTACAAAGCTGCAACGAAACCCCCAAGGAAGTGAAAACCGAAGCAGCAGTGCCGGCTGAGACACATGAATATTTTAATCTCCGGCCCAAACTGGAAAAAGAGTATGGCTATTCACATGCCGTAAGGATCGGGGATGACCTTAAGATCTCCGGGGCGGTAAGCATGAACGATTCGGGGGTCATTGTTGCCCCCGGCAATATGGAACAACAGATGAAAAACTGCTACAGCGACCTGGAAAAGATCTTACAGCATTATGGGTATACGTTTGACGACGTGGTAGTGGAAAATGTTTTCACAACCAATATGGCCGAATTTATCAAGGTTTCAGGCTTCCGGAATACCGTGTATAAAAAACAGTTCCCGACCGGCACCTGGCTTGAAGTAAAAGGATTGGCGGTCCCCGGGCAGCTTATCGAAATTGACATGGAAGCGCATAAGGCAAAATAATGATCGGGCGGATCAATAAAATATCCTGCCCGGCAATACCCGGATGTTGAGATCTAAAAGACCTGCGAATTGAAAAGACTGCTGAATATCTGCCTGCTGCTGACATTCCTTATGGGCTACCTGGAATGGGGAAAGGACAAGAGTATGTTCATTTTCCAGGGTGAAGCGGATATATTCTCAAGGTCTATTAGTGACCCCGGTGCTTTTTTACACCCCTTCATCCTGGTTCCTTTGTGCGGGCAGATCATGCTGCTGGTTACCTTTTTTCAGAAAAGACCGGGCAGGATATTAACCCTGGCGGGGTTGGCCTGCTTAAGTTCGATCATGCTTTTCCTTTTTTTTATCGGACTGATCACCCCCAGTATTAAAATTGCAGGATCCGTAATCCCATTTCTGGTTACGGGTATATTTGTTTTACGGTATAACCGGAAAAGACAATCCTGAAACAAATTTTGTAAATTGGTAAACCTTCGTAAGCCCATTCTGTTATCAAATGAACAAATCAACGATCATGAAACGTATACTTTTTTCCTGCATCCCCCTTATGTGTGCCATCCTGCTGATCTCCTGCAACAATAATGCTGATAAAAAAGAAGAAGCCATGGCACCGGAATTAAAAGAAGAGAACATCCGTTACAAACTCGACAGCCTTACCATGGACGGCTACATTGTGTACGACGGAAACCAGCAAGGCAAACGCCCTGCGGTACTTGTGGTACATGAGTGGTGGGGAATGAATGACTATGCGAGATCAAGGGCCAGGCAGCTCGCCGAAATGGGTTACATTGCCATGGCGGTTGACCTGTATGGCAATGGCCGCCGGGCCGATAACCCTACCGATGCCGGGAACCTGGCCGGGCCGTTTTATGCAAACCCTGCCATGGCCAAAGCACGTTTTGATGCAGCGCTTACTAAACTAAAAGAATACAAAGAGGTGGATACCGAGAATATGGCCGGCATTGGTTATTGCTTTGGCGGAGGCATGCTGCTGAATTTAGCGAGGATGGGTGAGCCACTTAAAGGCATTGTCAGTTTCCATGGCAGTTTACTGGGCACACCGGCCGATAAGAACCTGCTGAGGTCGAAAATACTGGTATGCCACGGGAATGATGATAAATTTGTTCTGCCTGGAGAAGTAGCTGCGTTTAAAAAACAGATGGACTCCATCGGTGCAGATTATATTTTTAAAGGCTACGCCGGTGCCACCCACGCATTCAGCAACCCGAATGCCACGGCCGTGGGACAGAAGTACAATATTCCCATTGCCTATAACGCCGCCGCCGACAGCGCTTCCTGGAATGAGATGAAAGGATTTTTCAGAAACCTGTTCAAATAAGATACAACCCCTGCAGGCAGTAATGGCCCGGTTCTTTACTGTTTGCAACTGACCCCATATTCAAAAAGCAGCAGATCTTCCTGCTGTTTTTTATTGATCCTGATCCGGCTCCCGCCTTCCAGGGCCACCTGGTCCATTACCTGCTGCTTGATCTTTTTATCGGGCAGAATAAAATGATGGCTCACGTCTCCCCTGCCCTCCTGGTTCATGTTGAACATCTTTGCCGGCTGGCTGCATGCAAAATCAAAAACAGAGAATTCAATGGTCTTTATATTCTTATTGGTTTCTGTTTTAAAATGGATCTGCTTATTGCTGATATCATACACGATGCTCCATTTGGTAAAACTGCCCTGTGCTACCTTATCAAGGATAGAGAAGGCAAAACCGGTAACGGGTATATTGCTACCGGAATCCTGGTATCGCTTCAGCATCCTGCATGCTTTCACAAAACGGTCAAGCGAGTTGTTGCCTGGCAAGATACCGGGTTTATCAACCAGTGAGTTTGCTGTCTGAACGGAGGATGCATAGGTATTATTGGTGAGTACCGGGAAAGGCAGGTCATCCTCTTTATGAACAGTCATCCTGCCATCCAGGAATTCTATGGTGGCCACATTGCCCCCCGAATCCGCTACCAGGAAATGAATGGGTGTGGCCCTGGTGCTGATCCGTATCTGTGCATCACTGCGGATCAGTTCTGCAGTGGTTGCAGAATTGTCGAGTTGGTATTGTATCCACTGCAACCCGATCACCGCTGGCCTGTTGTCGGCAGCAGGATACGTGGTGCCGTCCAGTTGCATCAGTTCAACCACCAACCCCTTTTCATTCATTCCGCCGGTTGGAAATTCCTTCCCAAACTGGTTGAATGTGATACTGCCGTATTTTGATATCCAGGTGGCGGCAGGCCCGTCACTGGTGTACAGGGAGGTTTTAAACAGTCCACGCTGGTTGGTATTTACAATGCCGGCACCGGTCACCCAGTCATAATTCCTTCCAAAAACGATCTGGCCGTTCTTATTGATGCAGAAGGTAGTGCAGGCTGAAATAACCTGGCTGCAAAAGCTAAACAGGGAGAATACCATTATTCTTTTCATGGCGTACTTTCTTCAAGCTACCCATTATTTTAAAGTGGCCCGCCGGGAAAAAGGATGAGCGGAAAAGAAGCCTCTTTTAAAATCAAATAAAATTTTGTTTCTTGTATATACCGTTACACTGTCAAATGAATATCGTGATCACATCCCGCCCCGAACCAGGATACCTGCTGGTAGAATCCAGGGGTGAACTGTTTACCAGGGATGACCTGTTGAGACAAAGCAGGCTGATCCATGACGAGATCATAAAACACCAGGCCAAAAGGATACTGGTTGATGAGGTGGCCACTAAATTTCCGCTGGAACTTTTTCCGTATTACGAACTGGTTAAATTCTACCTCGACAATTTCCCGCCCGGTATCCGCCAGTTCAAAATTGCCATTGTGATCGCAGAAGACTATGAAAAGATGGCCCGTTTCTGGCAAACCGTATGTACAAACAGGGGACTGCAGTATTTTGCATTCACTTCTTTCCAAAAAGCTCAGCACTGGCTGACAAATGAAACTTACCAATCGTTAAAATGAAAGATCCGAAGCAACCTGCTTTGGGAAAAACAGAACATTATTTAACCAGCTAAACTTTTCTTCAGCAGCGCCATTTGCCCCATGTGGTAGGCATCATGCTGCAGGCATCCTATAATGAGTTCGTAGTAGGTCTGCCCCTTTTTGGGAGAATCTTTATAGAGATTATCTTCATTAAAATGGTGTATGGCATTGCGGAGCAAATGATATGCTGCTTCAAAATCATGCAGGGCCTGTTTCCAGTTGGCCTCATCCAGTTCCGGGGGCAGTGAAAAATCCTTGAACGGCGGCGGGTTATCACTTCCAGTGAGGCGGTTAACCACGGTGGTCCGCCAGTAAACAAGGTGCGATACCAGCATCCAGATACTGTTGCCGTCTGCGCTGAGGGTTCTGGCAGCCTTCCCCGCATCCATGCCATGCAGCACTTCCTTAAAGTTGAGCCCGATCCAGCAATCGCCATGCTGCAGGTCGGCAAATAGTTTTAGTATGCGGTTAATTTCATTAGCCATATTTTTGTCAGTAGGTTCGTGGTGAATTGTTAATGGTTCATAGCCCCGGGTTGTATCAAATGTACAATTTCATTGACAATTCCGGCTACCGGCCATAAACTATGAACCCCGAACCATGAACCATGAACCATTAACTGACAACGATTTCGCATGAACATTGAATTCAACAAGAACGAGGATGCAATGAAACTGGCCTGGAGCCAGGTAAGGCAACGACTGGAAAAGATCTATGAAGGCGGCGGAAAGAAATCGGCAGCCCGGCAAAAAGAGCGGAACAAACTCACCGCCCGGGAACGGATAGCATATTTGTGCGATAAGGATGCCGCTTTTACAGAGATAGGCGCTTTTGCCGGCTATGATATGTACCCCGATGAAGGGGGCTGCCCGGCAGGCGGCACCGTCAGCGGTATTGGTTATGTAAGCGGCAGGCAGTGTGTGATCGTTGCAAACGACCAGACCGTGAAAGCAGGTGCCTGGTTCCCCATCACCGGTAAGAAGAATCTACGGATGCAGGAAATAGCGATGGAGAACAACCTGCCCATCATATACCTGGTTGACAGTGCCGGTGTCTTCCTCCCCATGCAGGACGAGATCTTTCCCGATAAAGAACATTTCGGCCGCATCTTCCGCAACAATGCAAAGATGAGTGCCATGGGTATTACACAGATAGCCGCCGTAATGGGCGCCTGTGTGGCTGGTGGCGCCTACCTGCCCATCATGAGCGATGAGACACTGATGGTGGAAGGCAATGGTTCGATCTTTTTAGCCGGCCCTTACCTGGTGAAGGCTGCCATTGGCGAGGACATAGACATTGAAACACTGGGCGGTGCAGAAACACACAATGCCATCAGCGGTATTGCCGATTATAAATTCAAGACAGAAGAGGAATGCCTGGACAAGGTGAAGAAGATAATGGGAAAAATCGGCCACCACAAAAAGGCCGGCTTTGACCGGATCAGATCAAAAGCACCGGAAAAAAATAATGGTGATATCTATGGCATCATGAGTGAGGGAAATACCAAACCCTACGATGTAACCGGTATCATCAACTGCATTGTGGATGCAGGAAGTTTTGATGCTTTCAAAGAAGAGTACGGCAAGACCATCGTGTGTGGTTATGCCCGCGTGGACGGATGGGCGGTGGGTATTGTTGCCAACCAGCGCCTGATCGTAAAAAGCAAGAAAGGCGAGATGCAGTTGGGCGGTGTTATTTACAACGACAGCGCCGATAAAGCAGCCCGCTTCATCATGAACTGCAATCAAAAAAGGATACCGCTTGTTTTTTTACAGGACGTGACCGGCTTCATGGTAGGCAGCCGCAGCGAACACAGTGGTATTATTAAGGACGGTGCCAAACTGGTGAATGCTGTTGCCAATTCGGTAGTGCCCAAGATCACCATCATCACCGGTAATTCCTATGGTGCAGGCAACTATGCCATGTGCGGCAAAGCCTACGATCCCCGTTTTATTTATGCCTGGCCCACGGCAAAGATCGCGGTGATGGGTGGCGAGCAGGCGGCCAAAACCATGCTCCAGATACAGGTGGCTACCTTAAAAGCCAAAGGCAAAGAGATCACTCCCGAAGAGGAAAAAAAACTGTTGCAACAACTGATACAACGCTACGATTCTCAAACCACCCCCTATTATGCTGCTGCCCGGCTTTGGGTGGATGGCATCATTGACCCGGGAGAAACAAGGAAATACATTTCAGAAGGCATTGCTGCAGCGGATCACAACCCGGATATCCCGGAATTTAAAACAGGGGTTTTCCAGGTTTGATGAACGTTTCCACGTTTAAGGATTTAAGCCATTTAAAGGGTTTAAAAAATTTATACCTTCTTTAAGCCTTCAACCCTTAAACGACTTAAACCTTTAAACGATTACTAATTGTCTGAAATAAAGATCTATACCGATGGTTCTTCCCGTGGTAATCCCGGCCCCGGTGGCTTTGCCGTTATACTGATGTGGAATCATCACCGCAAAGAGATCTCCAAAGGCTTTCGCCTTACTACCAACAACCGGATGGAATTGCTGGCCGTTATCACCGGGCTGGAAGCCATTACCAAAAAAGAGCTGCCGGTGGTCATTTATTCCGACAGCCAGTACGTGGTGAAGGCCATTGAGGAAGGCTGGCTGAATAACTGGATAAGAACAGACTTTAAAGGCGGAAAAAGAACAAAGACCTTTGGACCAGATATTTTCATCTTTCCCGGAAGATGAAAATAAAAATGAAATGGGTGAAAGGCCATGCCGATAACCCCTTTAATAACCGCTGCGATGAACTGGCCACGGCTGCAGCCGACGGGAAACATCTTGCCGTTGATGAAGGCTATGAAGAATTGATTTGAAGATCAGTTAATCTTCAGATATCAAATTATTCAAGCTACGACTTTCTTTCTGGCAGTCTTAAACAAAAACACATAGCTTCCAAAAAGAATTGTACTGAAAATAAGATCCTGTACCCACTTGATAAAAGGAATCCCTGCGGTCATGCAACTAATGTACCCGCTGAAAATATTATCGTAAGCATTTAACGTATCAAAAAAGAAGGTGTTGGTATTACTGAGAAAATAAAACAAAAGCGATGAAACCAGTGAAAATCCGGCCACGGTAATAATGTTGATCTTCTTCATTGCAAACCCAAGCAGGGTGATGAACAACAAAGCGGCATAGTTGCCTATCTGCTCTAACCCATAGAATCCGGGGGACGTAGTGAAAACTTCCAGGATAATATCCGATGCAAACATGGCGAACAAGGGCATGGCAAAAGAAAGTCTTTTATCTGTTATAACTACCCCGCTGAATAATGCGATCGCTATGATCGGACTAAACGTATGTGGATGGGTTGCTACTTTTAAGATCACCGCAAAAATTACCAATACAGCAGCAACCAGTAAATTCAGTTTATTTTGTTTCATACCTTCTGGAAGATTTTCACAAAAATAAGCAATAATATTTTTCCGGTGGCATTTTGTAAATGCAGTTATCCTCAGCCTGTGAATTAAGCAAATCAATAACTTTGAACCATGGCACAGCACAATAAGACCGGCAGCCTGGGGGAAAACATGGCCGTGGAATACCTCTCCGGCAAAGGCTTTGCTGTGCTGCACCGGAACTGGCGTCATTTGCACTGGGAAGTGGACATCATTGCCCAAAAAGACGGCATCCTGCATTTCGTGGAAGTGAAGACCCGCCGTACAAAAAAATTCGGCCACCCGGAAGAAGCGGTTTCTAAAAAAAAGATACAGAACCTTATAAATGCCTCAGAAGAATATCTTTACCAGCAACCCCAATGGAAAAGGATACAGTTCAACATACTCGCCATCACGATCATAAAGGATGAACCCGTTGAGTATTTTCTGATCGAAGATGTGTATTTGTGAGAGGGAATACGGGATACGAGATACAAGATACAGGATACAGGATACTGGATCAGGGTTCAGGGATCATGGATCTTAAACAAGTATTCTCCTAATGACCAATGCCTAATGCCCAATTTCCATTGCTTCCTGCATCTTCTCCACCAGTTTATACGTAGCCGGGCAGTATTCAATGTTCTGCTTGTGTATGTGCATATAGTCCAGCATCTTTCTTTTGGGTAAATGAGGAAAGCCGGAACAATCGGCAGGCCTTATTTCGTAAATGGAACATTTATTATCCGCTAAATTCAGGAACTGGCAGGGCTCCACCTTGTTGAGCATGTCGCCGATCCTGTCCTTACGAAGCCATTTTTTAGTGAACTCCTCCGGCGTTTGTCCAAAATGTTTTGATATCCGTTTGATATCGGTTTTGGTGAACGTAGGACTCATCGTCTTGCAGCAGTTGGCGCAGCTAAGGCAGTCCACTTCCTTCCACACTTCGGGCTCCAGTGACCGGGTAAGATTATCCAGTCCCCGTGGGGGATCCTTCTCGATCTTTGTAAGAAATGCTCTCAGTCTTTTTTTATTGAAACGTACTTTTTGCCTGAACGAACGGAGGTTAACTGCCTGCATATTGTATATTGATGACTATTGACGAAATTTAGGCTGCGAAAATAGTGTATATTGACTTTAATGAATAATCTTAATTTTCAAACGCCTTCGCCGCATGTGGGAACCCTATAAGAAAGGATTTAAAGCCTGGCTGCAGCTTGAAAAATCACTGGCCGATAACTCGGTAGAGGCATACCTGCGTGACATTGAGAAACTGACGGATTACCTGCAAACAACAAGAAGAATGGTAACCCCGCAGGAACTTAAGCTGAAAGACCTGGAAAATTTCGTGCAATGGACAGGCGAACTGGGCATGACCGTTGCTTCCCAATCGAGGATCATTTCGGGCATGAAAAGCTTTTACCGGTATTGCGTTATGGAACAGATCGTTACAGCAAACCCCACGGAACTGCTGGAATCGCCCAGGCAAAAAAGAATGTTGCCCGACACCCTGAGTTTTGAAGAGATCGAAAGCATCATTGCACAAATTGACCTGAGCAAACCCGAAGGCGGCCGCAACAAAGCCATACTGGAAACCATGTACAGCTGCGGGCTACGGGTGAGTGAACTGGTGAACCTGCGTATCAGCTGCCTCTTCCTGGATGTGGGTTTTATCAGGGTGATCGGCAAGGGCGATAAGGAGAGGCTGGTGCCCATTGGCAGCGAAGCCATCCGGTACATCAACATTTACCGGAATGATATCCGGGTACATATAAAAATCAAACCCGGGCAGGAAGATTTTTTATTCCTGAACAGGCGGGGTAGCAAACTCAGCAGGGTTATGATCTTTTGATGCTGAAAGAGCTGGCACAGAAAGCTGGCATTACCAAGAATATCTCCCCGCATACCCTGCGCCATTCCCTTGCCACACACCTGGTGGAAGGCGGGGCCGACCTGCGGGCCGTTCAGGAAATGCTGGGGCACGAAAGCATCACCACCACCGAGATCTATACACACCTCGACCGGGAATACCTGCGGGAAACCCTGCACCAGTTTCACCCGGCTTTTAAATAGTACCTGGTCAGACGGGACGCCAGGCCATAAAAAACCGGTCAGTTGCTCCTGTATTTATTAATCAGTTTCAGGCAGCAAACATGACCGGCGTAAACAACCATCACTATCGAACTATGAAACTACTTTTACTTATTAACTGGTTTTTGTCATCGAATACCCGGATATAATAAACGCCCCCACTCCATTTACTGTCGGCAATTATTTTTTCTGTATGACCGTTTACTGTTGCAGTGATCTGTTTTTGCAGCATGATACGCCCGGAAGCATCCGCAATTTGAATAGTGTGAATGCCTGCTTGTTTTAATTTTAATGATACATTGATTGCATTGCCCCGCTGAACGGGATCGGGAAATATTCTTATGGAGTCGGTCAGCAAAGTATTGATACGGGCTTTTACTTCATTATATGCGGAGATCTTTTTTACCACACTCACCGCACCAACCATTCCGGCCACTCTCCTGGTTCCGAAGTCAGAAATAACTGTCACACTATCCAGCGTCTTCGCTTTTGCCTTCCGGGTGGTTATAACTATTGCCCCGTTTGAGCCATCCGGGCCAAATAAGGCAGTTGCTTCGGGCCCCTTGAGTATTGAGTATTCTTCAACGTCATCCGGGTTAATATTAACGCTGCCTGGCATGATCGTACCATCCACCACATACAGAGGCTCACTGCTATTTGCAATAACACTTACAGCACCAAGCAGTACCGTTGCGCCTGGACAGTTTTTTCTTGCCGGCGGTTTATTACCAGGCAGCTCCTTTAATTGCCTGGTCAATAAAACTTCCCAGTTTTTTTTCTTGTCCTTAAAATTATCGGCGTTGATGGTAAATTCACTAACACCATAACCTTCAGCTTCTACTTTAATAAAATACTCCTCATTTCCTTTTAACCCCTTCAGTTTATATTCTCCTTTCTTATCTACTAAAACAGTATCTGCGTCATTGTTACTTCCTTTTATAACAATAATTTTAGCGTTGCCAACAGGCTGTCTGGTTTCATCGTCTTTTACATTCAGTACAGCAACATGTTTTGAGTTATTCATACTTTTCCTGCCTGCTACAACTATTTCCATAAGTCCGGATGCATATCCATAGTCCAAGATGATATTTATTATTCGTTGCGTTCCTATCGCGACTTCTGTTTCCCGGAAACTTGCACCTGCAACAAGAAGTATGTCATTTGGTTTTACTTTAATTGAGTAGCTGCCATTGGCATCCGCTGAAATTCCATAGCGGGTACCTTTAATTTTAATTGAAGCAAAAGAAACAGGATTGCCATCAATATCGGTCACGTTACCCTTTACAACCCAACTGGCCATTGCCGGCTCACCAATATTATCAACAGCAGGCTTAACCGGGCTTAGCTCAGTAACCGTCCTGATCCCTCCCTGCGATTTCACTGTATTTGCTTTTGAAAAGAACATAAAGAACATCAGCAGGTAATTCCAATACCAGAACAGCCTTTTCTTAGGTTCTTTCGGACGGAAAATGGTCCTGTTCAATTGAGCGGGTAAAGCCCGGCCGCAGACTTTTTCGTGGGTGAGCCTGGTAAAATAGTTCAGCACTTCGGTATCGGTCATCATGCTGAAGTCAACCACTTCCTTTGCACAGGCATTGCAATAGCGGCCCTGTTGCGTGGGCGTCATGTGGTGCCAGTTCTCGTGGCATGGATCGGGAATGGAGAGATGTAACTTCTGCATAACAGCCGGTTTGCTATACGGATGCCGCATCAGAAATCATTACATAAATTGGATGGAAATATTTTCAGAGAAAGGTTGGGTGCAGTAAGGAAAGGATCATTTACTTTCCAGCACGATATCGGGTTGCTGAAAACTCACCCGGTCATCGTAAACACTCCTGGTGACCTTCTTACGGTAGTTCTTGAACATGCTTTGCCAGCGCAGTTTTAAAACTCCCAGCACGCCTTCCTTGATGATGCCTTTGTTCATCTTGCTGGCGCCAAATTCACGGTCGATGAACGTGATGGGTACCTCGGTTATCTTAAAGCCCAGTTTCCAGGCGGCAAATTTCATTTCGATCTGGAAGGCATAGCCAACGAAACTGATCTGGTCCAGGTTGATGGCCTCCAGTACTTCGGCCCGGTAACAGACAAAGCCGGCGGTAGGGTCTTTTATCGGCATCCAGGTTATGATCCTTGTATAAAGCGAGGCTCCTTTTGAAAGCATGATACGGTCCGTTGGCCAGTTGGCCACCGCCCCGCCTTTTATGTAACGGGAACCTACAGCAACCCCCGCCCCGTTCTTACAGGCCAGGTACAGTGCATCAAGGTCTTTGGGATTGTGTGAGAAATCGGCATCCATCTCAAATATAAAACGGTAACCTTTTTCCAGGGCCCAGCGGAAACCATGTATATAGGCAGTGCCCAGCCCCAGTTTACCGATCCGTTTTTCCAGGAATAACTGCCCGGGATATTTTGGAATAAGGGCATCGATGATATCAGCGGTGCCGTCCGGGGAATTGTCGTCGATGATAAGCAGGTGATAACCCGATCGCAAACCAATGACCGCATCAATTATCTTTTCGATGTTTTCTTTTTCATTGAAGGTTGGTATGATGACTAACTTTTCCAAAAATACGGGAAGGGGTTTGATCCAAATTTACAATAAATAACACATTGCCCTGGCAACTTGTTTTCTACAACCTGTATTTAATTATTCTTTAACAGGGTCCGGTTCAGTATCTCGGTCAGTTTCTGCTTGGTATGCAACGGAAAATCGCCCCGCATCATCCAGTCATAATACTGGGGCTCAGCCCTTAGTACATCCGATACTGCCCTCCCCTTGTGTTTGCCGAAATTGAATATTTCTTTACCATGATCGTTGTAGCTGAACCGGCGGGCATAGTCCACGATCTTGTCTTCGCCGATCACGCCGAGTATCGAGTCGACCGAGTCGCCCAGTTTTTCATAGCGTTTCAGCTGGGCCATCAAAACATCAATGGTTGCATTCACATCCGTCTCGGCACTGTGGGCACCTACCAGTTCCTTTTCGCAAAAGAATTTGTAGGCGGCAGTAAGTGTCCGTGGCTCCATGGTATAAAAAATATGCTGCACGTCGATCATCTTACGGGTACTCAGGTCAACATCCATGCCAGCCCTTAAAAATTCTTCCATTAAAATGGGAATATCAAAGCGGTTGCTGTTGTATCCACCCAGGTCGCAGTTCTCAATGAACATCTTTATTTCGTTGGCAGCCTGCTTGAACGTGGGGGCATCTTTTACCATTTCATTGCTTATGCCATGAATGTCGGTTGATTCCTGCGGGATAGGCATTTCGGGATTGATCAGTTTTCGCTTGGTCAGCCTGCTTTTGTCGGGCATTATTTTTACCAGGGCGATCTCTACAATGCGGTCTGTGGAGAGGCTTACTCCGGTTGTTTCGAGGTCAATAAAAACAATGGGACGTTTAAGTTGCAACATGTTGGATTTTATTTTATCAGATGAACATTCAGTTTTCACAGGGCGGCAACCCGCTTTTGGGTATAAAATTGATGCCGAAGGTAATATTAATTGTATTTCGTCGTTTACCGTTGATAAATTATCTTTGCGGAAACCCTTATCTGCAATAATAGGTTTTTTAATCTCAAAAGAGAAATGATGAAAAAATTATTTTTTGCCCTGCTGGTAATTCTTACTGTTTCAGCCATTGTAAGCAGTTGTGCCCCAAGCCGCAAGTCAGGTTGCCCCATGAATGAAGGCATCATTCACTAACCCCAGGTACCATATTATATGAACTGGATCGAACTCAACAGCCTGCAGCAGCTTTCCCGGATCAAAGAACTGTCTAAAACCCGTGTACAGGTCATCTTTAAACACAGCTCCCGTTGTTCCGTCAGCAGTATGGCCAGGAACCGGCTGGAAAGAAATGTACACGAACAACCTCCCACGACTGATTTTTATTTTCTTGACCTGCTTCGCTTCCGTTCCCTTTCTGACCAGGTCGCCGAAGACTTTTCCGTTCATCACGAATCGCCGCAGGTACTTTTAATAAAAGATGCGGAATGCTTTTATGAAGAAAGCCATGGCGGGATCGATATGGCTGACATTGCAGAACAGGTACGCCTTAACTGACCTTCCTCCTTTTAAAGAATTTTACTCCCTCGAACCAGGCAACCGAAATAAACCCGGTAAGTATACCGATCGCCGCCATGACCAAACCGGGATTTTCAAACTGGAATAATCCTGCAAGCAGGGGAATGCTTACAAATAAAACGGTGAGTAAAACAGTAACAGCAATTATGATGACGACCAGGTTATTCCTGTACCTGCTTGTTTCCAGCACGGAATAGTAGAAGGAACGGTTCACAAGTGTTAAAAAAACATTGGCGGAGATGAGTGTTATAAAGACCAGGGTACGGGTCGTTTTTTCATTGCAGCCCTGTTGTACGGCATACTGGTAGATAAACAAGGTGCCGGCAGTGATAACAATTCCCTGGATGATACTTGTCAGAAGTTCCTGCCAGTTGAAGAAAGTGGTGCTGAACTCCCGGGGCTTCTGCTGCATCATGTTCTTTTCAATGGGTTCATTCTCGTAAATGATGGAACAGGTAGGGCCCATGATCAGTTCAAGAAATATCACATGCACCGGTGTAAAGATATTCGGATATACCCAGCCAAGGGCAAGGGGTATAAAAACAGTAAGTATAATGGGTATGTGAATGGAGATGATGTACTGGATGGCTTTTTTCAGGTTGCTGTAAATTTTTCTTCCCATGGCCACGGCATCCACCATCTTTGCCAGGTCATCATCTGTAAGGATCAGGGAAGAGGCCTGCTTTGCGATCTCACTTCCCTTTTTTCCCATGGCGATGCCGATGTGTGCCGATTTTAAAGCGGGGCCGTCGTTCACCCCGTCCCCGGTCATGGCCACGATCTTTCCATTTCCCTTCAGCGCATTGATGACCCGGAGCTTGGCATCCGGAAACACCCGGGTAAAAATGTTCACCGCATTTACTTTTGTCACCAGTTCCGCATCCGTCAATGCATGCAGCGCTTCCCCGTCAATGATCCTGTCGGCTCCCTTAAATCCCGTTTGCATGGCAATGGTATGGGTGGTGGCCATATTATCGCCGGTGATGATCTTTACATCAATGCCGGCATCCTCAAAGGCCTTGAAAACTGCCTGTATGTTCTTCTTGGGAGGGTCATAAAATGCAAGCAGCCCCTTGAATGAGAACCTGAACTGCTGCTGTTCCTTTGGAAAAGTACCTCCTTCATGGCTTGTTTCGGCAACAGCCAGTACCCGGTATCCTTTTTCAGACAATTCATTCACGGCTGCCGTTATTATATTCTTCTCCCCGGCAGATAAAGCAGAAACCTGTATGATGGCTTCTGGTGCCCCCTTGGCTGCAATAATGCGGTGCCCTGAACCATCTTCAAACACATGCGTCATCATGGGGGGCCTTCCCCCCAGCGGGTATTCATGAACCATTTTGTAAAAAGGACGTTCATCTACTGCATACAGATCCTGGTACCATTGGTGCAGGGCCACTTCCATCGGGTCGAAGGGGATCGGTTCGCTGGCCCACATGGCCGTACGGATGAGTTCCTTTTCTTTCCCGGATAACGAATTACCGGGAATGGAAAAGCCTTTCTCCCCGGGTACAAAGATCCGGGTCAGTTCCATCCTGTTCTCGGTAATGGTCCCCGTCTTGTCTACACAAATGACCGAAGCGCTGCCCAGTGTTTCAACGGTTCTTGTTTGTTTTACGATAACCCCTGTTTTCATCAGCCGCCAGGCGCCCAACGCCATAAAAGTGGTGAAGGCAACAGGTATTTCCTCGGGCAATATGCTCATGGCAAGCGTAAGTGCTTTCAATAAACTGTCGAAAATATTGCTGGATTGAGCGTAATTGATGCCCCACACAATGAGAAAGATGATGATGCCGGCAACAGCCATCTTCTTTACGAAATTGTTTATCTGCAACTGAAGCGGCGTTTTTTCTTCTTCAATGGAAGAAAGGGCGCCGCCTATTTTTCCCAGGTTGGTCTCGTTGCCAATAGCTGTTACCCGGCAAATGGCCAACCCGCCCGACACAAACGTTCCCTGGTAAACCTTGTTATTCTGGTCCTGCTCCGACTTGAACACACTCAGCGATTCACCTGTGAGTATGGATTCGTTGACCGAAAAATCATTTGACCGGATGATGACCCCGTCTGCAGGAACAGAACCTCCTTCTTCCACGATCATCAGGTCACCCACCACGATCTCTTCACTGTTTATTTCTGCTGTTACCCCGTTTCGTATCACTTTGCTCATGGGCCGGGTAAGCGCCCTCAATGCTGCAATGGCATTGCGGCTGCGAAAGTCCTGGAAAATGGATATGGCAGACACAAAAACAATGGCTGCCGACATAAAAATACCGTCGTTGCGGTTGCCGGTGATAAAGTAGATGGTGGCTGCCAGCACCAGCATGATGAACATGGGTTCTGCAGCTACATCTTTCAGTACCAGAAAGAACCCCGATTCCTTCTTAAAATGCTGCCGGTTGAACCCGTATCTCTTCCGGGAATCAGCTACCGCCTGCTGGTTCAAGCCTTCCGCTTTAAAATTAATGTCTGCCATTACCCGCACGACTGCCTGTTTTTGAGCCGCAATTAAAATTAATGCAATTACCTGTTCGGCATGTATTTCCTTTATTGTAATTTTAGCACCACAAATCATACATGCCGCCAAGCACATTTACATCAACGGAAAACCTGCAGCAGGAAAAAGAAAAATTTGAGGCCCTGTTTCAATTTGCCTCCATGGGCATATTGGTTGCCGGCAAGGGGGGTGTGATACTCCTGGTGAACAACTTCCTCCTTTCACAGTTTGGATACAGCCGTGCAGAGGACCTGGTTGGGAAAAAAATTGAACAGCTTATCCCCCATCGCTATCACCCCCAACATACAAAATACCGGGATAACTATAATAAGAATCCCGAACCCCGGCCCATGGGGGTAGGCAAAGACCTTTTTGCAGTGAAGAAAGACGGTACCGAGTTCCCGGTGGAGATAAGCCTGAGCAATTACATAATGGACGGCGAAAGTTATACCATTGCATTTATCATTGACATAAGCAAGCGAAAAGAATATGAGAATGCCGTTATGCAGCAGCGGGAACAACTGGCAGAAACAAATAAGAAAATCGAAGAGCTCAACGATGAACTGGAAGAAAAAGTGGAACTGCGTACCCGGCAGTTAAAAGAAACCCTGGCCCAGCTGGAGTCATCCAGGGACGAGCTCACCAAGGCACTAAGCAAGGAAAAGGAACTGAGTGACCTGAAGAGCCGCTTTGTTTCCATGGCCTCACATGAGTTCCGGACGCCGCTCAGCACCATACTCTCTTCCGCCTCGCTGGTGGCCAAATATACCGAAACCGAAGAGCAGGAAAAAAGGGACAAACACATTCAACGGATCAAATCATCCGTAAATAACCTTACCAGTTTACTGAATGAATTCCTGTCCATCGGGAAAATTGAAGACGGGAAGATCCTCGCCAATAATATTTCTTTCAATATCAAAGAACTCATTTCCGCTCTTTGTACCGAAATGGAGGGCATAGCCAAAAAAGACCAGCAGATCATTTACACACATACGGGCGACGAAATGGCCTTCCTGGACCCCTCGCTGCTTCGGAATGTGATCACCAACCTGTTATCCAACGCCATCAAGTTCTCGTCCGACAACGGGATCATCCAGGTAAAAAGCACCACTTCGGCCGGCGAGATAGTAATAACGGTCCAGGATAACGGGGTGGGCATATCAAAAGAAGACCAGGAACACCTTTTTGAACGGTTCTTCCGGGGTGCCAATGTGATCAATATACAGGGTACGGGACTGGGGCTGCATATTGTAGGCCGTTATATAGAGATCATGGACGGCAAAATTGAATTCAGCAGCCAATTGGAGAAAGGGACCAAATTTATCATTACATTTAAGAAAGAATAACCGGATTAAACTGTCTTTTTATATATGAAACAACTACTGCTGATAGAAGACAACGATGAAATAAGAGACAATACGGCCGAGATACTTGAGCTGGCCGGTTATAAGGTACGTACAGCCGAGAACGGTAAAGTGGGCGTGGAGATGGCCCTGGAAGAGAAACCCGACCTCATCATCTGCGACATCATGATGCCCGTGCTGGATGGCTATGGCGTGCTGCACCTGCTGAACAAGAACCCGGACCTGACCGGCATCCCATTCATTTTTTTGACCGCCAAGGCCGAACGCGGTGATTTCAGGAAGGGAATGGAAATGGGCGCCGATGATTACATCACCAAACCGTTCAGCGATATAGAACTGCTGAATGCGGTGGAAAGCCGCATCCGCAAGACCGACCTGTTTGCCAAGAATTACGAGAGCAATGCAGCAGGCATGCACCAGATGCTGAATGATTTCCGGGGTGATAATGCCTTAAAAGAACTGGCATCTGACCGGCACATCAACCATTACCGGAAGAAACAGATCATATACTCCGAGGGCAACCACCCGAACCGTTTATTCTATATTCAAAAGGGAAAAGTAAAAACTTTCAAGACGAACGATGCCGGCAAGGAATTGACCGTGGGACTTTACAACGAAGGTGATTTTTTTGGCTACACCGCCCTGCTGGAAGAAACCGTGTATAAAGAAACCGCAGAAGCCATTGAAGACTGCGACATTTCCATCATACCGAAAGAGGAATTTGAGAATTTGCTTCTCAATAACCGGGAAGTGACACATAAGTTTGTAAAACTGCTGGCCAAGAACATCTCGGAAAAAGAAGAACAACTGCTTGGCCTGGCATACAATTCCCTCCGTAAACGGGTGGCCGATGCGTTGCTGACCCTCCAGCATAAATATCAACGGGAAAACCAGGATAAGTTCTCCATGCACATATCCAGGGAAGACCTGGCCAATATTGCCGGCACCGCTACCGAATCCCTCATCCGCACCCTGAGCGATTTTAAGAGTGAAAAGCTGATCGAAATTGCCGAAGGGAATATCATCATCACCAATCAAAAGAAACTGGCAGCGATGCTGAACTGACCTTACAGGTTCGTGGAAAGGTACTTGTTGAACTCGTTCTTGAGTTTTGCAAAATCGGCTTCCAGGTACTCCATCTCGTTGCGGAGTTTTTCCTGCTTCTTTACTATCTTAGGATCCAGTACGTTCTCATCTTTACTGGTCAGTGACTGGGCCTGTATGTTCACATCATGGCGCAACTCATCAATGAATTCATCTTTTAAAATGAAACTGTTCTGAAAGTGCTCTGCGTGCGCCAGGAAACCTTTATCGGTCTTGTGATCCAATACTTCTGCCAGCCGGTTTTTCAAAACGGTATTTTCCTGTTTAAAGAATTCCAGCAAGCGCAGCCAGGTTTTATTTTCATGATGAAACTGCCCTGGTTTTAACATTTCAACAGTTGCCATAATTATCATTTGATCTTTTCTCCTTTCTGTTCCACTTATATAGTCTCTATGGATGTTACAAATCTATTTTCTAATAGTGCCGGGATAAAGGACAAACATCACCCCGATACCTGAGATTAATCAGGGTTTCACACAGCATTCAATTGCATCCACCTTTTTTTCCGCAGCTTTCGGACTCACATACGGTATACCCAGTCCCATTCCCCGCAGAATGAGCAGGCAGGCCATACCTGCCATCATATAGGGATATGCTTTACGGATCCTTTTCCGGATACCCAGGCTTACAAAATTGCCCAGGAATGCAACGCTCCACATGACCGGCAAGGTACCCAGTCCGAAAAAAGCCATGAACACAATACTGTAAACAATGTCGCCGGTGGCAACCGCTCCCGCCGCAGCCATATAAACCAGCCCGCAGGGCAATAAGCCATTCAGCAACCCGATGGAAAATAAAGATGCACCGGTACCCTGCAGGAAAAGCCTGCCGATCGCTGAACGTACTTTTTCATACAGCCACAAACCGGCATTACGGTTCTGCAATGCCGATATCCTTTTCGGCAGAATGATGAATACAATGATAAGCACTCCCAATACAATGCTCAACCATTGCTGGTAACCAAATAACGAAAAGGTCTTTCCTATGGCGCCAAACAGCAGTCCAAACACAGCATACGTTACAATGCGGCCGGTGTTATAAATCAATGCGCCTGAAAATTTAGACCAGTGGCTGTCGGTGCGCAGGGGCAATGACATGGCCAAAGGTCCGCACATGCCTACACAATGGAAACTTCCCAGTATCCCCATGGTAAATGCCGCAAGTATCAGTTCAGTCATTTTCCGGTCTGCTTTTTTTGGATCGTTTTATATGAATATCCTCTTCTCAAAATAATAGCTCACGGTACCCTCCTTCCAGCTTAGCTGCAACTCATACATTCCCGTTTTGCCCTGCCCCAGCGGGATGCTCAGTGGTTCATCCTGCACAGAAAAATTCTTTTTTATGTCCTTGTTCTCATCGGAAGGACAATAAAGTACGGCCTCGCCAACCAGTTTCTTACCCGTGAAATCCTTCGGGAAGGAAATGACCAGTTTATCGTCCGTAAGCTCATACGTTACCGGCGCCGATAATGCGGCAACCCGTCCCAACTCATCGATCTTATCCTGGTACTTCAGCTCTTTGGCATAATAATCCGGCGTTACCAGGTCTACTTTCTGAGAAGATGATCCGAAGACCATTGCCAGGATGCCCGCCACAAATGCGATGTACACAAACAGTATTTTATATCCCCAGTTCATAATAGTTGGTTTTAATTATATACTTCCGGCCCGATAAATTTGGCCGTGATCGTCTTTATTTTTTTCCCCTTCTCATACATACCCATCCGGATCTCTGTTTTCCAGCCCTTCAGTTGTTTGGGATCCAGTATGATCAGGAACTGCAGGTTTGAATAGGCTTCTTTCCGCACCGTCATACTACCGCTTCCCACAAAGGAGATATCGCCCTTCAGGCCTTCCAGCATCAGGCTGAAATCAATGTCCTGGTGGGTCTTATTCGCCAGCTTCAGGTTGTAGAGGTTGCTTATCCTTCCGTCCGGCAACGTGGTGTATGTCATTCCTGCCGTACGCATTAACCGGGCATCCAGGTCGGTCCTGCTTACAATTAGAAATGCCAGCAGGGATAAAAGCAGAAGAAGCACAGCAGAATAGGCTTTGATCCTTGCATTGATCTTCAGTTTCACCCCACTGCTGATGCTGTTCTCCGATGCATAGCGGATGAGGCCCTTTGGCTTTTCAATGCTGTCCATGATCGCATCGCAGGCATCAATGCAGGCGGTACAGTTCACGCATTCAAGCTGGGTACCGTTGCGTATGTCGATGCCCGTAGGGCAAACCCGTACACAGGCAAAGCAGTCGATGCAATCTCCCTGCCTTATCATTGCCTCCAGTTTCGAATTCATGCTTTTACAGGCACCCTCTTCCTTGCAATCAACACATTTGCAGTCGTGGTCTTCGGCCTTTTTAAGCTTGCCCCGTGGTTCCCCCCTTTTATGATCATAGGCAACCACGATGGAATTTTTATCAAGCAACACCCCCTGCAGCCTGCCGTAGGGGCAAACCACAATGCATGCCTGCTCCCGGAACCACCAGTACACAAAAAAGAAAACACTGGTGAATACCAGCAGGGAGATGAGCGTACCAACATGTGCTGCAGGATTTTCAATATACCCGATCAGCTTATCCATGCTGATGAGATATGCCAGGAAGAAGTTTGCGATAATGAAAGAGATGAGGAAGAACACAACGAACTTCACGACCCGCTTTCTTATCTTCTCCCCATTCCACGGCATTCCTTTTAACAAACGTTGTTTATTTGAATCCCCGTCGATCCAGTATTCAATTTTGCGGAACACCATTTCCATAAAAATGGTCTGGGGACAGGCCCATCCGCAGAATACACGTCCGAAAACGACCGTGAAGAGAATAACGAAGACAATGAACGCAAGCATGCCGATCCCAAAAATGAAAAAGTCCTGCGGCCAGAAGATCATCCCGAAAAAGATGAACTTTCTTTCCAGCACGTTGAACATGAACAGGGGTTCATCATTCACTTTTATGAAAGGCAGGGTGAAAAAAATGATAAGATAAAAGATGCTGAACCAGGTACGGAGGTTGTACAGCCTGCCCCTGGGCTTTTTGGGCATGATAAAATTACGTCTGCCCTCCTTGCTGATGGTAGCAACCGAATCCCGGAAGGATTCCTTTTTATCTTTTACAACAGTTTCTGCCATTTTTTTATTTTTTTACCGAAACCGAGTCTGCCTTCACGGCAGCCACTGAATCGGGCCTTGCAACCGATGCTGAATCCTTTACAGCCGCAGCACCTTCCACATACAAATCGCCCTGGGGCGCTTTTGCACCGGGTGGATTGGTTCCCCGCAGGGTTTTGATGTAACTGGCCAGGTAGCTGATCTCCTTGGGAGTAAACTGGTTGCTCCACGATTGCATACCCTTGTCGGGATAACCCACTTTGATGGTATGGTATATATCATTCAGCGATCCTTTGTGCAGCCAGTAATCGTCTGTGAGGTTCGGTCCAACATTTCCTCCCCCGCTTTTTAAATGACAGGCAACACAATTCAGTTCAAAAAGTTTTTCCCCGGCTTTGAGGCCGGCTGCATCTGCCATGGGCACATTATTCTCATCCACCTTATCCTTGTTGCTGGCCTCGTAAATCTCTTTTTCGATCCGGGCCTTTTCCATTTCGGCATTGTATTCTTCGGTAGGGTTCTTACCAATGCCAAATACATGAAAGTTGAGCAGGTAAACAAAAGCAACCACGATGGTAATATAGAAACCATACTTCCACCAGGGTGGTAATGCATTATCCAGTTCCTTGATGCCGTCATAATCGTGATCCAGCAAAACATCTGCTTCCTGTTCCACCGCCACGGCCCTGGTAAATATCCTTTTATCCATACCCGACCACCAGGTTGCAAATTTTGACCGCTCCTTTACTGCTTTTGCTTTCTGCGGCAACAGGTCGGTATATATCCTGCGGATCGAAAAGGCAAGAAAGAGGATCACCAGGATCTCCAGCCCTATTACGGTAACAAAGAGGTAAAAGGAAGTGGAAGAAAGTCCCCCGAAATTTGGTTCTGCCGCTTTAACAGCACCAGCATCCTGAGCAAAACCCAACTGGCTCAGCAGGGAAAGACCGGTAAGCATGATCACCGGGAGCGCCCTGGATGCTTCTTTGCTTTTATCAAGCAATAGCCTGCCCAGCGCAGTAAGCACACGGCCCATGCCCCAGATGACGAAAGCCAGTGCAATGATCATCACCACCAGCAGAACAGCCAGCTGGTTGTACCCCGAAGAAGCCGGCTGGGCGGTTGCCGGCGTAGTGGTCTGTGCTGCCAGCACATTGCCTGCAAGCAATGCCAGGGCAGTGAATGTAATTTTATGTTGATTGGATCTGTTGCGTATCATACTGTAAATTTTAACTGATTGAGTTGGTTGTTTCTTCGTTGTCAAAAGGAATATTGGCCAGCGTTTCCACCCGTTCCTTCTTCATCCGTTTAACCAGCACCAGCAATACCACAAAAAAGGTAAAAAAGATGAACAGGGAGATGATCGGGTAGATGTCTACGTTGTTGATCGTTTCGGCATATTGTTTTATGAATTTGAACATGGCTTATTGATTTACGGTGGCGGTTTTATTTTTACTGATGTCTTTTCCCAGGCGCTGCATGTAGGCGATCAACGCGATCACTTCCCGGTCGGCAGGTATCTGGATGCCTTCCACTTTTAAGTTGATGCGGATACCATTTGCCTGCTGCATCAGTTCTTCGTTGGCATATTTTTCATACCCCTTATCATAAGGCACTCCCAGCTTGCGCATGGCATTGATCTTTGCCGCTGTGCTTGAGGTATCAATCACCTGTTCCATCAGGAAGGGATAAGAAGGCATGATGGAACCCTCGCTCATGGAAGAGGGTTCCCGGAAGTGGCGGAAGTGCCATCCATCGGATTTTTTCAGGTCGCCCGTGCCTTCTCTTGCCAGGTCAGGGCCGGTACGCTTACTGCCCCAAACGAATGGCCGGTCGTACACAAACTCGCCTGCTTTTGAATATTCGCCATAACGTACGGTCTCACTCCGGAAGGGCCGTATCATCTGAGAGTGGCATACATAACAACCTTCCCGCACATAAATATCCCGGCCCTGCAGTTCAAGAGCTGTATAGGGTTTTACCGCAGTGATGGTTGGCACGTTTGATTTTATTAAGAAGGTCGGAACAATTTCAATGATACCCCCGATCAGTATCACCACTAAACTCAGTATCATGAACTGAACGGGTTTTCTTTCAATGGCACGGTGCCAGTGTTCGCCGCTGTGTTTTACATATTCCTTGGCCAGCGGGGCGGCTTCTGCTTCTTCATTGGCTACCAGGCTTCCCTTTTTAACGGTCTTGTAGATATTATAGAACATGATGAACACCCCGATCAGGAATAAGGTACCGCCTACAGAACGCATCGCGTAGAAGGGTTTCAGGTACGTAACTGTTTCCAGGAAAGTATATTTCAACTGGCCGGCTTCGGTAAACTGCTTCCACATGGAGCTTTGGGTGAAACCAGCCCAGTACAACGGAATGGCGTAGAACAGAATACCCAGTGTGCCCAGCCAGAAATGGTTGTTGGCCAGTTTCTTTGAATACAGTTCGGTTTTGAATATGCGGGGTATCAGCCAGTAGATCACCCCAAAGGTCAGCATACCGTTCCAGCCCAGTGCACCCACATGTACGTGGGCAATGATCCAGTCGGTAAAGTGTGCCACGGCATTTACATTTTTTAGGGAAAGCATCGGGCCTTCAAAAGTTGCCATACCATAAGCGGTAACCGCCACCACAAAGAATTTCAGGATCACATCATCCCGTACCCTGTCCCAGGCGCCACGTAAAGTGAGCAACCCATTGATCATACCGCCCCAGCTTGGAAAAATAAGCATCACCGAAAATACAACACCCAGTGATTGTGCCCAGTTTGGCAAAGCGGTATATAACAGGTGGTGCGGACCGGCCCAGATATATAAGAATATCAGCGCCCAGAAGTGGATGATGGAAAGCTTATAGGAATAAACAGGACGGTTGGCAGCCTTGGGCATGAAGTAGTACATCAGTCCCAGGTAAGGCGTTGTTAAAAAGAATGCCACCGCATTGTGGCCATACCACCACTGTACCAATGCATCCTGTACGCCGGAATACCAGCTGTAACTGTGCAGCCAGGAATAAGGCAATTGCCCGGAACGGATGATGTGCAGTACAGCAACCGTTACAAATGTGGCAATGTAAAACCAGATGGCCACATACAGGTGTTTTTCCCTTCTTTTGATGATGGTACCAAACATATTCCAGCCAAATACCACCCAGATGATGGTGATGGCCAGGTCAATTGGCCAGATGAGTTCTGCATACTCGGCGCCCTGGGTCAATCCAACCGGGAGTGTAATGGCGGCAGCAACAATGATGAGCTGCCATCCCCAGAAATGGATATTACTCAGTTTATCGCTGAACATCCTTGCCTTGCACAGGCGTTGCAGCGAATAATACACACCCATGAAAATGCCGTTTCCGACAAAGGCGAATATCACTGCATTGGTGTGCAGCGGACGAAGTTTGCCGAAAGAACCATACTGGGTTATGTTAAGCTGCGGAAATACCAGCTGCAGCGCAACCCAGAGGCCGACAAGCATTCCAACAGCGCCCCACAGGATGGTAGCGTATGTAAAATTCTTTACAATACGGTTGTCATAATAAAATTTTTCTACCTGCATGTTGTTATTTGGTTATTTGGTTTGAGTTAAAGTTGTATCAGTGGATGAGGAGGATTTTGGTTTTTTCATATCGTCAAACAATATCCTTACAGAAGGGGTATAATCATCATCGTACTGGCCGTTTTTAACGCTCCATAAAAAAGCAGTTAAAAAACCTGCCGCTACCAGGATACTTATCCCGATCAAAATGAATAGTGCACTCAAATGAGGAAGTTTTTATAGATTTCAAAAATAAAATTCGCTGTACCCTTCCGGGATGATGACTATCAAAGTGAAATATGATTTTGGTCATGTTGAAATTCCGAGGCCTTTTTGCCGGGCAACAAAGGAGGAGAGCAGGGTCACAAACAGCACAATACTGATGCTGCTTGCCGGCATCAGTATTGCGGCAACAATGGGAGAAAGCGTTCCCTGTACGGCAAAGGACAACCCAACAATATTGTACAGGATGGAAAGTATGAAACTGGCAAGTACGATCCGTTTACCCGCCCGGGCATACGCAATGAATTTATCCACCGATCCTGCTTTGCTGCTGTCCAGTATGGCATCGCTTGCCGGGGAGAACCGGGACGAGTTTTCACTCACGGCAATGCCCACATTGCTCTGCATCAACGCACCGGCATCATTCAGGCCGTCGCCAAGCATCAGCACATTTCTTCCTTCCTGCTGAAGGCTTTTTACAAAATCAAGTTTTTGTTGCGGGGATTGATTGAAATAAAGCGGGGTCGATTGCCCGAATATCTTCTCCAGGTTTGGTTTCTCAGCGTTGTTATCGCCCGACAATACGAACAAGTCGAAATGCTCACTGCGCAGCTGGCCGATCATCTCACTGATCCCGTTCCGGTACCGGGTACTCACCGTGAACCGCCCCATATGCACATTATTCAGCATCAGGTGAACATGGGAGCCCGTATCATAGGACGCAAAACCCTGGCTGAACTGATTGATGAATCCTGCAGAACCGATCTTTACATCGATATCGTTCACCGTTGCTTCCAGGCCCTTGCCGGTATATTCCCTGAAATGATCAATGGTCATTTCTTTCAGCCCTGCCGGCTTTAATTCCGATGCGATGATCTTGCTGAGCGGGTGTGATGACTGGCGGGCTATATTCCTTACTGCAACCAGTTCCATCTCGGTAAGCGGGGTGCCTTCATAGCTTACCACCGAAGATTGGCTCTGGGTAATGGTGCCGGTCTTGTCAAAAACAATGCTGTTCACATTTGCCAGGGCCTCGATCACGCCGGCATTCTTCATGTACAACTTGTTGCGGCCAAAAATGCGGAGCATGTTGCCGTACGTGAATGTGGCGGAAAGCAGTAAGGAACAGGGACAGGCAACGATCAGTACCGCGGTCACCGCAGGCAATATCTTTGAGGGATCGGATATCCACCAATAGATCATTGCGCCGGCCGCAACGGATAATAATACCAGGGTGAAATACCGGCTCCAGGGATGAATGAATGATCTTTCTTCGTTCTTCCTGCTGTTGAATACCTCATTATTCCACAAACGGGTGATATAACTCTGCGATGCTTCTTTAATGATCTCCAGTTCAATGGCGCTGCCCGTTTGTTTACCGCCGGCATAGATCAGTTCGCCCTTTTGTTTCTCCACCGGCGTATTCTCGCCGCTTACAAAACTGTAATCAATGCGGGCAGTACCTTTCATAAGCACGGCATCTGCCGGTATCATTTCTTCATTGCGGATGATGATGCGGTCGGATACTTTCAGCTGGGTGACCGGTATATTCCGCTCGATCCCCTTTTCAATAACAGTAACACCCAACGGGAAATAGGACCGGTAATCCCTGTCAAATGAAAATGAGTCGTAGGTCTTGTTCTGGAACCAACGGCCTACCAGCATGAAGAATACAATGCCGGTCCCGGAATCAAGGTAACCGGCACCGGTGCCGCTGATGATCTCGTAATAACTTCTTGCAAAGGTAACGATGATGGCCAGCGCAATGGGGGCGTCAATGTTCAGGAATTTCTGCCGCAGCCCCTTCCAGGCGGAAATAAAAATGGATGAAGAGCTGAAAAACAGGACCGGGAGTGAGAGGAGCAGGTTGATCCAGGTAAACGTTTCCTTCAACCCCGCTTCTTCAATATTTCCCGAAGAAAAATATTCGGGAAAACTTAACATCATGATGTTGGCAAAACAAAATCCTGCCACCCCGATCCTGTATAGCTGGTTTTTACTGAAGTTGTTTTTCTTCTTCGCCACCGTATCGTTCAGGCTTATATAAGGTTCATACCCGATGAAGGCCAGCAGTTCCACCACGGTACGCAGCGATACCTGCTGCGGATCATACACCACGAAGACCTCCTTCTGCTGAAAATTCGTTTGCGACTGCTTGATGCCGGGTTCAATGCGATGCAGGTTCTCCAGCAGGTAAATGCAGGATGAACAGTGCATCTGCGGTATGGAAAAACTGATATTGACCTGCCGGTCGCTTTTGAATTGTGCCAGTTTCTGTACAACGGATCCGTCATCCGGTAGGCGAAGCGGGCCGAAACAAATTTTCCCTTTGCTTTCAGGCCCGGGGTTTTATCCAGGTCGTAATAACCGCAGAGATTATTTTCATTCAGCAGCAGGTAAACCTGTTTGCAACCCTGGCAACAGAAATCTTTGTTTTCCACCCGGATGGGTGTGCTGTCGCATACGTCTCCGCAGTGATAACAATTAACCGGTATGTGTGATGACCTGCTGATCTTTTTAATTTTAAGATAAAAAAAGCCGCCGCACAAGAATATGCAGCGGGTAAAATAAACAGAAACTACTGTACACTTTTGGTTGAACTGATGTCCAGCCCCGAAAATTTAAAAGCAGGACCATTTGAAACAGCACCGGTAACCGGCGGCGCCATCCCTATGAAATACCCCCTTGTCCTGCTGGCGGTTCCATAAATATTTTGCATAGCCAACGATTACAGAACAAAAGTGGGGAAACTCTGAAAGCAATAAAATGACGGGTATCAAAATAAACCATGACTTTGGTCATGTAAGGAGAAGAACAGGTTCAGCCTCTTTCAAACAACCACCGGAAGGGCTTGAACGGTTTTTCAGGGCGGAGGTTGAATTTTTTGATCGCATTATGCTGAATGTAATGTACGGCCTCGTCAACATTATCGGTAAAGAAAAAAAGGTTCATGTCATCGGGGGAGATGGTGCCCTCCTGTTTCATTAAATAGATGTGGGCAATGATGTGTTTGTAAAATTCCTTGTCCATGATAACAACCGGGAATTCGCTGATCTTTTTTGTCTGGATCAACGTTACGGCTTCAAAGTATTCATCAAGGGTGCCAAAACCACCGGGGAATACCACGAAGGCGTAGGAATATTTTGATAACAGGGTCTTGCGGATAAAAAAATAACGGATGGAGACCCATTTATCCATGTACGGATTGGGTTTCTGTTCATGCGGCAGTTCAATATTACAGCCCACGCTCCTGCCGCCTGCTTCCCGGGCGCCCCGGTTGGCTGCTTCCATGATGCCGGGCCCGCCACCGGTCATGATGGTAAATCCGAGCTTGGCGATCTTACCCGAAAGTTCCCGGGCCATTTCATAATCAGGATGCCCTTCTCCAAAACGTGCGGACCCGAAGATCGTTACACAGGGCCCTACAAAATGAAGGGCACGGAGGCCCTTGATGAATTCGTACAATACAGTTATGGTAAACTTCAGTTCTTTCCAGCGGCTCTGGGGGCCTTCTAAAAAACGGATCTCAGTTTTCGACATACGTACTCTTTATTCCTTTCAAACTTAGGTAATTTAAAAAGAAATAAACGGTTAAAATTCAGGCAACCTGCTGCTTGCTCAGCAATACCTCCCCGTGATGGACCAGTAATGGCTTTACCGAATTGGCAATGATGCAATGCTTGTAGGTCTTTAACAACGTTTCATTGGCAACGGGGATATCTGCTTCTGTTTCCACGTATATTTTCGGGAACAGGTCGATGATGGTGAATTCCAGGTG
Organism: Chitinophagaceae bacterium; assembly: GCA_016710165.1. Lineage (NCBI taxonomy): Bacteria > Pseudomonadati > Bacteroidota > Chitinophagia > Chitinophagales > Chitinophagaceae > Chitinophagaceae bacterium. The sequence goes on along the minus strand of JADJLJ010000005.1, from coordinate 92,317 downwards.
GCCTTCATACAACCGTACCTGGCCAATACTGCTGCACTCAAAATCACTGACCTGCAGATGCTTTTTTTCTGCTATGGCAAGAAACGTGGTCATCAGGCATCCGCACAGGGAACTCAGGAACAGGTGCTCGGGACTCCATTTATCCGGAACCCCACCCGCAAATTCGGGTGGTGTGGCCACTTCAATGGTTCCCTTCACATCTTTAGCCGACAGCGTGCCGATCCTTCCTTCCTTCCGGTTCAACTGCACTTCAAAATAATACTGGTGCTGTTCTGTTTTGGAAATCATGACTGTTTATTTATGTGATATAAAAATGGGCATCCTGATATCATGGATCACCCGGTTCGCAAAACTCTTTTTGAACAACTGGGAGAACAGGGACCGGGAAAATGCACCCAATACAACATACCCGGGCTGTTGGTTTTTTATCCAGCTTGAAAAATCCGTTCTGTTAACCAATGGCAGCGACATGATCCTGAGGTTGGGGTAATGCCTGGCCACCAGTTCAGATATCATGCTGTATTTCGGCATCTCATTCTTTTTGCCAACGGCGGATAAAAGCGTTGTTTCATTGTCAGAAAGTTCAGGGAAAATATACGCAAACTGCTTGATGGCAAAAACAGCGGATTCACTTCCGTCATAGGTAAGGAAATTCTGCGCCGGTTCTTTGTAATTCTCGGGCACCAGCATCACCGGGCATTCTGCTTTCTTCAGCACTTCCTCCAGGTAAAAGTTGGGTTGTTCCTTCTGCACATTCTCATAAAAAAGGTCGCTGCTCACCACCAGCAGGTCGGCAAAGCGGGTCTCCTCTATCAGCGAAGAAATGGCCATCATATCGGTATCCTTGTGTACCCTGTATTCTATCCCTTCTGCAATACAGGCTTCTTCAAAGACCTGGATGTTTTTACTGACGATCACATCGTCATCATTCCGCATAAGCCACTCCGGCATCAGGGCCACTCCTTCCATCCCCGTAAAGGCCAGCACTTTTGAATAATCCACCGGGCTGAGGAAAACACCTGCCAGCAATACCTTGCTCCGGTTATTGATGCTTTTAACAAATTCAAATGCGCCCTGGGGGAAATGTTTTCCATCCAGCGCTATGATTATCTTTTTCATCGTGAATGGTTTTATTGCCTGACAAATCTATTCTTAACCCGCGCCAAATTTACTGATAACAGGTGGCAGCAAAAATGATCCTCATCATAAACGCTCGCCCCAAAATCGTACCAACGATGGCCGGCTTTCCCCTTTTGCTACGGGCTATTTTTATCAATGTGATTAAAGTCATAAATGATTGTGGTTTCATCTGTTAGATTTACACAAAACTTTCTTAAAAGAAAAAACATTATTTATGAAAAGTAAACTAATTGCAACTGCTTCCATAACATTCCTGCTTCTTGCCGCTTCCTGTAATTCGGGCGATGAAACCAATGCTGCGGCAGCATCTTCCGCTACCGACAATACTCCTGCGGTAGGACAATCGGGTGTAAAGGATGACCTGTCTGCAAAAAACGTAGTACAGGTGGCTGTTGGAAGTAAAGACCATACAACGCTTGTTACGGCTGTAAAAGCAGCTGAACTGGTGGATGCCTTGAGTAATGCAGGGCCTTTCACTGTTTTTGCACCCACCAATGCCGCCTTTGATAAATTACCTGCCGGAACCGTTGATGGCCTGTTGAAACCCGAAAAGAAAGATGGCCTCACCGATATTCTGCAGTACCACGTTTCCGTGGGCGTATTAAGAGAAGATATACTGCAGGATGGCCAATCGATCGGGCAGGTAAATGGCGGCAATATAACCATCACCCGAAAGGCGGACGGCATCTATGTGAACGGAACAGCAAAGATCATTGCATCTGTTCCTGCTTCCAATGGCATTGTACATGTAATTGATGGGGTATTATTACCCCCGCCGGCAAAATAGTTTTGTAGTGAAGTGATATATGGAAAAAGCGTCCCGGTAATTACCGGGACGCTTTTCATTTTGTGCAATCAGAATATCCTGTCCATCGTGGAGGTATCCAGTATCTTGATCTTCATAACAGCGGAGATGCTTAATGCCCGTTGCTTCACCAGGGAAGCGGTTTCCCCTTCAAACAATTCATCCACCGTATTGCAAAAGAGCAGCTCCCATTGCTGAAAATGTTCCCTGGTGAGAGGCAGGAGGCGGTTAATGTGCCGGTGCAGTTCCATCGGGTTGCCGGTATAGCTGCCGGTGTAGAATAACATGTTCTCAAAGAAATCATACATCACCGGTAAATGCTTTTCCCAGTTCACCTGGGCTACGTCTGTAAAGATAAAGCCAATAACATCGTCCTGCTTTACTTTATCGTAAAAGCTGTTCACCAGCAATTCAATATCTTCTCTAGAGGTTATATCTTTTTTCATACATGGCTGATTTAATGTAAAACAGTATGGATCTGTTCCAACACATCCCGGGAGCAATATTGCTGTAAAAGCGGGAAAAGGACCCGTTCCTCCTTCCGGATATGTGCTTCCAGTTTTGTACCCAGTTCATCCATTTTAGTTTCCTGGCCGGTAGCAGGGTCCAGGGAAAGAAACAAGGCTGCCAGTTCTCTGTGTTCGGCCTTTATTTCGCTGCAAAGGCGCCCGATCACTTCGCTGCAATCCTTTGCTTTGTCCAGCACCCGCTCTTCTTTCTCAAAATGATCCCTGATCTCTTTTTCAAACAGTTCCCTTGCATATACCGACCTCCCTTGCATGGTATCCGGCAAACCTTTATATGCAGGCGCTCCTCTCTTTAACAGTTGTGCCAGGATAAGAGAATTGTGATGGTCTCTCGACAATGGGGCCAGTGCTTCTATTCTTTTCATGTTACAGGTCTTTCCGGTTGAATTTTCTGAGGGAGAACCAGGCGGGCATGATCACCCAAACCAATAAAACAACAAAAGAAGCGATCAGCCCCGCCTGCGTTCCGAAAAAATCCTTGAAAATGGCGCCGGTATATCCCATCATTACCGATACATCCATTTTAAGCAGTATCAGTATCCTGGCCAGGTCAATCGGGTTTAAAGCGGTTAAGCCGATCATCGGTCTTTCAAGCGGGTAATCAGCGAACTGGAATAAGATGAACAGCACCAGCCCGTCGAAAATGATGGAAAAATAAAGCCACAGCAAGATAGATACGCCGATGCCCTTCGCCTTATCCCTCGTTTTTACAGCAGCCAGCATGGCGATCGCGACAAAAATAATTGACAGGAACAAACCGGTACCAAGCATCATGAACCCGGTAGCTGTTGCTTCGAACAGTATGATGGGAATGCCCACGCCCACAAAGAATGCCGTTGCCATGCTCACGGAAAGGCCGGCAAAGAGACTAAGCCAGATGGTCCTTCTTTTCAAAGGCTGGCTTACCAGCAATTCCAGGAACTCGGCGCTGTTGTAAACATAGATGGCAGAGAATAAAAGGCTCACCAGCGGCACAATGATCAGGATGATATTCAGCAGGCTCAGCAAACCCTTGGCAGAATTATCTTCCAGGTTGAATATGCTGAATGATATCAGGAACAGGAACAAAGTATACCCCAGCATGATCTTGTTGCGCAGGATATCTATTATGACATATTTGATTATTTTTTTCATGGCCTGTTTTATTTACCCAGCATTACCCGGGCAATGGCTTTTGATAATTTTTCTTCACCGGTCTCTTCCCGGAGTGATGCGATGTTCTTATGAAAGCACAACCTGCCCTCCTGCATGAAGATGACCTGTGTCACGAGGTCATCGAGTTCACTTAATATGTGTGAAGTGATGAGCACCAGTTTACCCTTGCTTTTTTCAGCGATGATCTTTTCTTTTAAGATCTCGGAAGATACCGGGTCAAGCCCTGCCGTTGGCTCATCCAGAATCAGCACATCGGGATCGAACAAAAAAGCCAGTGATGCACTTACTTTCTGCCTGGTTCCGCCTGATAAGGTACGCATCCGCTTATGCATGATCTCCTTCAGTCCAAAAGGTTTACCAGTTCTTCATCGGGCTGCCCGGCTGACCTGCCCCGGATATCTTTCATCATATCCAGCACCTGGCCAATGGTCATGTTCTCGGGGTACCTGCCGATCTGCGGCATATAGCCGATCTTTGCACGGTATTGCCAGTCGTGCGATATATTCTTACCATTGAACGTGATGAAACCGCTGTTGGGGATCACCATGCCCAGGATGCATTTGATCAATGTTGTCTTACCGCATCCATTTGGCCCGATAAGCGCAATGCATTCCCCTTTGCCGCAGGTGACAGACACATCATCGAGTGCCTTCAGTTTACCAAACCGCTTTGATACGTTGCTTGCAATGATCATAATGGTAAAGATTTCATGAACGGGTGATCGTCTTTCAGGTCTTCGGGCGTTAAGGAAGGCATTATCTTCTCGGTTTTATCCAGCAGCGAAGACATAAAACTCCGGAACAGGATCATGGCCGGCGGGTTTTGTTCAATGATCATGGCATACATGCTTACCGGCCGGTAAGGAACATCCCCGAGTTTATCTTTATCCAGGTCGTATCCCTCGTACTTATCCCAGTAATTATTATTGAATTTATTCAGCACCAGGCTGCCGTTGGTACCCACATCAAATGTATTGGAGAGGAAATTGTTCCTGAACACATTCACTTCCATGCAACTGGCCTGAATCTTCATGGCCCAGCCGTTGCTTTTAAAAACATTTCTTTCCAGTTGCACCCTGCTTACGCCTTCCATAAAGATGCCGGTGGTATTTTTCACAAAGCGGTTGTTCTCAATAGAACTGTTGCTGATCTCCTTGAGCAGCAACCCATAGGAACCATCGCCCCAGTTCTCCTCAAAATAGTTATTCTCCATGGTCACATACTTCGAAAACATCACGGCCACACCGGCCCCGTTATTGGCAAATACATTACTGTAATAGGCATCGTTGTTGGAGAACATAAAGTGCAGCCCGTAGCGGAGGTTGTTCTCAGAAATATTCCGCCAGATGACCGAATGGGTGACGAACTCAAAATAAATACCATCCCGGTGCCCCGTGATGGTATTGGCAATGACCTGCATGCTGTCGCTTTTCCAGCAGTGAATGCCGTTGCCGCTTTGTTGTTCTTCTACACCATAGGCTGTTAATTGGTTGTCGCGGATGATGCAGTTGGTTCCATACTGGATATAAATACCAAAGAAAGTATCTTCCAGGATATTATCCCGGATGGTCACATGGCCGACGTTATAAATCTTGATACCGGCAATGTCTTCAATACTGGACACTCCCGAATGCACGATCTTAAAACCTGCAACCAGCACTCCTTTCGTTTTCACGGAGATCACTTCGTATTTATGATCGCCATCGAGTACCGGGTAATTGATCCCGATAAGGAAAATGGACCGGTGGATCACCAGGTTGCCTTCGTGATAATGACCGGCATCAACCAGCACGGTATCGCCATCCACCGCAAGTTTCAGCGCCTGCTGGATGGTACGGATGTTTTGTTCTTTCCCGACCCGTATCGTCCTGCTCCATGCGCTGCACGAAAAAAACAACAGCATTGATATAATGATCACCCGGTTCATTGCTTGCTCAGTTCATTCCAGGTATAGGTATTTCCCGGGTACTTTTTCATCACAAAAGCCATGCTGTCCCTGTTATCGAACGCAGCGATATTTCCACCCATGGGGCTTCGCAGGTCATTGGCTTTTAACAGCAGTGCATCCTTTACATTGATGAGGGGGTGACCGCCGCTGTAACTGGTAACATAAACATCCCCGACCTGCTCCTTTCCAATCATATCAGAACGAAGAAAGGTAAGCAGGCAGTGCATGTCATCAAATTTGTACACCTTCCCTTTCTTTGTCACGATCTCTGCAGCAAACCGTATATCGCTGATGGTCATTTTGCAGAAATAGCAATTATCAACACCCGGGTTGATGGTTTGTGGCCCGGTATTACATGCCGAAAGGAATAACGGGGATACCAGCAGCATCACGATCCCTTTCCGGATCTTTATGGAATGTCTCCATTCCATGATAAAGCAGAAAAGCAATACTGCTCCCACAGCCACAAATATCCAGCCACCCACATCGGGCATGGAGTAAGCCCCGAAATTGAGCAGTTGTTTAAAGCCGATCAGGGGAGGCTGGTATGCCATCCCCGGAACGATGATGGCTGCATCCGGATCCAGGTTATGTCCGTAATTGTATTCCCAGCGCCAGAAATCATACATGGCAAGTATGCCGAAAGAAACAAAAAGTATAAAGAGTATATAAAGTAACTTCCGTTTCCCTGCAATGGCAGTTGCCAAAAAGAGCAAGGAGAAGAAGCCAATAATATAAGGAAGTAAGGTAAACTCAATGAAGTCTTCTGTATGCAGTGTCTTCATTCCAATATAATGGTTAAGCCCGTTGATGATATCAACATTGCCGCCCAGTTTGGAAGGGTAAATGAGAAGCATCAGCCCCTCAGGATATTGTGGTGCCTGCAGGTCAATACGCCACAGGGGTACAAATATAACGGGTACCAGTGCAAGCCCGCAAAGAACCAGGAGTAATCTTACCCAGGTTTTCATTCTGTCATTTTTCATCGTATCAGGTTTTCAGGCGTCATAAAGAAGAACAGACTGCTTTGCAGTCTGTTCCTTTATCATTTCTTATTTCTTGACCGCAGAATCAGACGCAGGCAGATTTTTACCGGTACTGAATAATAATGGTACCGTGCTTCCGGCAGGCGATACCCGGATGTAACCGGTCATCTCCTGGTGCAATGCACTGCAGAAATCGGTACAATACATCGGGAATATGCCGACTTTATTTGGATTCCATTTCAATGTTTGTGTTTCACCGGGCATGATCAGCAACTCTGCATTGGCGGCGCCTTTGATCGCAAAGCCATGCGGTACATCCCAGTCCTGCTCAAGGTTGGTAACGTGGAAATAAACTTCGTCCCCCATTCGTATGCCTTCTATATTATCGGGTGTAAGGTGAGAGCGGATAGCGGTCATGTAAACATCTACCCTGCTCCCGTTGCGTACCACTTTGGTGGCCGCTTCACCGTTGGCGAAATAGGGATTTTTATTCTCTTCCATCTTAAAGAACTTCTGCGAATTACCTTTTACCAGGTCGGCTGGTATGATCTGGGCATAGTGTGGTTCGCCAATGGTTGGGAAATCCAGGATCAACTGCATCTTATCCCCGCTGATGTCATATAGCTGTGCGCTTTGTGATAATTCAGGACCGGTTGGCAGGAACCTGTCTTTGGTGATCTTATTATAAGCAACCAGGTATTTACCATTCGGTGTTTTGGTATCGCCGCCCGCTACGGTCAGGTGACCAACGGAATAATAGGTTGGCGCCCTGTCTACCACTTTCAGATCTTTAATATTCCATTTCACCACTTCAGAAGAAACAAACATGGACGTATAGGCATTGCCTTTGTTATCAAATTCGGTATGTAAAGGGCCCAGACCCGGTTTCTTAACTTCCCCATATAAAACGGATTCATATTTCAGAACAGGGATACCGTCATAGTCCCCGATAAAATCTTTTGCAGCAATGGCCTTCAGCATTTTATCAAAACTGAAAACAGGGATCAATGCAGCCAGTTTACCGCTGCCTACGATGTATTCGCCTGTGGGGCTTACGTCACAGCCATGTGGTGATTTAGGACATGGGAAAAAATAGCAAATGTCTTTCAGGTCCTTTGCATCCAGCACGGTGACCTCTGTTTTTATTTCTGAAGTGGCAGAGTGGGTGATATCGCTGTAGGTATTGTGTGCATACCGTACGGATTGTTTCCTGCCTTTGCCTGCTTTCAGGTATTCTTCCGCCTTCTTCCAGTTCACGGCCATTATAAAATCCTTGTCCTTCTGTGAAGCATTCACTTCCAGTAAGGTATTTGCCTGTTCGGTATTATAGCAGGAGAAGAAGAACCATCCATGAGACACGCCTTTGCCGGCACGGCTCAGGTCGAAGTTAACACCGGGGCACTGGATCTGGAATGCGATCTCCATCTTGCCATCTTCCTTTGCCACGCTTATAAAACTGATGGTTCCTTTAAAATTCTGTTTGTAGGTATTGATCGGAATGTCCCCGTTCTTATCATCCGGCGGCACACTGAAACGGGTGCCTGCCACCACATACTCGGTATTTTCGGTGATGAACGGAGAGGAATGGTTTCCACCGCTGTTTGGTAATTCAATGATCTCGGCAGTACGGAATGTTTTGAGGTCGATCCGTGCTACCCGGGGTGTATTATTGGCATTGCCAAAGGCCCATTTACCGTCATAATCGCCATTTGTTTTTGACATCTGAACGTGATGCAGGTCATCCCAGGGTACAAAACCATGCGACGTATTGAGCATGGGCTTGGTCTCTTCACTGTAACCATAACCTTTTTCCGGGTCAACAGAGAATACCGGGATAACACGAAGCAAACGGCCCGATGGTAAACCATACGCACTCATTTGTCCGCTGAAACCACCCGATACAAAATTGTAAAACTCATCGTACTTACCCGGAGCCACATAGACTTTGGCCGCCGCATCTGAACTTACTGCTGAACCGGCATTTTTTGGTTTACAGGCTGTAAAGCCCAACAGCAGGCTGAATGCGAAAACAGCAAGCGTTATTACTTTATACTTTTTCATATTGAGATTGTTTTGTGTTGTAGTGTTAATTATTTAACGCCGTCATTTTTACGCATGAACTCATACAGGGCACGTGCGTCTTCATCTGACAAATTCTGGTTCGGCATGCGAACCAGGCATATCTCCAGCTGGGCCTGGGCTTTGGGGTCCTTATCCAGCATGGCATCGGTATTGGTGGTAAAATTCATGATCCAGGGAGCGGTATGCCTCTCGGTCACTCCCAGCCATCCCGGGCCAACGAGTTTTTCGCTGGTGAGCTTATGACAACTGCCGCATTTTACACCATATACTTTCTCCCCGTTTAGAGCCATGGCTGCATCAAGTGTTGCACCAACTTCAACTGAAGTAAATTTTCCTTCGCCCCTTTCCGGGTCGTATGAAGGATTACCATTTGCTGTTTTTTTTGCTTCCGGCGCAGGAGTTTCTGTACTTGCCGTATTGGTATCTGAACCGCCGCCACAGGCAGCTGCAAAAAGGCCCAGAAAAAGAATGACTGCAATTTTTTTCATAAAAAGGAATGTTTTTTGTTAAATTTATGACACAAGATTACTGGCATATACATTAAATTTTTATGCGTAAGGTCATATCCTTTACAAATAGTTAGCAGGATGAACCTTCCGGAGCCCGGAATCCCTTTGCAGCAAAGGATTTGGTCAAACCCTTCCATTAAAATGTACTAATATGACTTTAATCATAGCCCAAACTGCCCCCGGTCATTCAGCCCATCCCGGGGCCCGTATATATTTGCTCACATTAACTAAACTACTTTACCATGATGATTGATATTGACATGCTGCTTGCATGGGGGGCAGCCTACAAAAAGGTAAGTGCCGGGGAAATGATCTTCCGGGAAGGCACCCAATCTTCATTCTATTATCAACTGGTAAGCGGTACGGTAAGGTGGGTCAATATTGATGAGGAAGGAAGGGAATTCATCCAGACCATCATTGAACCGGGTGAATGTTTTGGCGAATTCCCGTTGTTTGATGACGAACCATTCGCAGCTTCAGCCATTGCAGACGAAGACTCCGTCATCATACGGCTTCATTGTTCTTCTTTTCACCAGCTCATTAAAGAAAACCCCGAAATACATTTTGCATTCAGCAGGCTGCTTACCCAGCGGCTGCGTTTCAAATTCCTTATCCTCAAAGAACTGGCAACCCATAATCCCGAGAACAGCATCTCTACTTTACTCAGTTATTTTAAACAGCACCGGAAAAATATCTGCACCAAGTGCAACCGGTTGAAATTAACCCGCCAGCAGATCGCCGACATGACCGGCCTGCGGGTGGAAACCGTTATCCGGACCATGCGGAATATGCATTCGCATGGCCTCCTTCGTATTGATAAAGGCAAAGTGTATTGCTGAATGTGATTGAAATCATACGGTTTTAAATTACACGGTCGTTAATTTGCCTGAAATAGAAATTATGGTATTACCGGTTCAGCGCTGGGTCAGGATCGCCCTGTTCAATTTACTGATAGTAGCCAGCCTCGGCGTGATTCTCCGTTATAAGATCCTTTACCCGCTTCCCTTTGTTGACCAGAAACACCTGCTGCATGGCCACTCCCACTTTGCTTTTGCCGGATGGATATCGCAAGCCATCATGACATTGCTGGTTACGTACCTTTCCAGGCAGGGTGGTGAAGTTGTTTACAAAAGATACCAGTGGCTGCTATACGCCAATCTTTTTACTGCCTATGGAATGCTGGTGGCATTCCCGATAGAAGGATATGGATTGTATTCCATAATTTTTTCCACGGCTTCCATTGTTGTTTCCTATGTATTTGCCGTTTTAATATGGCGTGACCTGAACCGGCTCCCGCAAAAGAGTCCAACTCATTTATGGCTCAAGGCCGCTGTATTCTTCAATGCCTTTTCATCGCTGGGTGCATTTGCACTTACCATTATGATGGTGCAACGGGTCGTTTTTCAGAATGCCTACCTGGCGTCTGAATATTTCTACCTGCATTTCCAGTATAACGGCTGGTTCTTTTTTGGCTGCATGGGCTTATTGAGTGAAGTACTCCGCAAAGTGGAAGTGGACCCGAAAATACTTACCCGCATATTCTGGATCTTTTTCTTTGCTGCTGTACCGGCTTATTTCTTATCTGCCCTGTGGATGGACCTCCCGGTATGGGTTTATATCCTGGTAGTGATCGCCGCCGTTGCACAGGTAGCCGGCTGGGGCATGGTATTGATCCAGCTGAAAAAGAAATGGGTGGTGCTGAAAAATACCCTGCCCTTAACGGCAAAATGGATCATGGGGTTCTCCGCGGTTGCTTTAACAGCAAAATTATTACTGCAACTCGGCTCAACGGTTCCCTCACTGAGTGACCTCGCTTTTGGCTTCCGGCCTATTGTAATCGGCTACCTTCACCTGGTATTGCTGGGCGTTATTTCTTTATTCCTGCTGGGCTATTTCTTTGCCGGGGAGTATATACACGCAAACAAAAAAACATCTTTCTCCGTTTTCCTGTTTGCCTCCGGGGTCATCCTGAACGAGATACTGCTCATGGTACAGGGCGTTTCGGCCATGAGCTATACAGGGGTCCCCTTCATTAATGAATTGTTACTGGCTACCGCTGCTGTTTTATTTTCCGGGGCGTTCTTATTATTCGTTACCTCATCAAAAATTTTCAGGAAAGTGATTTGAATCACAGTTTGCTCTTTTTAACCGCTGCAACTTTGGCAAAAATCATCTTATGTCAACAATCGCAGAACAAACATTAGCATCCATTCTAAGCAGCAACCACCAGTCCGTACCCGTATTGGAGAAATACCATCTTGATTTTTGCTGTAAAGGAAAAAGGACACTGGCAGAGGCCTGTACAGAAAAGGGCCTGCCGGTGGAGGCCATCGCGGAAGAACTGGAGAACAGGATGAAGGCTGAACAGGGAAAGATCCTGCCTTTTGGTTCCATGACCGCTGAACAACTGATCAGTTATATACTCATCCATCACCATTTTTATGTAAAACAGTCCATGCCAACCATACTTTCGCACCTGGAGAAAGTGGCCATGAAGCACGGTGAGCGTTTTCCGTATATGACAGAAGTGCTTTACCTGTTCCGGAGCATACAGGAGGAAATGACCATGCACCTGCACAAAGAGGAGGTCATTCTTTTCCCCCGCATCAAAGAGATCGAAGCAGTGTCTTCCATAAAGCAGAAACGGAACTTTACCGAAGGCTATATTGCCGGGCCTATCCAGGTGATGGAAACAGAGCATGATCATGCAGGGGAATTACTGTACCGCATCCGTGAGCTGACCAATGGATACACGGCACCCGCTGATGCCTGTACAACCTTTAAAGTAAGCCTTGCTGAATTAAAAGAGTTTGAAGAAGACCTGCACCGGCACGTGCACCTGGAAAACAACCTGTTGTTTCCCCTGGCAGAAAAAATGCTGTCGCAGCAAACCATGCTGAACTGATGTGAATATAAAAGATTCCCGCTTTATTATCTTTCTATGAATATCCCCCGGGTGGTACTGGTTATCTTTTTAACAGATCACTGATCTTTATTTTTCTGCTGCATGACGAAAGTCATTTCCCCGGGTTGACCCGGCATATAACTTTGCCCCATGCAGATCTGGAAAAATATAATCAGCCGCCCGTCTTGATCTTCCCCTCCCGCATTACTGCAACAGCCTGTATATTTTTTTTAACGTTAAACTTTTATATGAAAACCATCATAGAACCATTCCGGATAAAATCTGTTGAACCCATTTATTTCAACAGCAAGGAAGAAAGAAAAGCCATTTTAGAAAACGCTTTTTACAATCTTTTTTACATACATGCCAGTGATGTACTGATCGACCTGCTTACCGACAGCGGGACCAGCGCCATGAGCAGCAATCAATGGGCCGGTATCATGCAGGGCGACGAATCGTATGCCGGCAGTTCCAGTTTTTTTCATTTTGAGAAGACCATTAAAAATATAACCGGCATGCCGCTGGTGATCCCCACGCACCAGGGAAGGGCTGCAGAAAAGATCCTGTTCAGCATCCTGGGCGGTAAGGGAAAATATTTTGTAAGCAATACGTTGTTTGACACCACCCGTGCCAATATTGAATTCACCGGTGCCGAAGGAATTGACCTGTTGTGCGAAGCCGGAAAACATGCTTCGGTACCGGCACCATTCAAAGGGAATATGGATACAGAAGCCCTGGAAAAGATCATCGCGGAAAAAGGGGCTGCCAATATTCCGCTCTGCATCATTACGGTAACCAACAACTCCGGTGGCGGGCAACCGGTAAGCATGCAGAACATCAAGGAAGTAAAAGATATCTGTGCAGCAAATAATATTCCCCTCTTCATTGATGCCTGCCGGTTTGCTGAAAATGCCTACTTCATCAAACTGCGTGAACCGGGTTATGCCGATAAAACAGTTGCAGAAATAGCGCATGAGCTTTTTTCCTATGCAGCAGGATGTACCATGAGCGCCAAAAAAGATGCGTTTGCAAATATCGGCGGGTTCCTGGCTATGCATGATAAAGAACTTGCCCAGCAATGCCGGAACCTCCTGGTCATCACCGAAGGATTCCCGACATACGGCGGCCTTGCAGGCAGGGACCTGGAAGCCATTGCCATTGGCCTGGAAGAAGTGCTGGATGAAAGCTACCTGCAATACCGCATCCGCAGTATTGAATACCTCAACAACAAACTGGTAGCTGCCGGTGTGCCGGTGATGCAGCCGGCCGGTGGGCATGCGGTTTACATTGATGCAAAGGAAATGCTTCCGCATATCCCTGTTGACCAATACCCGGGGCAGGCACTTGCCGGGGCTTTGTATACAGAAGGCGGTATCCGCTCGGTTGAAATAGGCTCCCTCATGTTTGGCAGGTATGATGCCGGCAAAGAATTAATCCCTGCACCGATGGAACTGGTCCGTCTGGCCATTCCAAGAAGGGTGTACACACAAAGCCATATTGATTATGTGGCCGAAGTGATCATTGAAGTATTCAAAAACAGAAATGAGATAAAGGGCCTGCAGATCATTGAAGAAGCACCGGCACTCCGGCATTTCACCGCAAAACTAAAACCCGTTAATTAAATCAATAAAAATGAAGAATATAAGAAAAAGCTGGGCCGAGCCCTACAAGATAAAAATGGTGGAGTTGCTGAAAATGACAACGGCAGGCCAGCGTAAAAAAGCATTGCATGAAGCGGGGTTCAATACGTTCCTGCTGAGATCGGAAGATGTGTACATTGACCTGTTAACCGACAGCGGAACTTCGGCCATGAGCGACCGCCAATGGGCCGGCATGATGATGGGTGATGAAGCCTATGCTGGAAGCCGTAATTTTTATAACCTGGAGAAAGTGGTAAAAGACACGTATGGTTATAAATACCTTGTGCCTACCCACCAGGGCCGTGGTGCTGAGAATATCCTGTCGAAGATCCTCATCAAAAAAGGGGATATCATCCCCGGCAATATGTACTTCACCACCACCCGCCTGCACCAGGAACTGGCCGGAGGAAAGTTTGAAGACATCATCATTGATGAAGCGCACGACCCGGAAAATGAATTCCCGTTCAAGGGAAACGTTGACCTGGAAAAACTGGAAAGGCTTGTTAAAAAATACGGCGCTGAGCGGATCCCGTACATAAGCATTGCCACCAGTGTGAATATGGCCGGCGGACAACCCATCAGCATGAAGAACCTGAAAGAACTGCGGGCATTCACAAAAAAACACCGCATCCGCATCATTCACGACATGACGAGGGTGGCAGAGAATGCATACTTCATTCAGCAAAAAGAAAAGGGCTATGAAAGGAGATCGATAAAAGAGATCGTAAAGGAGATCTGCTCATACACCGACGGGGCCACCATGAGCGCTAAAAAAGATGCGCTGGTGAATATCGGTGGCTTCCTGGCCGTGAACGATTGGGATGTTTTTGAAGAAGCAAGGAATATGGTGGTGGTGTATGAAGGGCTGCATACCTATGGCGGCCTTGCCGGCAGGGATATGGAAGCGATGGCCATTGGCATTGGCGAAAGTGTGAGTGATGCCCATATCCGGGCAAGGGTTGGACAGGTCATCTACCTCGGCAATAAAATGACGGAATACAATGTCCCGATTGTGAAACCCATCGGGGGGCACGGAATTTTTGTGGATGCAAAAAAATTCCTGCCGCACATCAAACAGGATCATTTCCCGGCACAGACACTGGCCGCAGAGATCTACCTTGATTCCGGGGTACGTACCATGGAGCGGGGCATTGTTTCTGCCGGAAGAAAAGCGAATGGCGAGAATTATTATCCGAAACTGGAACTGGTACGCTTCACCATCCCCCGCCGTGTATATACCCAGGCACACATGGATGTGATCGCCGAATCGGCTGCCCGGGTGTATGAGCGCAGGAACAGGATCAACGGAATGAAAATGATATACGAACCGAAGTACCTGAGGTTCTTCCAGGCAAGGTTTGAAAAATTGCCCTGATGGACCCACATGAAATTGAAAGTAAAAGCCGGCAGATCAATTATTGAAGTGCCAGCTTTTTATTCAGACTGCGGCCTTATAAAAGGATATTGAGAACCCAAAGCATCCAGTTCAGATCCGGCATTTTTCAGTGCCTGCTTAAACGGATCGCCTGCTGAATGAGCCAAACAGGAAAGTTTAAAATAGTACCTGATGCCGTCCCGCAGATTTTGATAAAACGAACTATAATACTTGATCATTCTGGGTATCTTCTGTTCAAAAACCAGATCCTCCAGTTGCTCTTTCAGGTATTTGACATACAGGTTTAATTCGGCAATGAACATATGGGGCCTTTCAGGATTGGAAATGATATTTTCCCTCCCATAGATGTGATCAACCATGGTTTGCAATGAAACAGTTTTGGAAAAATTTGCAATATTCGGGCCCGGACATACCGCAACAGCCTTCAGTTTTTTGATCATCGTTCCGGAATAATTAAGCATAGCAGCATTACTCAGTCCAATACACAGGCACTCCTTATCCAGTACTTCCGTTAGCTGCTTTTGGTAAACCGGCCCGGGTAAGCCAAGTGATTGCAACTGGGCGATCTTCAATTTCTGGTATTTCCGGGAAGCAGTACAGATGGGCTCTTCCGTAAATTCTGTATTGAATGCCAGGTGTTTTTCGGTACAGGGACTCCCGGGTTTCCCGGTTGAGATTCTTGCCTGTTTTTCTTTTTCAGAACTGGTGCCTTTCAGGTAATGGAACCTGACACCGAACGGGGAGTTCTTACTGAGCTGAACATCCTCCTCTTTTGCTTTGCACAAAAGGGCCAATGTTTCTTCATCAACGGTTGTGGCTTCCGGAACCAGCAGGAATGGGGTTCCCCAGCCTGTGCTGTCCATTTTATAATGCCGGCGCAAAAAGTCATCCTCCGCATGCGTACCGATACCACCCTGGACAGAAAAGCTTATCCTGGGTGGATAAACAAATTTTCTTTTGTACTTTTCAAACAAGACCCTGTTATAAATATCAAAAAGTGTATCAACCAGTTCCTGTCTTTTGTTCATGAACTCATCCAGTATTGGCCCCAGCAGGTAGCCTTCTGTAGCAAAGGCATGACCCCCGCAGTTCAATCCCGATTCGATCCGGAACTCACTTACCCAGATCCCTTTTTTAGCAAGGTATTTACCCTGGATCAGCGCCGAACGGTAATCACTCACTTTAATGACCACTTTTTTTGTGAACACCCCGTCTTCATTAACATGAAATGACGTACAGTTTTCGAGGTAATTGAATAACCGGAGGTTTGTACCTGCAGAGAATATCACGGATGAGTTTTTCAATTCGCTTCGTTCATATCCCCGCAGGGCAGCTACCGCATCCGACCCGTCTTCAAGCAATGTTCCTTTTTCATCATAATTATTCCGGTCGGTCTTGGTCATAATATTTACATCAATGCTGCCCGGGCGTATCTGAGCCCGCAATTGTTCCTCAAGCTTTTTCTTTTCCGCCAACCCCGCCGTATTGGTCATTTTATGATACAACTGTTTGACCGCACTGTCATCCGGCAGCATTTCAAAATACCTGACGATCTCTGATCCCTTTTCAAACGCAGATCTTCTGAGTTCTTCTACCTGGGATTCTACGATCTTATTTACCAGGTTGAGATAATCCGTGACCCGTTGGGCCCGGAAATCCTTTTCCCTGGCCGAAATAGCGAAATATTCCCGGCTGATATAAGGATAGTAATGTTTTCGCATCATTTCGATCAACCTGCTTTCCACAATGGAAATAACAGAAGAGATACCGAAGCGGGCGATCTTCACCGGGGTGTCGATGGTAAACGCCAACCCCATTACCGGGATATGGAATTTATGGTGACCTGGATAAAGCATGAAAGTTTTTTTTTACACTGCGATCCGGCATAAGCTGAATGGCAGCAATGGTTACTATTACCGGCAACGGGCCTGGTTCAAATCTGATCCCGGACCTGCCCCTGTTTATTTATCGATGAATAAAGGTTTTGGTAGCTCATTCCTGTACCAGATAATTTTTTTCCCGAAACCCAATGTATTGTCGGTCATTTTGATACGGTCAATTTGCAAAGCCCAGATCTGGCCAGGCATGGCCAGGGCCATGGGATATTTTTTAAAGTAATCGTTCAGTCCCCTATTGACCTCCGGGAGTTCAGTGTCTAAAACGATCCCTTCAAACTGTATTCCTTTAATT
Organism: Chitinophagaceae bacterium; assembly: GCA_016710165.1. Classification (NCBI taxonomy): domain Bacteria; kingdom Pseudomonadati; phylum Bacteroidota; class Chitinophagia; order Chitinophagales; family Chitinophagaceae; species Chitinophagaceae bacterium. Next base: position 75,035 of record JADJLJ010000005.1, on the reverse strand, counting down.
GCCAACGTATTCAGTTTATCAGGTAAAACGGTTCCGGCAATGAATGGGTTCTTCTTCATAAACCCGGCATGATGAGAGTTTACAGATGACTTAAAGTAGATCAGCGCCTGTTTACTGTTGAATACATAGAAACAACTAAAACAGTAAGGCCTGCCTTCTTCATCTATACAGCAAATACTTGCACAATTTTGCTCACAAAGAAATTGAATGATGGTCTTGTTCATGATATTTTTATACTTTTTACCGGGCAGACCTGGATCACTTCGAGTGTTTTTTGGTGAGCTGAATTGTTCATTGGCAATACAAATATTTCCTTCTTCTTCACCGCCCTTAATAAAATAGCTTTGCCGTCTTTTCTTGACATACGCCAGAGTTCCGGTTGTTGTTCTGCACAAACACCACAACCGATACACTTATTTCTGTATTGAACTATCTTCTGCATGGCTGACTGTTTCAATAATTTTATAAAGCTTGTCACTGACGGTGACTTTTGAATCCACCAGAAAAGTAATTCTATCACCCTTAACCGCTTCATTACCATCTATTCCATTTACCCGGAATGTCTTTATCCTATCTTTCAGCATTCCACATTCCGGCCCTGTTCGCAACATTGTATCTCCAGCTTTCAGATTGCCTGATTCAAGAATAAATTCCCCGATATGAATTTCTGGATAATACCGCACCCCTTTACCGATATAGATTTTCTTTTCCGTAGCCGCAGAACCGGGATGAAGTGTCCACTCACCGAACTTTCTTCCAAGATAATAACCTTCCCAGAAGCCACGGTTATAAACCTTTCGCAATTCATTTTTCCATCTTGTCACTTTTTCTGCTGTAAATGTTCCTTCCTTCACTGCCTGTATTGCTTCACGATAACACTGTGTAACCACCCGGACATAATCGGCCCCTTTGGTTCTCCCTTCAATTTTTAAAATGCCTGCCCCGCTATCGATTACCCGGTCGAGTATCTCAATCGTACACAGATCTTTTGGTGACATGATGTATTCATTGTCGATGCTGAGTTCGTCTCCCGACTCAGCATCCCTTACCAGATAAGCCCTTCTGCAATTCTGCATACAGGCCCCCCGATTTGCAGAAGCATTTTGTACGTGCAGACTTAAATAACATTTTCCTGAAATGGCCATACATAAAGCACCATGCACAAATATTTCAATCCGGATCAAATCACCGGAAGGTCCTACTATTTTCTTCCGTTGTATTTCACGTGCAATATCCTTTACCTGTTTTAATGTAAGTTCCCTTGCCATTACGATGGCATCTGAAAAACCGGAAAAGAACTGTACTGATTTAACATTGCTGACATTCGCCTGGGTTGAAATATGCAACGGTATATCCAGCTTTTTGCAATATTCGATCACAGAAAAATCCGATGCAATCACAGCATTGATTCCGTATTTCTTCACTTGCCGCAATATGACTTTCAGCAGTTGCATATCATGCTCATACATGACCGTATTAAGCGTGATGTACGACTTCACACCACTCGTTTTGCAAATATTGCTTATTGTTTTTATATCAGTAACGGAGAATGAACCGGAGGAACGTGCACGCATATTTAGCTGCTCCACCCCGAAATAAATGGAATCCGCGCCTGCGACTATTGCTGCCTGCAGGCTTTCGTATGACCCTGCCGGGGCTAGTAATTCAATTTTTCTGTCATTCATCCGAAATTTTTTATTCCACTGGAATTCCAATAAATCAACATTATGCCATGATGTACATGAGATAGTCCATGCATTTTCCGGTTTACCAGGATGCAGATTACATGACCGAACGAATAAGCCTGTTGCGCATCTTCCGGTGAAGTGCAGCTGCATATTGCCTTTTTTCAGAAGCAGCTACGGGCTTTAATTTCAAAACGGATGTTGCTATGCCATTCTCATCAATAGCTACGAAAGTGAAATAAGCCTCACTGATCAATGAATTTTTCAGGCTGGCCACTTTCCTTGCAAAAGCCTGTACAAAGATCTCCATCGAAGTGGTAAATGCCCGGGTGATCTTTGCATGGATTGTGATGATGTCACCCACCGTTGCTGAAGTGTTGAAATCAACATGATTGATGGATGCAGTAACACAGATATTTCCAGCATGCGTTTGTGCACATACCGCTGCCGTTACATCCATCCATTCCACCAACCTGCCTCCTTTCAACATGCCCATCGGGTTTGTATCATTGGGACAAACCACTTCAGTTTTAATGATACTAGATTCTGCAGCCGTTTTATTATTCTTCAGCTTCTTCATTTAATCCTGTTTTTAATATTGTTTTGTAAACGCGGCCACTTTTGCCTTTACCACATTGAATACCGCATCAGCCTGAAACAGGTCAAAATCTTCATGTTGTATTTTTTTAACCCCCATACTGGTCAATTCAAAATGCATGGCAGGTTGCAATAAATGATTACCCAGGCATGCTTTAGAGCATGCCAATGGGCAACCATCAATGGTAATTATTCCCCTTCCGGATAAAGCAGTATGTACCAGTTTCTTTACATTGCCTCCTACACCAACTATGCACGACATTTCCGCCAATCCGTTTCTGTCAAGCCGTACAGCAAGGTAATTGGCCATTTGTGCAGCACTTGAACACCCCGAACAGGAATATACCAATGGTTTATCACAGGTGCTTTTTTTATTAAATGACAATTCCCCTTTGGCTTTTTTTGCACCAGCCATCAGGAAATAATGTGTTGGCCACCAGATAATATTTATTTTAATATTCAGCCAGAGGCGCTGTATTCTTTTCATCAGATGATTGTTTCAATATACCGGACCCTGTTTATATTTTCAACCCTTTTCTTCCCCGGGTGATAAACCAAACCAGGGGTATCACTCCTCCCAATGTGAATAGCGAACCACCTGCAATACGTAGCCAGGTCAGGGTTTGAAATCCGTTACTTTCTATAAATGAACTGCTACGGGCATACCATAGGCCCTGCTCCGTTACTGTTTTAAACTGGTAAATTCCTGCAGGAAACAGATCAAGGAAAACCATCAGCAACAGGCCTATGTTGATCGACCAGAAAACAGTTTTAATAACGCCGGGTTTCCACCAGTCTGCTTTAAATAATAACTGGCAGCAAAATAAAATAGTGGTCAATGCAAGGTTTCCGTACACCCCCATCAGTGCTGCATGACCATGCTTGTCTGGTAAATAGGTTTCAAGCTCATAATAATTAGCAATGGGAAGATTGATAATAAAACCCAACACCCCGGCTCCGAAAAAATTCCAGAAATTAACAGCCACCAAAAAAAGGAATACCCCTGAAAAACCAAACTGCTTTTGCTGGCCACCGTTTACTTTGTTATTATTTTCCAGCACGTTGGGGAATTTACTGAATCGCCACGCTTCCAATGTCAGCAATACCAATGGGATAACCTGAAGCGTGGAGAACACAGCTCCCAAAGCCATGGTACCAACAGGTTTTGCATTCCAGTAAAAATTATGCGAGATGCCCAGCAGGCCCGAACCCAGGAATAATAACGTAGCCAGGTAAATAACCCGAATCACTGCCTGCCTGCTTACCAGGCCCATTACCACCATAAAGTAACCGATCAGTACCGTAGTGAATACTTCGAAAAAAGCTTCAGCCCACATATGCACCACCATCCATCGCCAGAAATCAGCGATCACAAAATTCGTCTTGGGAGTTGCAATGAAACCGGATATCAATAACAGGATAATACTGAACGTTGCATACACAAGCCAGTTCGGCAAAGCCCATGGCTGTTTCAGTTTCATTACCGGTTTGATACCCCGGTATAGTGTTAATGCCCATATGATAAATATAACCGCAAGTATTACCTGCCATAGTTTTCCAGGTTCCATATACTCCCATCCCTGGTGACCCAGCCAGTACCAGTACTTTCCGATGATTCCCATTGGGCCCAGGAATATGCCCGCAAAGGACCCGGCCAACAGTAAAAAAGTAAGCCAGAAAACGGTATTGATAAGCGTAACCTGTTTTTTGGGTTGTTGTGGCGAAACCAATGACATCATAAAAAACGAAGCGCCTATCCAGCAGGCAGATATCCATAAAATAGATAATTGCACATGCCAGCTCCTGGTTACGGTAACAGGAAGAGATTCGGAAATATTGAATCCAAAGAAGTTTACCAATCCAACAAAATCATGAACCGTTAAAATACCTGACAGAACCTGGACAGCGAATAACAAAACCGCCACATAAAAGAATTTGTAGGTAGCCTTTTGAACAGCATCGGGTTGAAACTCATTTACATCGCCCCTTGACATAAATGGCTGGGCTTTGTTTGTAAAAGCCTCATCATCGAGTTTTTCCAATTTTCCATGGTAATACAATACAATACCCAATCCGAATATCAGCCCCAGCGAACCTATGATACTCCATAGTATGATGGCCGAACTGGGAGTATTTCCGGCCGCGGGATCATAAGGCCAGTTATGCGTATAGCTATACTGTTGCCCAGGTCTTTTCACACCACATACCCAGGCGCCCCAGAAGAAAAAGGCCGTCAGGGACCTGATCTCAACTGTATCCCTGATATACCCGGATGGTTTAAAAGCTCCCGGGAAGGAAGGGTTGGTAAATTTCTGATGATACAACCCAACCAGTTCAGAGGCTGCATAGACCTGGGCATCGGTAAGTACAACCTTGTTAACAGCCTTGTCATATTGGTTCGATTTGATCTCTGCTTTCACCTGTTCCATCACCCCTTTTCTCATCAGATCGCCTGAAGAATCGGCTTTCACCAGGGATTGGTAATATTCATTCATGTAATGGGAAACATAGTGCAAGGCTTCCGCTGTATAGTCGGGCCCACGGTTGGCACCATCCCCAAACATACTCCCGTATTCCATAAGTGCGTATTGCTGAAATACGGCTTGTCCTTTCAGCACTTCTTCGTCAGAAAAGATGACTTTATTTTTTGATGAAGTATAAGATGGAATGGGCGGGGCTTCTGTATATGTATGAATCCCGATCATCGTTACCCCTGTAATGCTGATCACAAAAATAACCAGTAGCGGCAGCCACCAATTTCTTGGATTAAGCAGGTAGTTGATAATGTTATACTTTGCCATGAAAGGGAAATTTTGGCAAATATACCAATTAAGGATAAATTTGTCCTTAATTATTTATGCGTTATCATTTATCCAGCGACCGGCAGCGGATCTCAGTACTGATTCTTTTACTGTCATCCTTCCTGTGTTATTCCGTTTACCTGTATTCCAACCTGCCGGTAAAAAGGATCAAACAGGACCTGGAAGCCGCTGCCGGGAAACTGTCATGGCAAAAATATAATTGCAATGCATGCCACCAGGTATATGGCCTGGGCGGATACCTGGGCCCGGACCTCACGAATGTTTACTCGGTAAGAGGGCCGGCATATATTGAAGCATTCCTCAAGAACGGGACCAGCATCATGCCCGATTTTCATTTGGACCAGTCGGAGATAAAAAACCTGCTGGGATTTTTCAGGCAACTGGATGCCTCCGGCAGGTCGGACCCAAAAACCTTTACGCTCAGTTATGATGGAACCATTGAACAGAAATAAACCCGGTGTCACAAAATTTTTCCTGGTAGCCGGTATGCTATTACTTGCAGCCGGTATGTTATTCGGGCTCACTGGTGCTTTACAATACCTGGTACCGGGGTTCTTAAAATCACATCTCTCTTTTGAAATGACCAGGCCCCTGCATGTATCTTCCATGGTCTTCTGGATCATACTGGGTGCTATGGGAGCCGTGCTCACCTATTTACGGGAATATACGGGCAGGGAACTTTATTCACCCCTTCTCGCCAGGATCCAATTGTTCATTTTTGTGATCTCCGTTCTTGCTATTTTGATATCGTATTGTGCCGGTGTGTTCGGCGGCCGGGAATACTGGGAATTTCACCCGGCCCTGGCCATGCCCATTGCAACCGGCTGGGTACTCTTCATCATTAACTTCCTGGGATCAATTGACGGCTTTAAAAAACAACCGGTCTACGTATGGATGTGGCTCACCGGCCTGGTCTTTTTCCTGTTCACTTTTATTGAATCCTATTTATGGTTATTCCCTTACTTCCGGAACAACGTAGTAAATGATATGACCGTACAATGGAAATCCTATGGTTCCATGGTTGGCGCATGGAACATGCTCATCTATGGCTGCAGCATATTCCTGATGGAAAAGATCAGCGGTGAAAAAAACTACAGCCGGGCCCCCATTGCCTTCCTGCTCTATTTCACGGGCCTGTTCAACCTGATGTTCAACTGGGGACATCATATTTATACCCTGCCAACCTATCCATGGGTGAAACACATCAGTTATGCCGTAAGTATGACCGAACTTTTTATTTTAGGAAGGATCATATGGCAATGGAGGTCCACGTTAACTGCTGCAAGAAAGCATTATCACAACACGGCCTACCGGTTCATCGTGGCGGCAGATATCTGGATATTCCTGACGCTGGCTTTGGCGATCGCCATGTCGGTACCCGCCATAAATGTGTATACACATGGCACACATATCACGGTGGCCCATACCATGGGAGCAACGATCGGCATCAACAGTTTCCTTTTGCTGGCCATGGCATCGGATATCCTGCAGGATACATGCATGCCGGTTAAGCAGCGGAGGAACTGGTTCAACCGTGGTTACCTCATTGCAAATCTCTCCCTGCTTATTTTCTGGATCAGCCTCATTACTGCAGGCATAGTAAAAGCCAAATGGCAGATGAGTTCGGCCAGGGTCCCTTTCAGCACGATGATGCTGCAACTGCGGCCTTACTTCATCCTTTTCTTCATAGCCGGAACAGTGATGACGGCAGGCTTCTACCTGCTGATCTTTCCCCTGCTGAGGAACCAGCTCGTATGTTTCTTCAAAACAGCCATCCGGAAAAGGAAGGAAAGCGCCGGGGAACAAACCAACTCATTAAACTGGTCAACCCAAATAAAAACATAGATGCTGAAGCTTACAAAAATATTTCACTTTGAAATGGCACATGCCATACACGGATACCAGGGCTCCTGTAAAAATATCCATGGCCATTCGTATGAGTTGCACGTAACGGTTTCCTCTGTTACAAACCGGGATGCTTATATACCTGCACCCGGCTTTGTGATGGACTTCAAAGAGATCAAAAAGATCGTAAGCAATACGGTTCTGGAAAAATTCGATCACAAGCTATTGTTGTCTGCCGGCTTTGTAGCTGCCAATCCCGGCTTTGCATCCATGGAAAACCTGGTTGTGTTTGCGGCTGAACCTACCGCAGAAAATATGCTGGTCTTTATAAAGGATGAATTAAGCACAAAACTACCCGGGAATACCCGCTTAGAATACCTGAAGATCTATGAAACAAAGGATTCGTATGCGGAATGGGCGCTGAACCCGCCGGCAGGTAGTGTCCTGTTTTGAATATTTTGTGACCTGTCATGCTGAGGAACGAAGCATCTCAGGTTAAGTAAACGATCCTGATCAGGAGATCCTTCGTACCCTGCCTACCGGCAGGCAGGCTCAGGATGACAATCATTCAAAATAGAACACTACCCGCTGGCGGATCAATGACCGGCTCATTAAAAAATATTGTAGTTTCCCGGTTTAATAAAAGCTATGTTTTCAAAAGCAACGGAATATGCACTGAGGGCCACCCTTTTTTTAGCCCAAAAAAGTTCGGAAGAGAATAAGATGGGTATTGAAGAAATTGCCCGGGCGATCGATTCTCCCCGCTCTTTTACGGCAAAAATATTACAGCAACTGACCCGGGGAAATAAGGTGGTCAGTTCTGCCCGGGGCCCGCAGGGCGGTTTTTTTATTCCGGAAAAGGCAAAACAATTACCTGTTCGTGTGGTTTTGGAAGCGATGGGCGAAGAGGAGATACTGGAAAAATGCGTGATGGGTTTAAAGTTATGTTCCGAAACCCGGCCATGTCCCATGCATGCACAATACAAAGTGATAAAAACGCAATTGATAAATCTGTTCACCGCAAAGACAATCCAGCAACTTGCTGATGAGATACAGGACGGAGTGATCTTCATCCGGAATAAAAAAAGCTGACGGCATCAATTATTGTCAAGTGCATTTATCTGTTCCCTGTATGCGGAAGGCAGTATGACAGACTTTATTAAACCATCCAGTTTTATTTTCCTGCTGAATTTATAAAATGGCAGAATGGATTTAAGCCAGTAATGTTCATTAAGGCCCAGCATTTTCTTTGCCGCTGCAGGCACAACAAGTTTTTGCGATTCCAGCAGCAATTTATACCTTGACCTCCCCAGGTGTTTTTTGTACTGCTTGTACAGGTCAACCGTGTAATCACTTTTTACCAGGTCAGTCTCCAGGTGCTTCTGCCGGCTGCTGAGCCAGGCGGTATAATTTTCCGGGAGTTCTTTTAAGTTCATCCGGGAGCCAAGCCGGAAGAACACATCATACAGTTCCTCTTTCTCAGCATCACTCAATTTTCTTTCCAGCAGTTCAAAAGAAGCGATGGAATAATGAATGAGCATGAACAAAACATCCCGGTAAGCCCAGTCTGGTATTTTTGCATTACGGCTTTTTTCCACCCCGTCATGAATGGCATTAATTCTATCAATCGCTGCATGCGCCTTACCCAGTTCTGAAAAAACGATCTGTCTTGCATACGAAACGGTGGAAAATAACCTGCCCAGCGGATCAGCCGGAAGTTTACCGGTGAAGTACAACCAATCAACGGCCTTGTTCAGAGCGAACTCTGCCGCAGAGCCGGCGAAGATAAAAAGGATGGTATCGGATTTCCCCCATATCGTTCTCACAATGGAGTCCTTCTGAACAAAATATTCAATGGATGTGCTCATCATTGGGTGAAATAAAAGAAAGATAGCCAACCGGTGAATTCAATACCACCGAAAACATCCGGAACCCTGTTGGTAATGATAACAACTAATCCGTACAAATATACCCGTCTTTATCTTATTCTTTTATACAAGCCGGTCAGTTCACCGAAAGCCAGGATATGTTCGCTCATTGCTTTTTCCAATTGCAGTTTATCCGTATCGGCAGGCAGCTCAAGTAATGAATCGAGGGCATATACTTTAAAGAAGTACCTGTGAGTGCCGGATGGAGGGCAAGGCCCGCCATAATGATGCTGCCCAAAGTCATTAAGGCCTTCCATACCATGTACATTATTCTCTTTCATGTGATGGGTCAGTGGGATATTCCAAACGATCCAGTGCACCCAGGTACCCCCCGGGGCATCGGGATCATCAACGATCAATACCAGGCAGCTGGCTTCTTCCGGAATATGTTCAATATCCAGCGGGGGATTGATGTTACTCCCATCACAGGTATATCTGGAGGGGATCATTTCCCCGTCGCCGAAGGCCGTACTGCTGACCTTTAACTGTATATAATCAACGGCCCTTGTTGCCCCGGTATGTTCCAATGGATTGTTCATGGTATTTTAGTTTAAGGTAATGGTTATACAGCAAATGGATACGTCTCAGGCATCTGCTGGCCGTCGGGTTCTATATGCAGCGGGTGCAATGCCCTGGTTTCATCTACGTAAATAAAAGCATCATACCGCAAAGGCAGGATAGTAGGCACATAATTCCCGTACTGCTCATATTCGGGGTTATATACCACGCCAATCGCCCGATGGCCGATGTGATGTTCCATCAGCATATCACTGCCGGTAAGGTCATCCATCAGCAATAACTTATTTTCCGTTCCGGCCCGGTGCAGTAAATATTCCCAGCTTCCCTTCCTGGCCTCCGGCACTTCCACCGTTTTCATTTTGGCACCCCAGCTTCTGCCCGCCGTTACCGTTCCTTTGTAAGAACCAAAGCCCACCAATACCACTCCTTTATCGTGATGCTGCATCCTGGCCAGTTCACCAATGTTGAACATGCCTTCATCCACCATATCCGTTGCCCTTGCATCACCTACATGGGTATTATGAGCCCACACGATCACTTTGGATCCTTCCCCGTGAAAATCCAGTAAGCGTTCCAGGGTATCGGCCATATGCCTGTCCCGTACATTCCAGCTGTGCGGACCTCCCTTGATCATAGCCCGGTAATATTTCTCAGCATGCACGGCGATCAATGCATTCTGTTCTGCACTGAAAACATTTTCATGATCCGTATTGTAGGTGGGCATTTTTTGCTGTATCTCTTTCAGCAAATGCAGCACTTCATTTTCGCATAATTCCGGAACAAACTGCGATGCCCTTGCATACGAGCGCCCTTCATCATCCTGGTAAGGTTCAAAACACCGGAACGCAGCCTCTGCCATTTCCAATGCTGCGGGATCCGTTTTTTTCAGGTACTGCATGATGCTTTGCATGCTTTCCCAGAGACTGTAAACATCCAGGCCATAAAAGCCGGCCCTTTTATTTACGGACAATCCTTTGTTGTGCCGGTGCATCCAGCCCGCCAGCGCCATTACTTCCCAGTTTGCCCACATCCAGGTAGGCCAGCGGTTAAATGAATGCAATACGTGAAATGCATTCCTGCTCTCCCCGTCATAGCCTTTTATAAAACGGTTGAGGCGGTAACAATCCGGCCAGTCACCCTCCACGGCAATGAACTGAAAACCCTTTTCCTCGATCAATCGCTTTGAAATATGTGTCCGCCAGGTGTAATACTCATGTGTACCGTGGCTTGCCTCCCCAAGCATTACGATCCTGGCATCGCCTACCCGGTCGAGCAGCGGCTGCAGGTCGGATTTATTTTGTAATGGATATGACCATTGTTTGATGGAGTTTATTGTTTCCCGTTCGTCCAATAAAACATCCCTGGTGAAGTAGCGTCGCATGATGTTTGGTTTTAACGGTTATGCCCGGTATCCCGGACGGGTTCCTTTCCCAAAGCAACGGAATCGGGCCCCTGTTTAAAATGCCGCCCATCAATGCATTTAATGATTATTATCAGTTAACGCCATCCAGGGCAGCATTATGAGGTCAATCAAAATTTTTGGTGACCAATATCATTCATTCCGGGCAGCAGGAAACGTAGATTCGTAGCAATAAAACTGAATATCATGGAAGCAAACTATCAACCCATCGCCACACTGCGCAACCTGCTGGATGATGATGCCCGTAAGTTCACCAGTGCAGAAGTGCAGTTAAAGAACAAATTACCGGAATGGATAAATAAAGCGGGCTCGCTAAAACTTAAAACGGTGCTGCAGCGGTATCTTTTGTACGTAGAAGAGCATATACAAAAACTGGAGGTCTTTCTTGATGAAGAGCATATCACTTCGCTCAGCGTTACAAACCGGGTAATGAGAGCCTTTATTGAAGACACGGAAGAAAAACTTTCCGGTTGCTCAGACGTTGAAATAAAAGATGCCTGCCTGCTGGCGAGCATACAGGCCATTAACCATTTTAAAATAAGTACCTATGGCACGGCAGCTGCATTTGCCAAAGTAGTAGGTACCGAACAACAGGCAGCCGTATTTCATGAAGCGGAAGTGAATGAAAAACAGATCGACGACCGGCTGACTCAACTGGCCGAACACGAGATAAACATCAATGCCCGGGCGCCCATCGTAATACCCGGATAAAAAATTAAAAATGGATTTTCGTCTTAACAGGGAAACAGACATTCCGCTTGGCAATGTAACGGTACAGGGGGAATTGATCATCCCGCTGAAGGCAAATGCCATTGTTATTTTTTCACACGGAAGCGGCAGCAGCCGGTTCAGCAGCCGCAACCGGCAGGTGGCAAGTTACCTGCAAGGGAAAAATATCGGAACATTATTGTTTGACCTGCTGACAGAGGAAGAAGACGAAGATTATTCCAACCGGTTTGATATCAATTTACTTTCCAAAAGACTGGCCGGTGCGACTGAATGGCTGGAAGGACTTCCTGCTGTAAAAGAATGCCGCATCGGCTATTTTGGCGCCAGCACGGGCGCTGCCTCTGCCCTGAGGGCTGCTGCATACCTGCCGCAGATAGCTGCCGTGGTTTCCAGGGGAGGCAGGCCTGACCTGGCAATAGATGTTTTACCCAGTGTACAGGCTCCTACCCTGTTGATCGTGGGCAGCCTGGATCACGAAGTAGTGGAAATGAATAAGAAAGCGTATGCAAAACTGCAATGTGAAAAAAAACTGGAGTTGGTAGAAGGAGCAACACATTTGTTTGAGGAACCCGGGAAAATGGAAATTGTTTCTGAACTCGCTGGCAACTGGTTTGAAAAACACCTGGCCGGGTAAGAATGAGAAAAAGTAAATTTTATGTTTCACGACAGACTGGAAGCAGGTTTATTACTGGCAGCCAAACTGAAAAAGTATAAGAACGATCCCGGAATTGTATTGGCAGTTCCCAGGGGAGGTATGCCGGTTGCTTATGCCGTTGCCCGGGAACTGGGCTTGCCGGTAGAAGTAATACTGACCAAAAAGATCGGCCACCCGATGAATAAAGAATATGCAATTGGCGCAGCAAGCCTTACCGATCATTTTGTAGTGCCGCATGAGGGTGTTACCGAAGAATATATCGAACAGGAATTACAACGCATCCGCAGCAGGCTGAAGGAGATGCATGCCCGTTTCATGGGTGATAAAGAACCGGAAAAACTCGAAGGGAAGACGGTCATTGTGATCGACGACGGCATTGCCACCGGCAATACACTGCTGGGTACGGTGAATGTGTTGCGAAAAAGTAATCCGGCTAAGATCGTGATCGGTGTCCCGGTGGCCTCGGAAACTGCGGTTCAAAAACTGGAAAAAGAAGTGGATGAAGTGGTGGCCGTTTTAATACCCGAAGATTTTTACGGGGTAGGTGCTTTTTATGAAGACTTTGAACAGGTAAGTGATGAAGAAGTGATGCATTACCTGGATAAACTGAAAGAACTGAAAAAAACAGGCTGAGATCATCCTCGCCGGAATGATCCCTGCACAATTTCTATTCCCGTTTATCCGCTCTCATCAAACCTTTACCGTACTGAGTTTTTGATCAGGAACTTCCTTTTGCTTCTTTACCTGCTGGCGTACCAGTCGTTTCAGTTCTTTCAAAGCGATCCTTGCTGCTTTCTCAAAGCTAACAGCCTGGCCATGTACAAACAGATTATCGCCGTAGATACTGAGCCGGATCTCGCAGACATCATTCTCTCCCTGCAGGTTGTTCATTTCCTCCCTCATCATCACTTCTGCCCGGGATATCTTTTTATTGATATGCAGAAGTTCGAGCACTTCGTTGCGGATGGTACTTACCAGTTTTTCAGGTACTTTTCCATGCGGTGTGTGAAATTCGATGGTCATAAAATATTTTTTATATGGTCTGAAAAAAAATCCTGCATTAAAAGTAAACGGACCGGGAGCCATTAACCATGATATCCATCAGCTAAACGAATGATACAGGAACCAGAACCCCCGTCGGGGATATTCAGATCGCAGAACCCGCTGCCGTTCATTTTTTCTGCAAAGTGCCTGCCAGGAATCCATAGCAATCAAACTTCACATCAATAAATTGCTTTTCTGCTGCCTGCATCCGCTGGCGTAATTCATTTTGCCTGTTCGCTGTTTCATGGTTAATATGTTCATTGTCAAGCAGGGTACTGTCCATTTTCAGTGCTTCTTCCTGCTGCTGTATACCCGTTTCCAGCCGGTAAAAATTATCGGCTGCCTGGTTCAGCATATCCTGGTGGACCTCCACCTTTTCCGCAATACCGGTAATGGAATTCCGGCGGATCACATCTGCCAGTTTTCGGGTCAGTTCATCTATCTCATGGTAACAGTGCGTTACCGAATCTTTCCATTCCGAAAGTTCATCTGTATAATATACTGCGATCGTATTGGGCATATGGCTGCTTTTTTTGAAATTGATCCATTAGTAATAACCTTTATTGTTCCGGGTATTCCGAATCGGGTTCAGAAAGAATATATTCATCAGAAGAATTCCTGCTCAGCACATTCAGTTCCTTCAGCGTAAAATCATCCATTCCGGTTGTCTGGACCCATATCCCCTTTTCTTTCCGCAGGATCTGTACGGAAAGTCCGAACCGTTGCTGGAATTCACTTTCAATATCCCGGATCCGTGATACCGGTGTTATTTCCAGCAGGGCCGATACATGTGTTTGCCTGACCTCACTGATCTTTTTAGCCGGAGAGACCTGGTCCCCCGGATCGGATGCTTCATATTTTTTATGCGGTTTACTGTAAAATTTTACCTGCAGGTACGGATAATAATCGGCAATTTTCTGCTGGATATCCCGGATCACGGTGTTATCATTTATTTCGATATACATGGTTCTTCATTTTAGTATTATCCGAATATATTTATTTACCATTTTTCCCAATGGACATTCCTGGGATCATATTTATCTGTTGCTTTCTCCTCCCCGGTTGGATAGCCGACCGGGATCAGGTTGAGCGGAATTACATTTTTGGGGATCCCCAATTCCTCCCTTACAAAATCCATCAGCTCCTGGTTGGGATATATAGCTGTCCACACTGCCCCCAAACCGAGCGCCTCCGCTGCCAATAATATGTTCTCACTGGCGCAGGCACAATCCAGCACCGCGTATGCTTCGCTGTTCATGGCAGCTTCCTCCGGCACTGCACAAACCACAATGCCGGTTCCTGCCCGGTTTACCATTTGAGCAAACGGCAGACCGCCGGCCAAAGCCTTTAGTCTTTCCTTATCGGTGACCACAATGAATTTCCACGGGAGCATATGAATGGCAGCAGGTGCAGCCATGGCCGCATGAAGCAGTTTATCAATGAATTCCCTGCTTACCGGTTCACCGGTATAACTCCGGACACTCTTCCTTTCGCGTATGGCATCCAATGTATCTTTCATAACTGATGGAGGCTGATCAAACCGATCCGGCCAATTCAAAGCTAACAACAGGATGCTGTCGTATGGATGATCGCAGATACCCGGTAATATGACAGTGGTCAATAAATTTCATTGCTGATCTGTACAGGCCATTCCATGAATCAAATCATTGACCGGATTGATCTTTATCATTTACAGAACAGCAAAGGATGTTAAACTTTACTGCATGAATAACACCAGGAACAAAGGCCCCCGCCGTTCAGATCCGCCGGGTAACCGTTTCAAGCGGTACTGGGTATACCTGGGGTTATTGGCGTTGGTTCTGCTGCCTTCCCTGCTGAATAATTTCACGGGTACGCAGGAGATCAGCTGGCAGCAGTTTGAAAAAGATATCCTGGCCGCAACGCGGTTGAAGAGATCGTGATCATAAATAATGAAAAAGCGGAAGTGTACATAAAGAAAGAAAGGTCGAATGACAGCATGTTCAGGGATGTCTTTAAGCCATTCATCGGACGATCCTTAAACCCGGGGCCCCACTATACCCTCCGCATCGGCTCGGTGGAATCCTTTGAACGGAAACTGGATGAAGCAGAAAAAAAATATTCTACCGGCGATGATATCAATGTACGTTACACCAGGAGAACAAACTGGTTCTGGAATATCGCCGGATGGTTATTGCCGTTCGTTTTTCTTTGCTGATGTGGGAATTTTCTCCTCAGAAGGTCCGGTGGAATGGGAACAGGTGGTTCATCTATTTTCAATTTTGGTAAATCAACAGCGACCCTGGTTGAAAAGCAAAAAAGCAATATAACTTTTGCGGATGTGGCCGGGCTGGAAGAAGCGGAAATGGAAGTAAAGGAGATCGTTGATTTTTTAAAGACCCCGGAATCATTCACCAAACTGGGCGCAAAGATCCCCAAAGGCGTCATATTGGTCGGTCCGCCCGGCACCGGAAAAACCCTGCTTGCAAAAGCGGTGGCCGGGGAAGCCCAGGTCCCGTTCTTTTCCATTTCAGGCTCCGAGTTTGTAGAGATGTTTGTGGGCGTGGGTGCTTCGAGGGTCCGGGACCTGTTCAAAAGAGCCAAGGAAAAAGCGCCCTGCATCATATTCATCGATGAGATCGATGCAATCGGGAGATCACGGGGGAAAGGTGCATTCCTGGGCGGAGCCAATGATGAAAGGGAAAGTACCCTCAACCAGCTGTTAACAGAGATGGATGGTTTTGGCACCAACAATGGCGTGATCGTGCTGGCCGCCACCAACCGGGCGGATATGCTTGACCCTGCCTTGCTGCGGCCCGGCAGGTTTGACAGGCACATATACCTGGAATTGCCTAACCTGAAAGAACGGGAAGAGATATTCAAGGTGCATCTCCGCCCCCTGATCGTTGACAGCGGGATCGATACCGCTTTCCTGGCTGCACAAACCCCGGGGTTCTCCGGTGCCGACATTGCCAATATCTGTAATGAAGCTGCCCTGATCGCTGCCCGGAAGAAAAAGCAATTCATAGACCGGCAGGATTTCCTCGATGCCATTGACCGGATCGTAGCCGGGTTGGAAAAGAGAAGCAAGATCATATCACCGGAAGAGAAGAAGATCATTGCCTACCACGAAGCAGGACATGCAGTGGTAAGCTGGCTGCTGAAACACGTTGACCCATTGATAAAAGTGTCCATCATTCCCCGGGGCAAATCACTGGGGGCCGCCTGGTATCTACCGGAAGAGAAACAGTTAAGGAGCAGGACCGCTTTTATGGAACATCTTTGTGCCACTTTAGGCGGACGGGCAGCCGAAGAGATCACATTTGGCGATATTTCCACCGGTGCACTGGATGACCTGGAAAAAGTCACAAAAGAAGCCTATATGATGGTGGTTTATTACGGGTTCAATAAGACCATCGGAAATATCAGCTTTTACGATTCCACGGGCCAGCGGGATATGAGTATTCAAAAACCGTACAGCGAAGAAACCGGCAAACTCATTGATGAGGAGGTTCGCAAACTGGTCAGTGATGCCTATGCACAAACGACCGCGTTGCTGCAGGAGAATAAAACATCCTTGAACCGGGTTGCTGAATTACTCCTGGAAAATGAAGTGATCTTTAAGGAAGACCTGGAAAATATTTTAGGCAGGCGGGAAACCGGCCCTGCTGCCCATTAACCTTCTGGCAGATTCATAAGGAGATATGATAACAGTTTTCCGATACCAGCCTGGGTCATAAAACTTTTTTCACCTGGTCATATAAACGGTCTGCATCTTCTTTTTTGCACAGTTCCGTTCCGGGATTCAGTGTGGCCGCGGTACCGCAGGCAACACCATATTGCACGGCTTCGCTGAGCGTTTTCCCCTGCGACAGGTAATGAACGATCCCGGCCACCATGCTGTCCCCTGCTCCCACGGTGCTTTTCCTCATCACCGGCGGAGGTGTGAATACCTCTGCCTGTTCATGGGTAACAAGCATCGCACCTGCTGCCCCCATGGAGATCACCATCACCGTGCAATTCCCTTTGGCAATGATCTCCCGGGCAATATCCCGGATCTCACCAGGCTTCAATTCGTTTTTACCCACCAGGGAACTCAATTCCCCGAGATTTGGTTTGAGCAGGTAAACCCCTTCATCCGCTGCATATTTCAATGGCTCACCGGAAGTATCCACTATGAATTTTGCCTTCCTGCTTTTGGCGATCCTTGCCAACTGAGCATAGATATTTAACGGAACTCCCGGTGGTAAGCTACCGCTTGCAATGATAAATTCAACATCACTCATTTCTTCCACGGCCTGCAGGCATTTTTTACATTCCTGTCCGGTTAATTCAGTACCCGGCATGCCAAAACGATACTGGTCATTGGTGGAGTCATCCAGCACAATGATATTCTCCCTGGTTTCATTGGCCGATTCAATGATCACCGATGGTACTTTTTCCTTTTCCAGCAGGTGGTTAAAGAATTTCCCGGTATAGCCACCCGAAGGAAATATGGCAATGGCTTCTCCCCCCAGTTTTTTAATAGCCCTTGCCACATTGATCCCCCCGCCTCCCGGCTCCAGTTTAGGGGCAGTGCATTTTAATTTTTTTTCAGGGATCAAAGCCGGCACGGTCGTGCTTTTATCAATACAGGGACTGAACGTTATGGTAATGATCTTTGACATAATGAGCGTATGAATAACGCATGATCCGGAGTAAATAAAAAGGGACAACTCTTCAAAAATACAGAGTTGTCCCGCCAGGTGGAGCTGCAGGAATCGAACCCTGGTCCAAACATATCCGCCGTAAGCTTTCTACATGTTTATTTAGTTATTGATTGTCGGGACAAAGCAGGAACCTAACCAACCAACCCTGTCCTTAGATGAATGGTCTTAAGCAATAGTCACATCATTCCACTGCAGCATTCCGTTTTGTTTTTGAGTCGGCGGCGGAACATGGTAACAGAACTGACCTGTTCGGCGGCCCATATGGATGTTAATCTATCGATTAAGCAGCCATGGCATACGAAGTATTGCCATTTAAAGTTTTCGTATTCATATTAAAGTGCTAATTACGCAACGCACTACATGCTTACACTTACAAAAGAACTATGCTGTCAAAACCGGTCAGCCCCGGATATATAGTTTAATCAACTTATCTTTTTTTCATACAAGGTTATCAACCTGGCAGGAATTTCAGCATTTCCGATCATATGTAATCCCGGTATTCATCGGGATAAAAAGAACTATGCTGTCAATCCCGATAGCTATCGGGAGGTCAGCCCCGGGAATTACCAAACAATACAAAATTACGAAAAGAATCCCGAAGACCGTTGATCGCAGCGTGAAACCAATTTGTAATACCTTCATTTAACAAATCATAAAAATGCAGCCGGAAACCTTTTATATACAACAGACCGAAAAGCTGAGAACAGATCTGAACACATTGCTCAATAAAAGATCGTTATTTGCCTGGCTTCGTTTTGCAACGATCATTGCTCTGGCCTTTTCCGTTTATTTCCTGGTCCCCTCCGGGTGGCCCTATGTGGCAGTTGCCGCCCTGCTTTTACTCACGCTTTTTACCCGGCTGGTCTTTGCAGACCTGGAAAACAGATCGGCCATTGAGCATACCAGGTTCCTGGTCGCCATCAATGAGAAAGAATTAAAAGCACTTGATCACGATTACTACCGGTTTGGAGACGGCCATGAATTCATACCCAAAGAACATGCATATGCCAACGACCTGGATATTCTTGGCCATGCGTCGCTTTATCAATACCTGAACCGGACCTCTTCTGATATGGGCAGCAGCACACTGGCAAACTGGCTTTTACAACCATCGGATGAGCAAACCATATTGCAAAGACAGGCTGCTGTGAAAGAACTGGCTGCACATACAGCATGGAGACAAAAATTACAGGCCCTCGGCGCAGCAAAAAAGATACAAACTGCCACACAAACCCGGTTGCTGGAATGGTTCAGGGAAGGAGACCGGTTCATCAATAATAAAATATGGCTATGGCTGAGGTTCCTGCTGCCGGCCCTTATTATCACCGTGGTGGTTTTAAACATTGCCGGTGTGGTGGACGATCACCTGCGGAATTATTTCCTGCTGTTATCGGCGTTGTTTGCCCTTTATCTCAGTAAAAAAGTAACCCCGCTTCACCAGCAGGTATCCAAAATGGCAGATGAACTGGAAGTGCTGGAAGACAGCATCCGGCTGATCGAACAAACAAAATTCACCGCTGAATTTTTACAAACCTTACAGTCGCCGTTTGGTCACCAGGATGAAAAAGCATCCGCAAAGCTTAACCGGCTTAAGAAAATTCTGGAGCGGCTTGACCTGCGTTTTAATTTCCTGGTTTTCATTCCGCTGGATATTCTGTTGCAGTGGGACCTGCAGCAGGTGATCGCCCTGGAAAAATGGAAACAGCAGAACAAGGAAAATGTGATGCACTGGTTTGAGGCGTTGGGCAGTTTTGAAGCGATCAGCAGCCTGGCCACTTTATCTTTCAATCACCCGGATTGGTGTTTTCCTGTCTTTGCGGAACAATATTTCTTTATGGAAGGAAAGCATGTTGGCCATCCCCTGATACCTGTTGAAAAGCGGGTGAATAATCCCGTTAAAATTGATAAGGCCGGAGAATTGATGCTGGTCACCGGAAGTAATATGGCCGGCAAGAGTACCTACCTGCGCAGCATTGGCATCAATACCATCCTGGCCATGGCGGGGGCACCGGTCTGTGCCGGGTACTTTTGCTTATCCCCGGTGCAGATCATCAGCAGCATGCGGATCGCCGATAACCTGGAAGAAAGCACTTCCACCTTTTACGCGGAACTGAAAAAACTAAAGACGATCATTGACAAAGTAAACAACAACGAAAAGGTATTCATCTTACTGGATGAGATCTTACGGGGTACCAATTCGCTGGACCGGCATACCGGATCGGTGGCCCTTATTAAACAACTCATAAAAAAGAATGCATCGGGGATCATTGCCACGCATGATGTGGAACTGGCAAAAATGAAAACAGAATTTCCTTCCAATATCCTGAACCATCATTTTGATGTGCAGGTAAACAAGGATGAACTTTATTTTGATTACCGGCTGAAGGAAGGCATCTGCACCAGCCTGAATGCCTCCATCCTGATGAAGAAGATCGGGATCGAATTATGACGTTGCAGGGTTGAAATCGTTGCAGGGTTTAAATCGTTGCAGGGTTGAAATCGTTGCAGGGTTTAAATCGTTGCAGGGTTGAAATCGTTGCAGGGTTTAAAAAGGTTGCAGGGTTTAAAAAGGTTGGAGCATCCTGCATGAAACGACTTCAACGACTCAAACGATTTAAACGATTTAAACGATTTAAACGATTTAAACGATCATTACTTCCCCCTTCCCCATCCAAACCAGTCATTGCCATTGGCATAAAGCATCAGCGCCAGTAAAACAACCATGCCGGCGATCTGTGCATACTCCAGGAATTTTTCGCTGGGCTTCCGGCCCGTGATCATTTCACCCAATGTGAACAGGACATGGCCGCCATCCAATGCCGGTATCGGTAACAGGTTCATAAAAGCCAGCACAATAGAGAAGAATGCGGTTATATTCCAGAAATGCCGCCAGTCCCATTCGCTGCCCGAGAAGACGGAGCCCATCGCTTTAAAACCTCCGACTGCTTTATAGCCGCCGGTGCTGGGAGAAAGTATGAGCTTGAACTGGTCAATATAATCCTTCAAAGAGGTAACAGCTAAATTAAACCCTGCCGGGAATGCCGTAAAGAACCCATAATCGGTGTGTTCAATTTTCAGTACACCCAAACTATCATATTGCCGGTTATTCAGTATGGTAGGATTCATTTTACCGTCTTCATCCAGTTGCACAGGCAGGCTCATCTCCGTTCCGTTCCTTATGACCGTGAGCATTACTTTCTGGTTCTTCTTTGTACCAAAATAGGCGGCAGCTTCATCCAGGAAGTATACCGGCGTGGAATCCACTTTTACTATCTTATCCCAATATTGAAGACCGGCCTTCTTTGCATTGGAAGTATCCGCTTTGTCAAAGTCACCTATGATTGCCGGGATCCTTGGAAAAAACAACCGGCCCCTGGATTTTTTCTTCTCCACCAACTGCCCGATAAGACTTCTTGGTATCTCGATACTGGTATCCTTGTTGTTCCGTACCACATTTATATGCCCGCCGCCGCTGAACAGTATCCGTTTAGGAATGTCTTCAAAATATCCGATGCTGTCATTATTCACCGCCATTATCTTATCACCGTCCCGTAACCCGATCTCATACATCAGTGAATCGGTGACCCACACACCGTTCTTTACCGACTGGTTCGGCATTTTATCTTCACCCCAAACCATCAATATCCCGGCATAGATCACAAAAGCCAGTAACACATTTACCGTAACGCCGCCCAGCATGATGATCAAACGCTGCCAGGCCGGTTTGCTCCTGAATTCCCACGACTGCGGGGGCAGTTTGAGCGCTTCCTTATCCATGCTTTCATCAACCATACCGGCAATTTTCACATAACCTCCCAGCGGAAGCCAGCCAATGCCATAAACGGTATCGCCGATCTTTTTCTTTACAATGGAAAACCAGGGATCAAAAAAAAGATAGAATTTTTCCACCCGGCACTTGAACCACCTGGCGGTAATGTAATGCCCGAATTCGTGGAGAATGACAAGGATCGACAGGGACAGGATCAATTGCGCTACTTTAAGCCCCACACTGCTCCAGTTTATTGCTAATAATTCCATTTAAAGATTTGTATTAATGTTTATTGTTGCTGAAAAAAACTCCGGCTTCGCCCGGTACAAAAGCGGTCTCATGATCCCGTTTACAGGTTTATCAGCGAAGCCGCAAAATTACGGGCTTCACCGTCGCTGTCAAAATATTGTTGCAGGGTTGGTTTTTCGATGAAAGATATTTTTTGCATGGTCTTTTCCACCATGGCTGTCATGTCTAGAAAGCCAATGCGGTTACGGAGAAAGGCCCAAACGGCTATTTCATTGGCTGCATTCAGCACGCAGGGCATATTTCCTCCCTGGTTAAGCGCTTCGGTTGCCAGCAGTAAATTTCTGAAAGTTTTAACATCCGGTTCTTCAAAAGTGAGCGAAGGATAGCGGCGGAAGCTGAAACGGGGAAGGTCGTTCTTTACCCTGCCCGGGAATGCCATGGCATACTGAATGGGCAGTTTCATATCGGGCAATCCCATTTGTGCTTTTATACTCCCGTCTTCAAACTGAACCATGCTGTGTATGATGCTTTGCGGATGGATCACTACCTGTATCTGGTCGGGCCGCAGGTTGAAAAGCCATTTGGCTTCGATCATCTCCAGGCCCTTGTTCATCAGGGTGGCTGAATCGATCGATATCTTGGCACCCATGCTCCAGTTGGGATGCTGAAGTGCATGCTCTCTCTTTACATTCACCAGGAAGTTCGGTTTCTTTCCGAGGAAAGGGCCCCCGCTTGCGGTAAGGATGATCTTCTCGATGGGATTTCTCATCTCACCGACCAGGCATTGGAAAATGGCAGAATGCTCACTGTCTACCGGGATGATAGGAACCCTTTTGTCTATGGCTGTCTGCATCACGATATCGCCCGCCACCACCAGGGTCTCCTTATTGGCAAGGGCCACAGCCTTTCCTTTTTCCACCGCCTTTAATGTGGGTTTAAGGCCGGCAAAACCAACAATGCCTGCCAGCATCATATCATAGGTATCAAAATCGGCCACTTCTTCCAGGGCAGATTCTCCGGCAAACACTTTGATGTCGGTGGAAGAAAGCGCTGTCCTGACCTTTTCATACCGGGTATGGTCGCCAATGACCACCGCATTGGGCCTGAATTCCATGGCCTGGGTGATCAGTAATTCATCATTGGTCTGGGCTGTAAGGATCTCCACCTCAAACAAGGAAGGATTGGCACGGATAACATCCAGCGCCTGGGTGCCTATAGAACCTGTGGAGCCAAAAATCGCAATTCGCTTTTTAGAAGCCTGATCAGTCATTACCAGAATACAGTTGTAGCGACAAATCTAACTTAATAATTGTTGCAACGCAATTTTCACTTTAGTAAAATTGAACTTTTGGATAATATCATCCATCATTTGCCGGATCGCATCATTGCAGAGATTACCGGCTGAACCGGCGTGTGTTTGCTGCAAAGTCTGTGTGGGACTGAATTTCCCCTGTTCAATATCCGCTGCCACTTTTTTATATGCATCCCGGAAAGGGATTCCCTGCAGCACGAGCTTATTTACCTCTTCCACGCTGAAAAGCAGTGCGTACTTTTCGTCTTTAAGAATGTCTTTTTTAACCTGGATGTTTGCCAGCATCAAGTGGGTCATTTGCAGGCAGTGCTGCAAATTTTCAAAAGCAGGGATAATGTGTTCCTTTATCAGCTGCAGGTCACGGTGATAACCCGACGGCAGGTTGGTGGTCATCAGCATAATTTCATTAGGCAATGCCTGGATGCGGTTGCAATGAGAGCGGATGAGTTCAAATACATCCGGATTTTTTTTATGGGGCATGATGCTGCTGCCCGTGGTCAGCTCTTCGGGGAAAGAGATAAAGGCAAAATTCTGGTTGAGATAGAGGCAGGCATCCATGCTCAGCCTGGAAAGGGTGGCTGCTATATTTGCCAAAGCCGATGCAACGATACGTTCTGTTTTGCCCCTGCCCATCTGCGCATACACCACGTTATAGTTCAGGGCATCAAAACCCAGCAGGTCCGTTGTCATTTGCCGGTTGATGGGAAATGATGAACCGTAACCGGCCGCCGAACCCAATGGATTTTTATTTACCACCCGGTAAGCCGCTTCCAGGGTGAGCATATCATCTGCCAGGCTTTCGGCATAGGCTCCAAACCATAAACCGAAAGAAGAAGGCATGGCCAGCTGCAGGTGTGTATAACCGGGCAGCAGATCGTCTTTGTATTCTTCGCTTTGGGCAATCAGCAGATCGAATAACCCTTTTGTTGATACAACCAGTTTTTCGATCTCACCACGCATATATAGTTTCAGATCAACCAATACCTGGTCGTTCCTGCTCCGGGCGCTGTGGATCTTCTTTCCAACATCGCCCAGTTTCTGCGTAAGCATCAACTCCACCTGCGAATGAATATCCTCCACCCCTTCATCCAGTTTAAAACGGCCGCTTGTTATTTGTGCATAGATCTCTTTCAGCGCTTTTTCCAATGACTGCAACTCATCTTCTGATAACAACCCAACCGACTCCAGCATTTTGATATGTGCCAGGGAACCCAATACATCAAAGGGGGCAAGATAGATATCCAGTTCCCTGTCATTGCCAACAGTGAACTGCTCCACTTCCTTCAATGATGCTTTTTCTTTTTGCCAGAGTTTCATACCCCCATCCCCTAAAGGGGAGCCAGCGCTTTCTGAGTTTACCATTTCATTTTTATTTATGGTGAATGATCTACATTATTTGTTGAAGTATGTTGATGTACGTTTCAATACCTTCCTTAATTTCTTCCAGGTAAATGAATTCGTCTGCTGCATGACTTCTTGCGCTATCGCCAGGGCCGCACTTTAAAACGGGCGCATGGATCAAGGCTGCATCGGAAGTGGTTGGTGAACCATAGATCTGCTTTCCCAGCATAATGCCAGCCTTTACCAAGGGGTGATCAACAGCTATTTTGGATGAACGCAACCGCATGCTCCTTGGCTGCACTTCACATTTCACATGATGCTTTATTGTTTCCAGTATCTCTTCATGCGTATATTCATCTGTAACCCGGATATCTACCACAAAGCTACAGATGGCCGGCACCATGTTGTGTGCCTTGTTCTCCGTATTGATGGAGGTTACAGACATTTTCACCGGGCCCAGGCTTTCAGATAGTTTCGGGAATTGATATGTTCTGAACCATTCAATACCAGGCATGGCTTTGTAAATGGCATTCACTCCTTCTTCTCTTGCAGCATGTCCTGCTTTACCGTTTGCAACGCAATCCAATACCAGCAACCCTTTTTCAGCAATGGCTAAATTGGTTTGCGTGGGTTCACCCACAAGGGCGCCACCCAACTCCCTGAATGGGGAAACGGACTCCGCTAAAGCCAGCAACTTTTCTATCCCATTTGTGCCGCTTATTTCCTCTTCAGCAGTCGCTGCTATAACAAGGTTATATTTCAAATTCTCTTTATTGTAGAAAAAAAGAAACGCAGCAATAAGGCTTACCAGGCATCCCCCGGCATCATTGCTGCCGAGGCCATAGAGTTTCCCGTCTTCAATAACCGGGCTAAACGGATCCCTTGTATACTGCGGGTTTGGCCTTACCGTATCGTGGTGTGAGTTGAGTAAAATGGCCGGCTTCGTGGGATCAAAATGTTTATTTACACAGTACACATTATTCAGCAGCCGGTTAACCGGGATTTTCCTGTCGCTGAAAAACTGCCCGATGATCATCGCGGTCTTATCTTCCTCTTTTGAAAAAGAAGGCGTGGCTATTAATTGTTTCAATAACCCCACGGCATCATTATATAATATGTCAGTATCCATTACCGGAACAGGGTTCCTTTTACATTTTCCGTAACATTCAGCAACAGATCATTTGCATCACCTATCAGAACTTCTTTTACGCCACTGTCGATGGCAGCAAACGCATTGTCGATCTTTGGAAGAATGCCATCCGCCAGTTTTTTACCTGCAATCAATTGCTGGTATCTTTCCTTATTTATCAGCCCGATCACCGATGACCCATCATCCACATTCTCCAGCACACCTTTCTTTTCAAAACAATAGATCAGCCTTACATCATAATGTGCCGACAACGCAATGGCCAAGGCCGAAGCAATGGTATCTGCATTGGTATTCAATAACTGCCCCTTGCCGTCATGGGTCAGAGGTGCCACAACCGGAACCAGATGATTAGTAAGAAATACCTGCAAACTACTAACTGATAACTGATAACTGTTAACATCACCCACAAAACCGAAATCAATGCCCCCACCCCCGCCGGCTTGCGGGGAGTTAGCAAAAGGTCTTTTTGTTGCTGGTATGATATTGGCATCCGCCCCGGTCAGGCCCAGTGCATTGCAATTGAACAGTTGCAGCCCTGCCACGATCTTCTTGTTCAGCAAACCGCCATACACCATGGTTACCAGGTCGATGGTCGCGGCATCTGTTATCCGTCTTCCATTTACATAATTCGGCTCAATGCCCAGTTGTTTACCAATGGATGTTGCGATCTTTCCCCCGCCATGAACGAGTATCTTTTTGCCCTCCACAGCAGCAAAATCAATCAGGAATGACCGCAATGCCTCTGCATCATCAATAACATTCCCCCCGATCTTTATGACAAATAATTTTTCCATCACACCGGCTTTAATATTTCGCTTAATACGGCCTGTGCAGCCCATACCCGGTTGCCCGCCTGCCGGGTTACAAGGCTGTTGCTGCCATCCAGTATGTCATCACCCAGTTCCACATTCCTGCGCACCGGTAAACAATGCATCAGTTTTGCATTATTTGTGCGCTCCAGTTTTTCATTGGTCAACATCCAGGAAGCGTCAGTACAGATGACCTTTCCATAATCGTGGTAGCTGCTCCAGTTCTTTACATATACATAGTCGGCATTTATTAATGCTTCATCCTGGTCGGCCGTGATGCTTGCCCCACGGGTGAATGCCTCTTCCAGTTCATACCCGGCCGGATGCGTGATCACAAAGTCTGCCTCTCCCCATGCATTGATCCATTGCGCAAAGGAATTGGCCACACACTGCGGCAATGCTTTTACATGCGGCGCCCAGGTTAAGACCACTTTTGGCCTGTCCTTTCCTGCAAATGTTTCCTTGATGGTAATGATATCGGTAAGGCTTTGCAACGGATGCAGTGTGGCACTTTCCAGGCTAACAATAGGTACCCCGGCATATTTAATGAACTGGCTGATCACCGTTTCCGCATAATCCTCCTCCCGGTTCTTTAGAGCAGGGAATGTACGGATGCATAAAATATCGAAGTACTGGCCCAGGGTTGGTGCCGCATCTTTGATGTGCTCAACCGTAACGCCATTCATGATGGCTCCCTCTTCAAATTCCAACGCCCAGCCTTCCTTGTCCACGTTCAGCACAATGGCTTTCATTCCCAGGTTCATGGCAGCCACCTGTGTACTCAGCCTTGTCCTCAGTGACGGATTCAAAAATAACAAGCCGATCCGTTTGTCAACACCGAGGTTCCGGTCGGCAAACGGATCGGCTTTATACGCCAACGCCTTTTCCGCCAGGGCGTTCACATCTTCAACATCGTTTACTGAGATAAAGTTTTGCATTGCTGTTTTCTTCGTTGGTCAGACGAGGGCGTCAGACCATGATTTAAATTGTTTTTTCTTCGTTGGCCAGACCTGCCTGCCGGCAGGCAGGCGGGGCGTCAGACCAGGTTTAACTCGGTTTTAATGGCCTGTAAAAAAAAATCCGCTTCGGTCCTGGTAATATTCAAAGCAGGCAGCAAGCGTATCACATTTGGTTTTGCTTCCCCGGTAAAAATTTTGTGTTTGAACAGCAGGTTCTTCTTCACTCCATTTAACTCTTCGGGTAATTCTATTCCGATCATCAGTCCTCTCCCCCTTACTTCTTTTATTGCTGGCAGTTTTTTCAGCTCATTGACCAGGTATTCACCAACCGCTCTGGCATTGTCCATTAATTTCTCTTCTTCCATCACTTCCAATACAGCCAGTGCAGCCGCACAAGCCAGGTGATTGCCACCAAAGGTTGTACCCAGCATGAAGTGCTTTGGCTTGATTTTGGGCGAGATGGAAATGCCGGCAACCGGGAAGCCATTTCCCATTCCTTTTGCCATCGTATATATGTCGGCATTCACGCCGGCATGATCATGTGAATAAAATTTTCCGCTACGCCCATAGCCACACTGGACACTGTCGGCAATAAAAACTGCATTATATTGATCACACAGTGTTCTTATCTTTTGGAGAAATGGATCAGCGGCAACATTGATCCCGCCAACTCCCTGTATTCCCTCGATGATGACAGATGAAATATCGTTTTGCTTAAAGGCTTCTTCCAACGCTGCTTCATCGTTGAAAGGCAGGAAGATGATATTGTCTGTTTCATTCACCGGGGCCACGATATTCGGGTTATCTGTTGCCGCAACTGCCAGGGAAGTCCGGCCATGAAATGCTTTTTTAAAAGCGATCACTTTTTTTCTTCCATTATAGAACGAAGCCAGCTTTAAAGCATTCTCATTGGCTTCTGCCCCGGAATTGCATAAGAAGAGCTGGTAGTCTTCCTTACCGGAGACCTTCCCGAGTTTTTCAGCCAGTTCAACCTGTAAGGGTATTTTTATTGAGTTGGAATAGAACCCCACTTTGTGCAGCTGATCTTCTATCCGTTTTACATAATGCGGATGGGTATGCCCGATGGAAATGACTGCATGACCACCATAGAGGTCCAGGTATTTTTCACCCTTGTCATCCCACACATAAGAGCCCAATGCTTTTTCAATTGTGATGTCATTGAGTGGATATACGTCGAATAGTTTCATTTTATTTTTTTTACCGCTAAGGCGCAAAGACGCCGAGTTAACTGATCTTTTCTTTGCGTCTTTGCGCCTCCGCGGTTAATTTTAAAAATAATTTGCTTTTAGTTTCAAACCAGCCATCTCGTCCAGGCCAAACATTAAATTCATATTCTGCACCGCCTGCCCGCTTGCTCCTTTTAATAGATTATCAATGATAGAATGAATAACAAGCTTACTACCCACTTTTTCCAGTTGGATAAAGCATCTATTTGTATTCACTACCTGTTTTAAATAGATGGACCCGCCGCTCAGCGATACAAAAGGATGCGTCGCATAATATTCATTATACAATACATTCAGTTCTTCCATACTTAATTCACATTTTACCTGGGAACTGATGAAGATTCCTCTTGTAAAATCCCCCCGCCAGGGAATAAAGCTCAGGTCTGCATCACCGGAAGGGTTCAATTGCAGGAACGACTGTCCGATCTCGGCAAGATGCTGGTGCGTTAATGTTTTATATGCCTGGATATTATTTGCCCGCCAGCTGAAATGCGATGTGGCATTCAATGCCTGGCCGGCACCCGTGGAGCCTGTAATGCCCGTTGTATATATATCCTGCAACAAACCAGCCTTCGCCAATGGCAAAAGTCCCAACTGGATAGCCGTGGCAAAACAACCCGGGTTGGCAACGTTATCTGCTGCCTTTATTTTTTCTTTATTCAGCTCCGGCAGACCATAAATGAATTTCCGGTGCTTAACAGATTCGCCCAGCCTGAAATCCTGGCTCAGGTCAATGATCTTTATCTTATCCCCGATCGTATTTTTTTCCAGGAAGGTCTTTGCTTCGCCATGTCCCACACAGAGAAACAAAACATCTATATCATCATTCATCTCTGCCGCGAATCTCATATCCGTTTCTCCCAGCAGGTCCTGGTGCACACTGTGCAGGAAATTCCCGGCATTGCTCTTACTGCGTACAAAAATCATCTCGGCCGCAGGATGATTCAATAATATCCTTACCAGTTCGCCACCGGTATAACCGGCACCACCCACTATACCTGCTTTTATCTTATTTGCCATCTGCCATTTGTTTAACAGCGTGATAGATCATGGTTTGATTGCCGAATATCTTTGAGAAGCCTCTCACATCCTCTCCCGTCCAGCCATTGTTCATCTCGCCGTATTTACCGAACGTAGTGCTCATCAGGTCATAGTTCGATTCAATACCGGTAACCTGGAACCGGTATGGCGCCAGGTTAACAAACACTTTACCGGTCACATTTTGCTGGGAATTCTCAAAGAAGGCTTCCGCATCCCTCATCACCGGGTCAAGGATCTGCCCTTCGTGAAGCCAGTTGCCATAAAACAATGCCAGCTGGTCTTTCCAGTTCAGCTGCCACTTGGTAAGCACATGTTTTTCCAGGGCATGGTGCGCTTTTAAAATGATCATGGGCGCCGCGGCTTCAAAACCTACCCGGCCTTTGATGCCGATGATGGTATCGCCCACATGTATGTCCCGGCCTATTGCATAAGGCCCGGCGATCCTTTGAACTTCCTGTATCGCTTCGGATGGATGTGTAAATGCCTTACCGTTCACGCTGTATAATTCTCCTTTGGTAAATCCCAACTCAAGATCCTCATTCCCTTTTTTTGACAAGGGTGTTGGCCAGGCCTCTTCGGGCAACATCCCGTTGCTGCTTAAGGTTTCCTTACCGCCCACGCTGGTTCCCCACAGGCCCTTATTGATGGAGTAAATGGATCTTTCAAAGTTCATTTCCACTCCCTTGCTCTTTAAATAAGCGATCTCTTCTTCCCTGCTTAATTTCATATCCCGGATAGGTGTGCAGATCTCCACGCCGGGGATCATGATATTAAATATCATATCAAACCGTACCTGGTCGTTGCCGGCGCCGGTACTGCCGTGCGCTACAATGTCTGCCTGCAGGTGTTGCACGTGTTCTGCAATAAAAACTGCCTGTGTAAGCCGCTCGGCACTCACGCTCAGGGGATACGTATTATTCTTCAATACATTTCCAAAAACCAGGTACCTAATGATCTTGTCGTAATAACTTTTAACAGCATCAACGGTAGTATGTGTTTTAACTCCCAGCTTGTATGCATGTTCTTCTGTTTTCTTCAATTCATCACCTGTAAAACCACCGGTGTTCACAATGATGGAGTGCACTTCATATCCCTTTTCTTCGGTGAGGTATTTTACACAATACGTAGTATCCAACCCCCCGCTGAAACCCAATACTACTTTGCCTCCATCCCCGCCGGCTGGCGGGGAGTCTCCAGAAGTTTCTATTTTATTTGCGATCATCTATACTGATTTTAAAAATTAAAAAACTGGCCAAGCAATGACCGCTTCATGCCATCTCCCTGTTTCTTCTGCAGGAACCCGATCAGCCTGCTTTGCTTCAGGCGCATGAAACGTTCATACAATTTCGAATGCCTCTTGAACTCTTCTTTTGTCTCTTCCGGTTCAAAATGATCGGCCGGGTCAAACAGCATGGCGGTGCACATGCAGTTCTTCCGCTCTTTGCTCACCAGGATGTCGTAGTTCACGCAGCTTTTGCAGCCGGCCCAGAACTGTTCATCATTGGTGAGTTCGGAATACGTGACCGGTTCATAGCCGAGGTCGGAATTTATTTTCATCACCGCCAGCCCGGTCGTCAATCCAAAGATCTTTGCATCCGGGTATTTTTCCCGGCTCAACTCAAAGATCCTTTTCTTGATGGCTTTGGCCACGCCTGTTTTGCGGAATTCAGGAGAAACAATGAGGCCGCTGTTGGCAACAAACCTGTTGTGTTCCCAGGCCTCTATATAACAAAAACCCACCCATTCACCGGAGTTGGTCAGGGCAATGACTGCCTTACCCTCTTCCATCTTCTGTTCGATGTACGCCGGGCTGCGTTTGGCAATACCGGTGCCACGGGCTTTTGCAGATGATGCCATTTCATCGGTGATGACGGGGGCATATTTTTTATCGGCGGGTATGGCAACCCGGATGATAATGTTGCTGTTTTCCAATTCTTACAATTGAAAGCGTGATAATAAATGATGTTAAAGGAAATGGTTCGGGGATTTTTTCACTGACAGGGGCAGCTTTTAACTGCTCGTCCTATCAGCATCCACGTCGGCATCGGGAAATGAACCGGGGCATGCTGCCTGCAGTAGGCAGCAGTTCAGATGCAGGAATATGTGCTTGAACAGGGTTCACTTGCTGTTAATGGTTATTTGCAGTACAAAAGTATGTTTTTTTGAAAAAAAACGGCCAAAAATTATTTCAAGCCCGAAAAGGGACCGGCTGTTTCAACAGAATTAACAAATGGAGTAAGTTCATCTGCAATGGTACGGTCATTGCTCAGCCGGGGCACTTTATTCTGCCCGCCCAGTTTGCCGATGCTTTTCATATAATCAATGAAGCCGTTCTTCCTGATGGGTGAGATCTTCAACGGTCGTAAAATATTGCCGCCCACCAGGTCATCGTAGTATACATTTTTGTTGCGCAGGTTATCATCAATCTTTTTTGCAAATGCTTCCAGGCCGGAAGGCATGTTCTCAAATTCAATGAACCATTCATGACAGCTCTTGCCGGCATCGGTGGATATCTTCGGGGCAACAGTAAATTCGGTGACCCGGATATTCTCCTCTTCTGCAGCCTTTAGCAAAGCAGCTTCCACTTCTTCACCGATCACGTGCTCGCCAAAAGCCGAGATGAAATGTTTGGTACGTCCCGTAACCACCAGCCGGTATGGATCGGTGGAGACAAAGCGGACGGTATCGCCGATATTGTATCCCCACAAACCGGCATTGCTGCTAACGACCAGGGCGTAATTCTCTCCCACTTTAACGTCTTTCAATGTCAGCCGCGTTGGATCCTCCTTGAAAATTTCTGCAGCCGGAACAAACTCAAAAAATATTCCGCTGTTCGTATTCAGCAACAAACCCGGATTGTCTTGCGAACCTTGCCTGCCGGCAGTCAGGTCCTGGAAAGCAAAAAAACCTTCGCTTGCCGGGAACAATTCGATGCAGTCGATCTGCCGGCCGATGCTTTCAAACAACTTTGCCTTGTACGGTTCAAAATTCACTCCGCCCTGGACCATCACACTGAAATTAGGGAACAGTTCCCCTACTTTCTTTCCACTCTTCTCTACCAGCCTGTCAAAATACATCTGCATCCATGGGGGTATGCCGCTGATGAGTGTCATGTCCTGGCTGATCGTCTCTTCCACGATCTTATCGAGTTTTTCTTCCCATTCATCAATACAGTTTGTGGTAAAGGAAGGCAACTGGTTGGCACGTAAATATTTTGGCACATGGTGATTCACGATCCCGCTTAGCCTGCCGGTAGGTATTCCGCCTACCCTTTCCAGGACAGGAGAGCCGCTTAAGAAGATCAGTTTGCCGTCGGCAAATTTTGTATTGCCTGTTTCGGCCATGTAGCACAACAAAGCATTCCGGGCCGTATTGATATGATTGGGAATGGAATCTTTTGTTATGGGGATATATTTTACCCCGCTGGTGGTACCGCTCGTTTTTGAAAAATAGATCGGCTGCCCCTTCCACAACACATTGTGTGTGCCCTGTTTTATTTTTTCGATGTAAGGCCTGAATGCTTCGTAATCACGCAGCGGGACCTTCCTTACAAAATCTTCGTGTGATCGTATGTTTGCAAAATCATGGTCTTTCCCAAAGACCGTTTTTGTGCCGACTTTTATAAGCTGGTTGAAAATAGATTGCTGGTCGGCTACCGCCGTTTCCATTCCCTTCTTTATCTGTTTGTATATATAACCGGCAAATGGCTTTGCCAGGATGGATTTGATATTCATTACTCAACCGTTCAGCAACAAACTTACACTGTTTTTATTGTTAAGAAAAGTGAAGATTTATGAACGGGAACTTATTTACAATCGCATGACCATTCTTTACCCAGGTCGATCACCGTTACCACCACCAGGGCATCGCCTTTTGGAGCAAAAACGATCCGTACCCGCTGCCCGTCGTGCGTGGTGCCCTCCACCGGGTAGGTCATACCCCGCTTATCCCGCTGTATCTTTTTCTTATTCACGGTTCCATTCTTCAATATCCCCCGTATTTCACTTTCATCGATCTTCCTGCAATCCATCCTGCACCTGGCATGTTTGCTGAAGACCAGGTTGGTCGTATTCCTGTTGAAACCTTCGATCTCTTCCGGTTTTTCGCCGGCAGGCACTACTGCCGGAACGGTAACCCGGTTATCGGCCTGTCCGGTGGCTGGCTTTACAGGCACTGCCCCCCGCTGGTTTCTCTTGATGAAGAACAGCAATAAAGCAGCGGCAACCAGGAAGATATAAGGGAGGTATTTCTTAAGCATGATGCAAGTTACTTTAATTGATAGAAACGCTGATGACACGGATTTAAGCAGATATGATCCGTGAATATCAGTTTCATCAGCATCATCCGCGTTTCTATTTTGGTTTTCGTTAATTTTGCCCCGATGAACAAGACCGTGGCATTACATACATTGGGCTGCAAGCTTAATTTTTCCGAAACATCCACCATTGGCAGGTTGCTGGAGAACGACGGCTTTGAGAAAAGGAACTTTGATGAAGTGGCCGACGTGTATGTGATCAACACCTGTTCGGTGACTGAAAATGCCGATAAGGAATGCCGGATGCTGGTACGCCGCATACAACGTAAAGCGCCGGAGGCCATGGTGGTGATCACCGGCTGCTATGCCCAGCTGAAGCCAAACGAAATTGCTTCCATACCCGGCGTTGACCTGGTATTGGGCGCTGCAGAAAAATTCAACATCACGCAACACCTGAAAGAGATCACCAAGGGCGACAGCACGAAGATCTGCAGTTGTGAGATCGGTGACCTGAATGAATTCACTGCATCCCATTCCATGAACGACCGTACCCGGATATTTTTAAAAGTGCAGGATGGCTGCGACTACAATTGTTCCTTCTGCACCATTCCGCTGGCAAGGGGCAAAAGCCGGAGTGACAGCATCGACAACATTATTGCCAATGTGCGGAGTATCGCTGAACAGGGAGCAAAAGAAATTGTATTGACCGGAATTAACCTGGGGGATTTCCGCCCCCCCACCCCCCAAAAGGGGGATTTAGAGCAAGTCCCGGTTAAAGAAAATTTTTTTACACTTATACAACAGTTAGATAAAGTAGAGGGTATAGAACGTTTTCGTATTTCTTCCATTGAACCGAACCTGCTGAGCAACGAGATCATTGAGTTTGTAAGCAACAGTAAAAGGTTTATGCCCCATTTTCACATCCCTTTGCAAAGCGGCAGCAACAAGATACTGGGACTGATGCGAAGGAGGTATAAAAAAGAATTGTATGCCGAAAGGACCGGGCTTATAAAAACCGTAATGCCGCATTGCTGTATCGGGGCAGATGTGATCGTCGGCTTTCCGGGTGAAACAGATGCCGACTTTATGGAAACGGTTGATTTCCTGCAGCTATTGGATGTATCTTACCTGCATGTATTCACGTATTCGGAAAGAAGCAATACACTGGCAGCAGAAATGAGGCCTGTTGTTCCTGTAAACGTACGGCACGAACGGAATAAAATGCTGCGTAACCTGAGTTACCAGAAGATGCAGTACTTCACAAATCAGCACATTGGTGAAACAAGAAAAGTGCTTTTTGAGACAATTAACAAGAACGGTATGATGGAAGGCTATACCGATAACTATATTAAAATAACAATTCCGTACCAACCCGACCGGGAGAATAAAATAGCAGAATGGAAAATATAAACGATACCCAATTGAATAAATACCAGGTTACCATCCGTTTTGAAATGGATGATGCGTTCATGAGTTTTGTGCCCCCTCACCGGGTTTACATCAACAGCCTGATCGAAAAGAATGTGGTTGATTACTATACCGTAAGCATGGAAAGCCAGCGCAGCTGGATGGTATTCAATGCCCCCAATAAGGAAGAAGTGGAGCATTATCTCAGCAAATCGCCCCTGTATAAATACTGGACCGTGGAGATTGATGAATTATTTGTATACGACGGGCAGTCTTACCGGCTGCCGGCAGTACAATTGAACTGATTCCAGCTAAAAAATTTTGCCGGAAAAATTTAACCCTTATCTTTGCCATCCGAAAATCCTGAGCATATATTGTCGAAGGGAAAAAAGGGAGTTTAGCTCAGTTGGTTTAGAGCATCTGCCTTACAAGCAGAGGGTCGGCGGTTCGACCCCGTCAACTCCCACTAAAAGGTTCACGTACCGTGAACCTTTTTCATTTAAAATACCCCTTCATTTTTTATCTTTTTAGTGAAATTTCAGCTTATTTTTGTCTTTCATACATGATGTCATCCAATTCAAATACAAAATTCAGTGAGCAAACCGGCCAGCTTACTGCTGTAGATGACTTCTGCACCCTCATTGTATGGAACGACGAGGTGAATACCTTTGAATGGGTGATTGAGACACTTATAAAGATATGCGGCCACAGCCCCGAACAGGCCGAACAATGTGCCATCATCATCGACTCCAAAGGCAAATATGCCGTTAAGGAAGGAAGCTACGACCTGTTGAAACCCCAGTGCGATGCCATTACAGACCGGGGTATCAATGCTACGATAGAAGTGATCGCCAATTAATTTCAATCCATGTACCTGCTCAGCGCCGAACTGGTATTTCCTCCTGTAGAAATGGCGGATGAAGATGGCCTGCTTGCCATTGGCGGCGACCTGGGTACTGAACGGTTATTACTCGCCTACAGCAAAGGTATTTTTCCCTGGTACAATGAAAAGGAGCCCATCTGCTGGTGGAGCCCCGACCCACGGTTTGTTTTATTTCCCACCGAACTGAAAGTGAGCAAAAGCATGCGGGCGATCCTCGGCAATGGTAAATTCCGGTTCACCATCAACAAAGTATTTGACCGGGTGATACAAAACTGCAAAACCATTACCCGGAAAGGGCAGGCAGGTACCTGGATAACTCCGGCCGTACAAAAAGCCTTCACCCTTCTGCATGAGAAAGGATATGCCCACAGTGCAGAAACCTGGCTGGATGGAAAACTGGTGGGTGGCTTATATGGCATCCGGCTCGGCAATATTTTTTTTGGTGAAAGCATGTTCAGCATGGAGAAGAATGCCAGCAAATTCACATTCCTGAATTATGTGCAGCATTTACAAAAGGAGGGTGTTCAATTAATAGACTGCCAGGTATATACAGAACACCTTGAAAGCCTGGGTGCCCGGATGATCAGCCGGGAGTCATTTACCCGGATAATTGCTGAAAATGCAGGGCAATAAACCCTTATTTTTTGCACCGGATCCAAAACCATTGCATATGCTGTTTCAACTAACTGAAGAACAACTGATGATCAGGCAGGCGGCCAGGGATTTTGCCGTAAATGAATGCCTTCCCGGGGTAATAGAAAGGGATGAACACCAGAAATTTCCAAAAGAACAGATCGAAAAATTAGCCGACCTGGGCTTTATGGGCATGATGGTGAAACAGGAATATGGCGGCAGCGGTATGGATACCATAAGTTATGTGCTGGCCATGGAAGAGATCAGCAAGGTGGATGCCAGCGTGAGTGTTTGTATGAGTGTGAACAACAGCCTGGTTTGTTATGGCCTGCAGGAATATGGATCCGAAGAACAAAAAAATAAATACCTGGCCCCGCTGGCACAGGGAAAGAAGGACGGGGAATTATACATCGGCGCTTTTTTGCTGAGCGAACCCGAGGCAGGCAGCGATGCCACTTCGCAACAGACCACGGCGGAAGATAAGGGCGACCATTACCTGCTGAACGGTACCAAGAACTGGATCACCAACGGCAACAGCGCCAGTGTTTACCTGGTGATCGCACAAACGGACCCTGCCAAGGGAAGCCGTGGCATCAATGCCTTCATCGTGGAGAAGAACCTGCCCGGCGTGGTGGTGGGCGCCAAAGAGAATAAATTAGGTATCCGTGGAAGCGATACCCACAGCATATTATTCAACGACGTGAAAGTGCCCAAAGAGAACCGCATCGGGGAAGATGGCTTCGGTTTCAAATTCGCCATGAAGACATTGGCCGGCGGCAGGATCGGTATTGCCTCACAGGCATTGGGCATTGCCAGCGGCGCTTATGAATTGGCGCTTGCATACAGCAAACAGCGTAAGGCCTTTGGCACCGAGATCATGAACCACCAGATCATCCAGTTTAAACTGGCAGACATGGCAACAAGGATCGAAGCTGCCCGTTTACTTTGTTTAAAAGCAGCCTGGGAAAAAGACAATAAAATCGACTATACCTTAAGCAGCAGTATGGCAAAGGTTTTCGCCAGCGAAACAGCCATGTGGACAGCCACCGAAGCCGTACAGGTACACGGCGGCTATGGTTTTGTAAAAGAATACCATGTAGAACGGCTGATGCGGGATGCCAAGATCACCCAGATCTACGAAGGAACGAGCGAAGTGCAGCGGATCGTGATCAGCAGGAGTATTTTAAAGTAAATAAAACATTATTTTAAAAAAAGGCCACCTTATCATATCGGTGGCCTTTTTTAAAAATACCCATAAGCGGGTATGAAGGTAAACCGGCCTGCGAATTAACTTTATCAGCATGAAACAGCTGCATCTAAGCTTTGGCTGGCTTGCCATTCTGTTTTGCCTGGCCATTGAATGTCATTCTCAGGTGGAAAGTCGTGAGTTTTGGCAGCACAATAAACGGTACCTGGTATGTAAAGATGGTCCAGAAAATTATTTTGCCCTGGAAATGGCCACCTGTCATCAGCTTTCAAAGCCGGAGGCCAAGAGAATGTGGGACAGCGCCGGTATTGCCCCAGGCCCTTTAAATTCTATACCAATAGCCTATTTTTTGGATACTTTTAATGTACAAAAGAACACTTGGTGCGCCTGGAACAATTGTGCAATGGGCCCTGTTTCTTATTCACCAAGGGTAAAGGTTTTGCCTGTTAAGAATAAACAGCCAGGTACAGTGTATGCTGGTACCATCCCTGGCTTTGACAATTTGTTGAAAAGAGAACAGGAACTTGTGAAAAACTGGAAAAAGCAAGATAAGAAGCGATCCATTCAACGCTGGTATTATGATCCCGTTATCCGTCACGACACCACTAATCGCCGGGTCTTCCTGGTTGGCTATGCTGGCATTGCCTGGGTATCTGAAGATTCGCTTGCCAATGGAGCCCGGCAGGTACTGGGTGAAATACCCGGCCTTCGGCTTCGAGGTGTGGCATCGCCTCAATACCACCGCTATATCTTCCTGCTCTATGTTCAGCAAGACGTGAAAGATGTGTGGCATGATGAAAAGACAATTTGCCGCGTTTTCGACACACATACAATGCAACTGCTCAAACTCCCCGAGTCGGATTATATGACCGATCCCCGCTTTGTATTTTGTCCATCTGGTGACTATGTTTTTGCTGTGCATACACGGGTCGTCCTGCCCTGGCAAACCTTCTCGCCCTGTGTAATCAACCTCCGCGATTGGAGAGTGGAAACAAAATTGCAGTTGCGTGGGGTAATTGAGGACATGCGTTTTTATCTGCACCGCAATTTGCTCTATTTGAATTCAACCTGGCATATAGGTGAAAGTTCCGTGTGGGTACTGGATTTTTCGAAGGGCGAAAAGGAGATTTTCAGGTACAATCTAAAAAGATAGTTTTATACAGTAGTGTAACTATGACATGCTATAAATACATCAGGCCCGCAAAATTCTTAAAGCCTTTGCTGTTTACCATCAGCAGCATTATGCTGTTTCCGTTTCTGGTTAACTCCCAAAGTTTTATTGTAAAGCAACGCTATCATGAAGGGAGCTATTACCTGGCTGCAGAAGACTATCGACCGGCGAAGAATAATAAATATTTTGCAGTAGATATGGAAACAGCTACGCAGTTACCGGATACTGTCTTTGGGAGGCAACTGTTCAAATTTCAGATTGGTACCGATGGCCCAATGCAGGATTTTATTAATGACACTGCAAGAAGCAAACAGAAGTACAAACTGATGAAATGGCGTGATAAGCAACCCGGCAGCTTGTATTACCGGGATATAAAAGCGTTTGACGAAATACTGAATCGTGATGAAAGCCTGATGAAAAAAAAGAAAAAAGAAGATAAACAAAATAATATACGCAACCAGTATTACGCCCC
The DNA here is from genome assembly GCA_016710165.1 of Chitinophagaceae bacterium. Taxonomy (NCBI): domain Bacteria; kingdom Pseudomonadati; phylum Bacteroidota; class Chitinophagia; order Chitinophagales; family Chitinophagaceae; species Chitinophagaceae bacterium. Next base: position 35,198 of record JADJLJ010000005.1, on the reverse strand, counting down.
ATCAGAAGTTATTGCTTTTCATGAAAGATCGGAACGATATTACCTGTTCAGCACGTTTGGTATTTTTTCCATTCACCAGGATTCGTTGCAGATGCCGGCCAGAACGGATTTTGAATATACCGGGTTCCGCTTCAAGGGATTGGCTTCTGCCAGGCTTTTCAACCCCGATGTGTATATCATGGAATTTGAAATAGGTCCCGACAGGAAATTCTATAAGATATTTGATATGCAGGCCGGCGCATTTGTCAATGTCCCCGGGCTTGATAAAATGAGCGATGTAAAATGCAGGTTCTCCCGCTCATCTCCTTATGTTATCTTTTTTGGAAACAGTACCGATAAGAACGATTTTCACCTGAGAACGATGCTGTTCAATTACGAAACCCTCAAAGTGGAATCCGATATCCGTTTTAGTGTACCTGATGATCAGTATAAAAACACCCTTTACCTGCATAAAAACCTGCTGTATTGCAGGTATTCTTATTTTTCTATGGGATGGCAGGATGGGCTTGATGCATACGACCTGAAAAATAATGGTAAATCCGTTTACAGTTTTAAAGTAAAATAATCATGACAAAAATCAGTATCTATATAAGCCTGTATATTATCCTGCTACTGAATTTTCAGCAAATACTTACTGCACAAACCTGCCTCAAGGGCGATTGTAAAAACGGTTTTGGGGTACAGCGCATCGGAACCGGCAGCAGTTTTTCTTACCTGATCGGCCATTTCAACAAAAAAGGAAAATTAGAAGGAAAGTCTGTATCCATGTCATGGAATTACAGCAAATTAAACAACGAGGTTGATTTTCTTTTTGCCCTGTCACAGGATATTCCATCCATCGAAAAACTCTGGGATTTCAAGCCATCATTTATAAAATCGGGCAATTTCGTAAACGGCCAACTGGAAGGCCCCGGTATCATGCTGATGGAAAATGTTATCTACCCTTCCATTACATGGATCCCTGAAAAATGGTTTAAAAATACCAAACTAAGATATATCAGGTACGAGGGTAATTTTGTCAATTCGGTTAATCAGCAGGCGGGTGTGGTAACTTTCATGTATCCAAACGATACTTTGATCTGTGCATCCGACAACCTTTTCCAGAATAATGTATATCAATCTCATGAAATGGTGATTGACATCCGCCATAGTAACCCATTATACAATCAACTCATCCGGGCAAATTTTGTCAACAGAAAAATGCACGGCTGGGCGGTGAAAAGTGAAAGAAAATCCGGCATCAGCAAACCGTCCTTTTTCCGTCAGCTCTGGTGCTATGGCCAATTGATCTATGAGGACAATGGCGGTGCCTACCCCTATGATATGGACAATCCGCAAACCATTAAGGACGAAAATGGCCGTGTGATCACCGGCCCGCTGGTAAATGGCAAAGTCAATGGCTTTGGTACCATCCGCTATGTTGATATTAATAACCAGTACCAGGGGTACATTAAGGATAACCGGCCTGATGGATTTGGCATAATGGATACCATCGGTGCAAGAAAGTATGGGTTATTCAGTAACGGTTTTTTTGAAGAAGGCACCTGGATGAGTTATTGGAACAACAGGTTCATCATTACATACGGGAAAAAAGATAATTTCAGGGAAGGAAACCTGAAGGAAGCTACCTATGAAAACCTGGAAGATTACCTGGCAGGAAAACCACCTCGGTGGAGTTATGAAGGTTATATGATTCAGGCTACCGGCTGGCAGGGTAAAGTTATCAGTACTGATTTTAATAATGAAACAATAACCTGGTACGACAAAGGCAAAGTTGTTTCTTCCGCTTCATCTATCAATAACATCAGTGTTTGGCAGGTTTATGCAAAAGATGGCCTGGCCAGTGTGGTGGTTAGTTACGACCCCTATGCCCGGGAAGGCACGCTGGCTGATGGCAGAAAGATCAATGAGTCTAATAAGCAGCAATACAAACCCAGTAAATATTATGTGGGGCATTTTTTTGACCTATGCCCCTGTGGAGGCGATGCTAAAACGACCAAAACCGCAGAAGTTTCGGGATATACAAATAGCTGGACCCGAACGGAGCAGGTAAACAAAAGTGCGGTAGTAGGCTACTGGCAGGGCACACAGCAGGTAACTTCCACGTATTATACACCGGGTTACACCATGACAATAAAAGTGGCTTGCAGCAATCCGGATGCTGTATGGGCACCTTATGGTGTAGGTACCCGTCATTCTGTTTTAAGAACCAGATCGATGAAAGAGTAAAATCATGGCTTAGGGTTCTTCCATTTTTTCTTTGCGCCTTTGCGTTAACTTTACCCCTTTGCGTGAAATTCATGAGCATTAATACAAAAAACTACCAGGAAATTATAACCGGGTTAAGCGGCAAGGCCACATTGGTTGCCGTCTCCAAAACAAAATCCGTTGAAGACATCCGGGCTTTGTACGACCTGGGCCACCGCGACTTTGGCGAAAACTACGTGCAGGAACTTACTCAAAAATATGAGCAACTGCCCAAAGACATCCGCTGGCATTTTATCGGTCACCTGCAAAGCAATAAAGTAAAATACATCGCCCCCTTCGTTCATCTTATTCACGGGGTGGATGGTTATGGTTTGCTGAAAGAGATAAACAAACAGGCGGCAAAGAACAACCGGGTGATCGATTGCCTGCTGCAGGTATACATAGCCAAAGAAGAAACCAAATTCGGGCTGGATGAAAAAGAGTTACACGAATTGATCGAATTACACCAATTACACGAATTAAAGAACATCCGCATCACCGGCCTGATGGGTATGGCCTCTTTTTCGGATGATACAAATTTGGTAAGAACCGAACTAAAGTACTTAAAAAGCCTGTTCGACAAATTCAACATTCAACATTCAACATTCAACATTTTGAGCATGGGCATGAGCGCCGATTACCAGATCGCCATGGAAGAAGGGAGTAATATGGTGCGTATCGGCAGCCTGCTTTTCGGTTCCCGTTAATTGCCTACCGGCTGATTACGTCAATCTCCAATCCTGCATCCGGTTTCTTGTATCCATCATCCCCTACACAATACTTAAGGTGGATAATAGTAAGCGAATGGCTGCAGCACATCTTCGATCCCTTGCAGTAGAAGAAGGCATCCATGCATTGGGTCTTTGCATCGTAAAAGCCGATGGCCGACACCAGGCAATAGCCGCACATCCTTTCCGGGAACTCCACCACCTGTATCTCCCCTTTTGTCACGGCATCGGCAATGGCACCGGCGATATCTTCCGCTTTCTCCAGTTTATCAAACTTGTCTTTAATCCAGCCCAGTGCCCCTCCGGCCTTTCCTACCAGCAGATCAACATAGTGCTCCATCAATATTTTCCCGATCTCTCCCACCAGCGCCACCTTTCCTTCATCCAGCATGCTTTGTATACAGGTCAAACAACTTCCGCACCCATCCAGTTCGGGGTAATTATTGGCCCGGTTACCGGTTACTTCGATCACCGCTTTTTTAAACGCATCCGACATGCCGTTCTTCAACCCATCCACTTTTAACGGGTGCAATTTTATACCACCCGCATCTACGCCTTTATTATCGGCGTATACAAGCGGTGGCTCGGGCAGATCAAGTTCCACATTCACCATAAAACTTCCTGGCTTCATACTCTGTACATCAAAATTATTTTCGTAGCGGCCCGTGTTCACGCTGTCGGGGTACAGCATTTCTATAAAATGATCCGAGGGTTGCAAAACCACCACATCCGCCGACAAATTGGTCAAGGTGAGCTTTGCGGCAGCTGGTAAATTCTGCAGCCCGCTTATCTCCACTTTAATGAAAGTCCGTTCCCCTCTCCGCAGGCTTAATTTCCCGGTTGTTACATGCAGGTCTACACCTGAAACGGTCCCGGTACATTTCTGCTGATCATTTTCGGTTACCTGCATGGTTTGTTTTCCACCTGCAGTTTCCGGGAACCGGATGATGCACTGCCGGGGCGACTCAGCCAGCACGGTTGCTTCTTTGCCGCTAAAGGTACAGGTAGTGTTGCTGCTGTTCCCGTCAAACGGACCTGTTATCCGCAGGGGCGCTGCTGTTAAAGCATGCGTGGGAATACGGCATGCCGCGGCCGGTGGTTTTGCTTCTGCAGCAGGGATCTTGATACCAACTTCCCCGGCATTCACGCCTTCCCCGTTGATCACACTCAGGAACCGTTGCAGGGGTTTATTGTCATTTGCCCGGTACTGTACCCGGCCATTGGCTTCTGCCACCGGTAATTTCTGCCCGTCGAATTCAATGGAATATTTTTTTAGTGCCGAAAGATTTTTACGGGTCTGCCTTGCGTTTTTACCGCCGGCCACGGCCAGTACAGTTCCTGAGACCAGGTCGCCGGCCCGGATATCATCCGGCAGGTAAACGGTGATCGTTCCTTCCGGTAAATTGAATGAGGCCGTGGTCAACCCCTTTTGCGTGGAAATAGTTTGGGCAAACAAAGGATGCAGGCCCGCAAAAAATAAAAAGGCAAGCAACAGGCAGTTTTGTTTCATAATAAAGAATTTAAGCAAGCCGAAGAACGGGCAGTTAAAGAAGCAGGCGGGGTACCTGGTTACTCATGAAGAAATGCCTTAGCCGTTGTAAAGCCAGAAGAAAAGTACGGCGAATCCCGGCCAATGTCAAGGATATTTTTTCAGTAAGATCCCGCCGGAGTTTCAGATTTGTTAAAACCTTAACAATCATCATTAAATACGGCACGGTATTGTATCGTTTGCCGGTAATTAAATAACTTTGGGATGTATACCAGCTTCATGTCAGCAACATTTGAAACAGAAAAGAACCGGAAAGCATTAATCTACACAGTCATCATCTGTGGCAGTTTGCTGTTGCTGGCCTTTCTCATCTCCTGGACACACCAGCATACCCCACCCCCTGTTTTACAAGACCTGATCGAGATCAACCTGGGCAATAATGCAGAAGGTTATGGCGAAGTACAGCCATTGGTAAAAGGCGAAAGATCTCCCGGGGAAGAAAATGCAGAACAACCAAAGACGGCGGCGGTAAAAACACCGGCGGTTGAAGATACAAAGACCGATGACCTGGCAGATAAAGAATCAGCGCCGGTTAAAACCCCGGTAAAGACAACCGTGAAAGTAAAGGAACCAACACCGGTTGTTACCAAACCCGAACCCAAACCGCAGAAACCGAAGATAGCCGGGTATGGCGGACCAAAGAATGGTACCGGCAATGGCGCCACGGAAGACAATGGTTATAAATACCAGGGAAATAACCCGGGTGGAAAAGGCGATGCAGGAAGCCCGACGGGTAAACCGGATAGTTATGGGAACAACCCGGGTGGAAGAACGGGTGGCGCACTGAGGGTATCAAAGGGCGACCGTACCATTGTAAATAATTATATTTTCATGGGCGACCTCCCGAGGGCTACCATCAATGCCATCATAAAAGTTTCTCCGGCAGGAAGGGGAACCTTTGTTACGTTCGACAAAGGTTCAACCAGCGCCGATCCGAAATATGCGAATGCCATACGGGGTTACCTTCCCAATATTGAGTTCAATAAATCAGACCACGAGTCCATTGTGACCGTTCCGTTCAACTTCCGGGAACAATAATCCTGTTTCAGTTACATCGTGTTTATATTTGTGCCGATGAACTATCAGCAGACCATTGATCATTTATATGCACAGCTCCCCATGTTCAGCCGTATCGGCGCAGCGGCATATAAGAAAGACCTGCACAATACCATTGCCCTTTGTAAAGCGATCGGCGATCCGCAAAAAAGATTCAAAAGCATACATATTGCCGGCACCAACGGCAAGGGCAGCACCAGTCACATGCTGGCAGCCATATTGCAGCAGGCAGGATATAAGACCGGTCTCTATACCTCCCCGCACTTAAAGGATTTCCGGGAGCGCATAAAAGTGGATGGCGAAATGATCCGGAAAGAATTTGTGGTAGATTTTGTGGAAAGTACAAAAGCCCTGACTGACGAGATCCAGCCTTCTTTCTTTGAACTCACCGTGGCGATGGCGTTTGATTATTTTGAAAAAGAAAAGGTTGATATCGCCGTAGTAGAGACCGGCCTGGGTGGAAGGCTGGACAGTACGAACATCATCACCCCCATACTTTCCATCATTACCAACATCGGTTACGACCACATGAACATACTGGGTAACACGCTGGAAGAGATCGCTGCCGAAAAGGCCGGCATCATCAAACCAGGAGTACCGGTTGTTATTGGCGAATACCTGCCTGAAACAAAAAGCATATTCCTCAACAAAGCAAAGGAAGTGAATGCACCCATTCATTTTGTACAGGATGAATACAAGGCAACCGGCATCCAGTATGCGGCAGATTTTCTTTCCCTGGATGTAACCCATACAACCCATAACACAACCGGACATTTCAGATCAGACCTGAACGGCATATACCAGGCTAAAAATATATGCACCGCTTTATGTGCTGCAGACATTTTAAGGACCAAGGCCTTTATTCTTACAAAACCCGGCGAAAAGACCGCGTTGGCCAATGTGAAAAGACTCACCGGTTTACACGGCCGCTGGGAGGTGATTGCAAAAGATCCAACCGTTGTAATTGATGTAGCCCATAATGAAGACGGAATGAAACAGGTGCTTGGCCAGTTATCCCTCGTGTGCCCCGATGCGGGCAGTTATCATTTTATACTCGGACTGGTAAAAGATAAAGATGTTGAAAAACTGCTTTCCCTGTTACCCAAAAATGCACATTATTACTTTACCAATGCGCATATACCCAGGGCATTACCACATACCGAGTTAAGGCAAAAGGCACGGGCCCATCAATTAACCGGGGATGGTTTTGATGATGTAAATGCGGCCATTGCATACGCAAGGCAACAGGCAGCTCATACAGATACCATTGTGGTCTGCGGCAGCGTTTTCCTGGTTGGAGAAGTTGCGTATTGAACTGGATCAGTACATTACAGCCATTGCCACAACGTTTACACATTCAACAAATACCGTACGCATTTCGCAGGCTTTACATTACCCGGCATGCGGATCTTTACTGTTTATATGAATGATGCTTGCCACCTGTTTATTGATATTCAAAAAACGCAGCAGCAATAAGGCCACTGCAATCATAACGGCAAAAGAGAACAGCGTGATCTCCCAACTGAAATTTGCCTTTATGGGGCCCAGCAGCGCAGCAAAAGCAATACGCCCCAGGTTACCAATGGTCATGTATAATGTAAACTGGCTGGCCGAGACCTTCTTCCAGCAACATTGCATGGCAATGGCAAAAATGCCGATACAGGCAAATGTGTACAATACGTTATGCAGGATCATAAAGCCGTAAATTAAGGCGGTGCTTACCCAAAATGTTTTTAAGAATGCCAGCCCGGAAGTTAACAGGATCATGAAGAAAAAATAAATACTCATCATATTCTTTTTACCGAACCGGTCGATCAGGATACCCCCGATGAGCATACCGCCGATCCCCCCGATCAGTTTGGCGCTTGCATAGTATTGCGAATAGGTAACATTGGTCCAGCCCAAAGCCTTCACGGTAAAAATGGGCAACGCTGTATCAATATAATTATATGCACCCTGGGCTACAAACAATATGGATGTCAGCAACAGGGAATTGCGTAAACTGAAAACCCGGTACAGCGATCTGAAAATAGTGGCCCAGCTGCCCAACTGCATTTTTTTGGTTTCCGGAGCTGCCGCCCCTGCTGACCAGGGTACGATCTTTTCTCCCTGCCGCTCCCTTAAAAAGACGGGGACCAGCATAATGGTACCGATCACCAGTGCAAGCATCAGTATAGCAACGGAGAAACTGTATTTGTTCAGAAGCCAGCTGCCCAGGGCCAGGGATGCAGATATGCCGATTATTTTTGAACCCCACATCAAACCATTGGCCCGGGCCTGTTGGTGAATGGGAATAATATCAACCGCCATTCCATCCGTTGCTACATCCTGGAAAGCCCCAAAGAAAGATATCACAAAACCTGCTGCCATCAACAGGTTCAGGTTGTTTAAGGGGTCGGGCAGATAAGCCATGGCGATACAACCTGCCATCAACCCCAACTGGCCAAATATAACCCAGGGCCTTTTACGTCCCATCGGTAAATACGTATACCGGTCCATCAGCGGCGCCACGATGAATTTAAAACTCCAGGGAAGTCCGCATACAATGGCAAAGCCCGCGATCTCGCCTGCTGTTTTACCATTCATGGCCATCCAGGCCGGGATCCCGAAGAACAACATCCCTTCAGGAACGCCTTGTGCAAAATACAAAGCAATAAAGTTGAAATACCTTAAAAAGGTATTATCAGAAAGGGCCGGCAGGTTGTTGCCTTTCTTTAACGGGATGCTTACCGAAGGTTGCATTTTATCACTTGCTTTAAATGAATAAATAAAGGAGGAGTGCATCAGATCACTCCTCCACCGGTTAAGAGCCTGAGGGTTGCCGGTTAATACCGGCTGAGTATTTTCCCGGATACCTTTATTATTTTGAACCCAGATCTTTACGCATGAACAGTAATTCACTCCAGCTTTCGTCAACATATTCAGCAAGGTCTTTCAGGTACTGAGCATAAGAACCTTCTCCGTTCACAGATTCATAGGTTTCCCTGAATGGTTTACGAAAACCGGCTGCCCGCTCCTTTAAACCCTGCTTATATCTTGTTACCACGGTATACTGCGCCTTCCCGGAAGAACTGGCGGTGTAAACAGCAACGGTTACCCCGGCTGCTGTCCAGGTCTTTTTCAATTTTTTTATGATGCTGACCACATTCTCGCTCTTACCCACTTTGGGATATACGTGGGTAATATTGATCTTATCAGAAAAATCGCCCAATGCCACGGTACTTAATGAATCGAGATAAACCGAATAACCACCCGATTGCCTGTCTGTTAAGTAAGCAGATACATTTTTATTCCAGTCTACCATATGCTCGGTACCCAGGTCGCCCCTTGTATCCTCATCTTCCCAACTGGTTGGTCCTTCCGTGATGTGATAGCCGCCCATATCGGGTCCGGACTGTATGGCAAATACCCGCCACTGTACCTTACCACTATTATGGTATTTCTGGGCGTGGGCTGCCAGCGCTTTTTCAAATTCCATCACTTTGTCCATTTTGGGGAAAACCCGTTGGGTGGAGATCACATTTTGGGTTTGGCCGATACCAAGTATGGGCAGGAGCATTGCAAGAAGAATGCTGATCTTCATTTTTAATCTGGATTGGTTGTTCTTTTGCATGTTAAAACATTTAGTAGTGAATAAAAGCCAACAATTGGAGTTCAATTTTGACAAAACAAAGGTCTGCTCGGAACCGGTTTTTTGTTAGTACAAACCTGACATTCTACCCTATATACTGAGCATTTAACCGGACAAACTGTGCAGCAACAGGATAAATTCATCATTTTGCCCCGCCAGGTCATTTTTGTTTTACCCGGCAGTATAAAAAAACCGGAATGCAATTATCTTTATAACCTATGCGCAAAACCGGTTTCCGTTTTACCTTGCTTACTACGATCGCCTGTATTTGCCTGGCCTTTGTTTCATTTGCCCAAAAGGAAAAAGACTACGAAAGCATTTCCATTGCCCATGGTTTATCGCAAGGGATGGTATTTGACATGCTGCAGGATGCGGACGATTTTATCTGGGTAGCCACCAAAGACGGGTTAAACAGGTATGACGGTTATAGTTTTAAGGTTTTTACGAATGACCCCTATAATATACACTCCCTCAGCAGCAATACCATCAGTAAACTGTTTGAAGACAGTAAAGGCAGGATATGGGCCGGTACTGAAAATGCCGGGGTGAATATTTATGACAAAAGAACCGGCATTTTTTACCGCGTAACCCATATTCCATCAAACCCGTCCAGTCTTTCGGGAAACGGTATCAAGGCCATTGAAGAAATACCCGATGGGAGGATACTGGTTGCTACAGATGCCGCGGGGCTCAACATTGTGACCATTACGCCCGATCTTTTTGACAAAGACTCTGCCCCGCCTGTTACCCGGCTTTCCCTGCCCAATAATAAACAGGTATATGGTATGGGAAAAGATAAGAATGGCAATATCTGGATCGGTGGCATGGATGGTACCATCTACCAGTTCGATTACAAAAAAAACAGCTTTACGCCATTACCCGGCGGGAAACTGTACAATAATGGCTATCTCAATAAAGATGGATCTGTTGTAATAAACAACAACCTTTTCCTGGATGATGGAAAAGACATCATCCCTTTGTTTGATACCGGCCGGTGGCCCGAGGGCAATATCATCTTTAAACCGAACAGTGCGTTATGGGAATTTCATCACCGGGAATTATATTTTTACGATATCAGCAGTTGGAAAAAGGGCACAAAACCAAACTGGAATGAAAAACTGCCCATCGACCCTGCAACCAGGATCTGTTATCCGTTTATCATCGACCGTTCCGGTATATTATGGAGCGGCTCCGTTGGCTATGGCTTGCGCAAATACCATAAAGCCAATACCATATTTACAACACAGGCCAAAGGGAACAGCATACGCTTAATAGTACCCACTGCCGGTAACGATCTCTTCCTGGTTGATTATGCCTATAAATGGATGCAGTTAAAAAAAGATACATTGCTGACCGATGTATTCAGGAAAACACCTGCTGTAAGCCAGATTGATAATTTTATTATTTCCTCAACAAACGATTACTGGATAAAAAGTGATAAAACAGGATATTATTCCTATAACCCGGCCACCAATTTACTGGTACCTTATCCGCAGATAAATTCCAATCAGCCGTTTGGCAAAAAGCAGCCCTTCCTGGAAGACAGCAAAGGGAATATCTGGCTGCCCGGGCAGGATGGAGCCATTACCATCGTTCATAAAGCAGCAAACAAACTGGATAGCATTACGATCAACCCCGGGGGCGCTAAGATCATCTGCACTTTTTTGTTTGAAGATAAACAAGGGGTATTCTGGATCGGTACAGAAAATGGTTTCGTAAAGATCCGCATTGCAAACAATGACTTTTCGTTGCCGCAGGTACAATGGTTTTTAAATAACAGCAGCAACCGTAATTCGCTGAATTATAATTTTGTTTCCTGCTTCCTGGATGACCCGTCATCGCCTGAACGGTTCATCTGGATCGCCACCAAGGGGGGTGGTTTAAACAGGCTGGATAAAACAAACGGCGATTTTTTTCATCTCACCACCAACGATGGCCTGCCCGATGACGTAGTGTACGGGATACTTACAGATGATGCCGGTAATATCTGGGGCAGTACCAATAAAGGTATTTTCTGCATGACGGCAACCAGGGATGCCGGTAAAGCAACCTACCATTTCCGGAATTTCACAAAGACCGCCGGCTTACAGGATGATGAATTCAACACCGGTGCATTTGCCAAACTACCTGATGGCAGGCTTGCGTTTGGGGGCATTAACGGAATAAATATCTTTAAGCCGGCAGCGGTTCTGCAAAACGGTTACACCCCCAATGTTTTTATCACCAATATCTTAGTGGGCAACCAGGTTGTTTTGCCCAACGACAGGACCGGCGTACTGCAGCATACCATTGAACAAACACGATCCATTACCCTGAATCATTTGCAGGATATTTTAACGCTTGAATTTTCGTCGCTTGATTTTACAGCGCCCGGTCAGAATAAATACCGGTATCAACTGGTGGGCATTGATGAAGACTGGGTGGAAAGCGGTACCAGGCGTTTTGCCACCTATTTGCATCTGCCGGCCGGCAAATATGTTTTTAAAGTACAGGGAAGTAACAGCCAGGGAGTATGGAGCAATAAAACGGCCACGTTAAAGATCATCGTAAACCCGCCCTGGTGGCTTAGCTGGTGGGCTTACCTGGGGTATGCCCTGTTGTTTATTTCCGGGGCAGGGATCTTCTTCAGGTTCAGAATAAATAAAGCCAGGCTGCAATCGCAGTTGATCTTTGAACAACAGGAAGCCAGGCGTATCAAAGAACTGGATACGGTAAAGACCCAGCTGTATGCCAACATCACGCATGAATTCAGAACGCCGCTTACGGTTATCCTGGGCATGGCCCAGCAGGTAAAAAATGATCCGCAGCAGCATGCACACAAAGGCCTGGATATGATCATACGCAACGGGGAAAACCTGCTGAACCTGGTAAATGAAATGCTGGACCTGTCAAAACTGGAAGATGGTAAAATGACCCTGAACCTGGTGCAGGGCGATGTCATTACTTTTTTACGATACGTGGTAGAATCATTTCAATCACTGGCCGCCAGTGAGCAAAAACAGTTTCACTTTTTAGCAGATACGGATGAACTGGTAGTGGCTTACGACGCAGAAAAGATACGGCAGATCATTTCCAATTTATTATCCAACGCATTAAAATTCACGCCGGCGCCGGGCAATGTATACATCAGCATTTCGCAGGAAAATACCGCAGATCCCGAAACCACCATCCTGGTATTAAAAGTAAAAGATACCGGCATTGGTATACCCGAAACCCAGTTAGAGCATATATTTGACCGTTTTTACCAGTTGGATAACAGCCACACCCGCAAGGCAGACGGAACCGGAATTGGCTTAGCGCTTACCAAAGAACTGGTAAAATTGATGAAGGGAACGATATCCGTAAAAAGCCCGCCGGTGGGTGCAACAAAGGGAACAGAATTCATTATAACCATCCCATTACACAAAGCAGGCACAACTGCCCATGAAACCATACCGGGGGCTGTGCTGAAACCAACTAAAACAGAGATTTCCAGGAACGGGGACATAGGTCAGCATGTAATTGCCAATACAAATTCCGATACGGCAGCCCCGTTGATCTTATTGGTAGAGGATAATGTTGATGTGGTAGCCTACACGGCAAGCTGTTTGCCCGATTATAAACTGGCAGTTGGTAAAGACGGCAGAGAGGGTTTTGAAATTGCGGTAGACAGCATCCCTGACCTGATCATTACGGATGTGATGATGCCATTTGTGGATGGCTTTGAAATGTGCCGTAAACTGCGGCAGGATGAACGTACCAGTCATATCCCCATCATCATGCTCACTGCAAAAGCAGATATGCAGAGCAAACTGGAAGGCCTTGAAAAAGGCGCCGATGTGTACCTCGAAAAGCCGTTTCATAAAGAAGAATTACTGCTCCGGATAAAGAAATTACTGGAGCTCCGGAAAAACCTGCAGCATTACTACAGTAAGCAGATCGGTATAACAGATAACACCGGAACATCCTCCAATGAAGAGATACAACCCGTTACGGATGAAAGAACAGAGCATGAATTTGTACGGAAAGTGAGGGAACTGGTGGAAGCTAATTTTACCAATTATGAATTCAGTGTGGAGCAGTTGTGCAAACTGATCTTTATGAGTCATTCCCAACTGCACCGGAAACTGGAAGCGCTTACCGGCAGTTCTCCCAACAAATTCATCCGCATGGTGCGTTTAAACAAAGCAAAAGAACTGCTGGCCGACCCTGCATTATCCATCGCAACCATTGCAGGGGAATGCGGCTATAACGATGCCGGTTATTTTGCACGGGTATTTAAACAGGACCATGGTGTAACCCCGCAGGAATGGAGACTGAAAAATCCGGCGTAAAGGAGGAATATTTGTCCCGGCACCTTCTATACCGCCGTAGATAAGCCAGGTAGGAGAAGAAACGTAACGTAATGAACTGCAGAGGGTATATTTATTGCTTGCGGAAATGAAGTTTTGGTGCCCGGGAGCATACACCGCTATTTAAGTCCATCCAGTTTACTAAACCCATAAAACATACAGATTGCATGCATGGCCTGTATGATCTCATTGTGCTGAAGCATCTGCCTCACTTCTTCCAGCGGAAATAGCTTTGCCTCTATCTCTTCATTAAGATCCAGACGCTGCTCCGCTACTTTTTTACCGCCGGTTGCCAGGTAAAGGCCTGTAAAATTATTCAGTACACCAGGGTTTGCTGCCGTGCGGCCCAAATAATAGAAATGGGAAAAACAATAACCGGTTTCTTCCAGGAGCTCCCGTGCAATGGCCGTTTCAGCTGTTTCGCCCTTGTTAACAAACCCCCCGGGTAATTCCAGGATACTTGCTTCAATGGGATGGCGGTATTGTTTTACAAGTATTACTTCATTGTTCTCCGTAACAGCCATGGCGCAGACAGATTCGGGCATTTCCACCACAAAATACGGATCCACAATCGTCCCATCCGGCATTTCGCAACGGTCTTCCCTTGCGGTAAAATAGATGTGTTTGCTTAAGTATTTTGAAGAAAGTGTTTTCCAGTTCATCGAAACGTTAATTGGTTGATTTGTTTACATGTTAATCCGTACTACCAAATTAACAGATTAACCAATTAACGAATTAACCAATTAACGGACTAACGGATAACATTCATTACCACTTCATGCGCTCCCTCAATGACGTAACATGCGCCACATGGTGCCTGCTGTGCCATGCATACATGCCCAGCAGTTCCCAGAGCGTAAATTCCTTTTTATGTTCGGGATGAAAAACGGTCCTGTCCAGTTCGTCCCGGCTCATATTTTTCAATACCTCGTACCAGCGCACATGCAGGGCATGTAAAATAGTAAGCGAGATATTTACAGGCAGGTTCTTCGTATCGGCCATCTCTGCCCAGGCGCTTTGATCGTATGGTTTTATTGCCGGGTTGTTTTCCGTAAGGCCCAGTTTAAAACGGATGTATGCATTCATATGACTGTCCGCCACGTGATGCACCAGCTGCTTCACGGTCCACCCTCCATCACGGTATGGGGTATTCAATTGAGATTCGTCTAAATTAAGCACCGCATTTTCCAGGTGCTGTGGCAGGTTCTTTATATCCACCAGCCATTCCTGCCATAACCTATCTGAGAATGGCTGAACGATATATTTACCGATCGGGTATCTTAAGTCTTCCATGTGCCTTAGTTATTTTTAGGTACATCAGCCGGTGCTGCTGCAACCCGGATCTTTTCCAGTACAATTTCAAATATCAGCACCGAGTTAGGCGGGATGGCGCTGCCGGCACCCGATGCCCCATAGGCCAGGTCACTGGGAATGTACACCTTCCAGTGGTCGCCGGGTTTCATCAGCTGCAATATCTCGATCCATCCTTTTATCACCCCGCCAACCGGGAACGCAGCTGCCTCCCCGCGTTTGAATGAATTATCAAATTCCGTTCCGTCTATCAGGGTTCCTGAATAGTTCACTTCTACGGTATCTGTGATCTTCGGGCTGCTGCCGTTGACGTCCCCGCTCTTGATCACTTCGTATTGCAATCCGTTCGGAAGGATAATCACACCCTTGCGCTTTTTATTATTCTCCAGGAATGCGACCCCCTTTGCCTTTGCACCCGCATCTTTTTCGGCTGAAAAAATATCCAGCTGCCGCTGCATGCAGGTGTTGTTGGCTTCCTGGTCCAGGAGTTGTTTGTTGTTTTAAATACATCATCGATACCTTTTACCATCATGGCGGTGTTCAGCTTGCTGATGCCCTGTGCCTTCATATTGGTAGCCACATTAACACCGGCGGCATAACTGAAACTGTCCAGCAGGTTCTTCATTACCGGGGCAGCTGGTTTGGCCGCAGGTTTTGCTTTTGGTTTTGCACCACTTTGTGCCGTTACAGATAAACCGGCAATACACAACACGATCGTACTTAAGAAAACTCTTTTCATAGATGTTTTTTTAGTTGAAAAATGTTCCGATAGCTATCGGAATGCAAATAAACGTCATTTTATTCTTCCCTCATTTCCTTTCCTGTTAAATGTATGAAAACGTCCTCCAGGCTGGCGGCTTTTACCTGTTTGGGCCGCTCAAAGCCGCTGTGTACAAGGTCATCGATCATTTTATCCGGGCTGTCAAGCGAAATGATCTTCCCTTCATCCATAATGGCAATGCGGTCGCATAGCTGTTCTGCTTCATCCATATAATGGGTGGTGATGATGACCGTGGCCCCCTGCGCCCGGATACTCCGGACCAGGTCCCACAGGTTGCGCCGGGCCTGGGGGTCAAGGCCGGTAGTGGGCTCATCCAGGAATATGATCTTCGGTTTATTGATAAGCGTGGTGGCAATGGAGAAACGTTGCTTTTGTCCCCCGCTCAATTCCTTGTATTTGTTTTTTGCTTTGTCGGCAAGGTTTACCAGTTTCAGTAATTCGTATGGGTTGACAGGCTGGTTGTACAAGCCGCCGAATAATTCGATCAGTTCCGTTAAACTGAGTCCCGGGTAAAAGCCGGATGTCTGCAACTGAACACCGATTATCTTTTTAATGTTGTCCGGTTCCTTATCCAGGTCCATCCCGCAAACCATCACTTGGCCACTGGTCTTGGTGCGGAGTGTTTCAATGATCTCCAGCGTGGTGGATTTACCGGCACCGTTAGGCCCCAGCAAACCGAATATCTCCCCTTCATACACGTCAAAGGAAATTCCTTTCACTGCCCGGAACGTACCATAGTTCTTTTCCAGGTTCTTTACCGAAATGATCGTATTCGTCATTTTATTGATTGGGGGATAAAGATAATTCCATTTTTACATCTGCTGTCAGCATGGGTGTATCGGTTACGGCAACGCGGTGAAATCCATATTTTTCATACAGCTTCAATGCGGCCTGCAATTGACTGTTCGAAAAAAGAGAGACCTTTTCTGCTTTTGTCTTTCTGGCTTCATCCAGGCAACGGTCAAGCAAATGTTTACTGATACCCCGGCCCTGGTATGCCGGGTGAACCGACATCTTTACCAATTCGTATTCCTTTTCATTTTTTTTCGATAATCCGGCGGTGCCGATCACCTGCCCGCCGTACATTGCCAGGAAAATACAGCCGCCCGTATTTATCAGGGTTCCTTCGGGATCGTTCAATATCTCCAGGTCATGACTCTCCGTGAGACCGTACTTATCAAGCCATTCCAGGTTCAGCCGCTTAAAATCCTCCCGGTACCTGCTTTCGTATTCAATTATTTCCATTTCAAGAAAGTAAAAAACCGTTTAATTCTTCCATCATCCCTTTACTGCCGATGAAGAAGGGGGTACGCTGGTGAAGCTCTGTTGGCTGGATATCCAGTATCCGTATCTTTCCATTGGTTGCAAGGCCTCCTGCCCTTTCCACAATAAAAGCAAAGGGATTACACTCATACAATAACCGCAGTTTCCCTTTTGGTTTATCTGTAGTACCGGGGTACATGAATATCCCCCCCTTGATCAGGTTCCGGTGCACATCAGCCACCATACTGCCGATATACCGTTGGGTATACGGACCGCCATTCGTCTTATCCTTTTTCTGACATGCCGTAATGTATTTTTTTACCTGCTCATCGTACTGGAAGAAATTGCCGTGGTTAACGGAATACATTTTCCCTTTTTCCGGGCAGGTGATGTTCGGATGGCTGAGTGTATATTCCCCGATGGAAGGATCCAGGGTAAACCCATTCACGCCCCTCCGTGTTGCATACACCAGCATGGTGGATGAACCATAGATCACGTAACCTGCTGCCACCTGCTTATTGCCGGGTTGCAGAAAATCTTCCTGGGTAGCGGGTTTGCCCAGTTCACTCACGCGGCGGAAAACGCTGAAGATGGTGCCGATGGAAACATTCACATCAATATTGCTGCTGCCATCCAGCGGATCGAAAAGGCATACGTATTTGCTGTTATTGCTCACGGGGTCGTCAAACACAACGATATCATCCAGTTCTTCGCTGCCGATGCCTGCACAACTGATCCCATGCTGCAGCACGCCCACAAACTGGTTGTTGGCATATATATCCAGTTTCTTCACCTCTTCTCCCTGTACATTGATGCTCCCGGCATCACCTAAGATATCCACCAGCCCGGCCTTATTCACTTCCACGTTAACCCGTTTTGCTGCCAGGCCAATGTCCCGCAACAGCCCGGCCAGTTCGCCGGTGGCATGCGGAAAATCCCTCATTTGCTGGATGGTGAACTCATCCAGTGTCTGTATTCTGCGGTTAATACTCATGATGATCTGTTTGATTAAGCAATTGTTGGTTTATTTAAAAAAGGAAAGTTACTTTCAGCATTTGCGGTTGGTGAGGGCACCAACCGCGGCGGTCCGCCGTGGCCTGTGTCCCCACCGGCCACTTTTGAAATGATAATAAGAAACCCTATGCAGCATTTTTAAACAGCTTATTAGTTTATTGGGCAAGATTAACGATTTTTGCAATCATTTTACCAGGGCTAAATTAACCCAATTTACTCAATCAACCCACACCGAATGAAGGTTTTTAAGTTTGGCGGCGCCAGTATCAGCACGGCAGAAAGGATACAGAACACAGGCAATATTTTAAGATCGTACGGCGGCGAAAAAATACTCGTCATCATCTCTGCCATGGGCAAAACCACCAATGCGCTGGAGAAAGTGGTGGATGCTTTTTTTGAAGGAAGGAAAGAAGATGCCCTGCGATTATTTGACCAGGTGAAGGAATCGCACCAGAACCTGCTTAAATACCTCATCCACATCAACTGGCAGCAGGCCGAAAACCAGCTGAAGGATTTTTTTACCGAAGTGGAATGGCTGCTGCATGATAAACCGGTAAGGGATTACGATTATTATTACGACCAGGTGGTTTGTTGCGGTGAATTATTAAGTACCTCGCTGGTGAGCAATTACCTCCAGGAAGCCGGCATAAAGAACAAATGGCTGGATGTGCGGGACATTGTTCGTACGGATGACAACTTCCGGGATGCCGCCATCGACTGGGATCATACCCGGCAGAAAATAAGAACAGTAGTGGAACCTTTGTTTGCGGCATACGATATTGTAATCACCCAGGGTTTCATTGGCGCTACCGGTGAGAATGAAAGCACCACCCTCGGACGGGAAGGCAGTGATTTCAGCGCCGCCATTTTTGCCAATATATTAAATGTCCAAAGCCAGACCATCTGGAAAGATGTGGAGGGTGTGATGAATGCCGACCCGAAAGAATTCCCGGATGCCGTAGTGATCAATGCCCTGAGTTACCGGGAAGTGGTGGAGATGGCATACTACGGCGCCCAGGTGATACACCCAAAAACCATCAAGCCGCTGGAGAATAAGAACATTCCCCTGCACGTGCGTTGCTTCCTGAAACCGGAGATCGCCGGCACGGTCATCAGCAATAAACCGGTTCACAACCTGCCTCCCATTATCGTGCTGAAGAAGAGCCAGGTGCTGATGGAGTTAAGTTCAAAAGACTTTTCATTTGTGGAGGAAAAACCGATCGCAGCGCTGCATGAGATATTCGACCAGGTCAAGATCCGTCCAAACATTTCGCAGAACGGGGCAGTAAGCCTGTTATGCTGCCTCGATGACAAACCGGATAAGATTGAAAAACTGGCGCTGGCTGCTTCGGATATCTTTGATGTGCAACTGGAAAAAGACCTTACGTTGCTCACCATCCGGCATTATTCGAGGGAGAAATACGAGGAGCTTACAAATGGAAAGACTGTTTTACTGATGCAACGTACACCCGAAACCGTGCAGGTATTGATGCGCTAATTGATCACGTACTCACCTGTTTTGCTGACCATGATGACAGGCAGCTGTCTCTTCTCTTCAAAATAATCAAACGCCTCTTTGAGGCGGATGGCAAATTTCTGTATCACCTGGTTACGGATGGTTGCTTCGGCAAGGTATAGAAGGGATTTTTTCACATCATACCGCACCGGGAACACATGCACCGGGATGAAATCCTGCCCGTTGGCCCTTGCCCGGGTAGCGATGATGAACAATTCTTCAATGGGAATATCGCTGATGGCAATACAGCCGGTGGAAACACAATTACCATGAATGTAGATGGACCCGCCGGGCCGGATCGAATCGCTCAATATCCTGTCGGATGCATTGGGATAATTGAGCCCGAGTGATAAATGGTATTTGCTGTTTGGATTGAATTCGTTGATATAATAAAAGCCTTCCGGGATCTGGTAGTCGCCTTCCATACGCTTCGGACCGGTGGTGCCGCTCTGCATGCAAACCTTGTATGTTTTAAAAAGTTTGAAGGACTCGTTGTTGCCGTTCTTCACCCACACTTCCAGCTGGCGGTCGTATTTGAATGAGCGGATATAAAGTGACTGGGGAGGCCAGGCAAGTTTCTTTTCTTCAAACTGCCTTTTCAAAGAATCCTCCAGTTTGTTGAATGTACCCCCCACCCGGTAATTGTTCTTTTGATTATCGTTGAATGCCGTTTGGGAAAAGCAGGCAAAGCTTGCAAAAACTGCAATGAATACCGGCAAACATGATTTGAGAAGTAAGCGGTTCATTAATTTTAAGTGGATTGATTTATTTATTAGCGACTTTAAAAGTAAAAAAAAATATTCAATATAAAAGCATCCAAAACGGGAATTCTTTCGGGCAGGATACCCAAAAACAAAAATAACTGCATGGTAACCATGCAGTTATTTTTAAATACGTGATCCGGTATCATAGATTTCCCCGTGCGTCCTGTTCTCTTTCCAGCGCTTCAAACAAGGCTTTGAAATTCCCTTTACCAAAGCTCCTGGCGCCCTTGCGCTGGATGATCTCGAAAAACAGTGTCGGCCGGTCTTCCAGTGGTTTACTGAATATCTGCAGCAAATACCCCTCGTCGTCCCGGTCGATCAGTATACCCAGCTTTTGCAATGGCTCCAGGTCTTCATCGATCTTGCCAACCCGTTCCAGAACGGTTTCATAATAACTGGGCGGGATGGTTAAGAACTCCACCCCCCTGTTTTGCAGTTCGGTCACTGTTTTAACGATATCGTTGGTGGCAATGGCCACATGCTGTACCCCTTCCCCGTCGTAAAAATCAAGGTATTCTTCCACCTGGCTTTTCTTCTTGCCCTCTGCCGGCTCATTGATGGGGAATTTCACATAACCATTTCCATTGCTCATCACCTTACTCATCAGTGCCGAGTATTCAGTAGATATATCCTTGTCATCAAAACTCAGGATATTGCGGAAGCCCATCACATCCTCGTAAAACTTCACCCAGGGATTCATCTGGTTCCATCCTACGTTGCCCACACAATGGTCAACATACAACAAACCGGTCTCTGCAGGATTATAGTTCGACCTCCATTCCCGGAATCCCGGCATGAATAGGCCCTTGTAATTCTTACGCTCCACAAAGATGTGCACGGTATCGCCGTAGGTATGTATCCCGCTCAGTACCACTTCGCCATCGGCATCCTTTAAAACCGTTGGTTCAAGATATGCTTTGGCGCCCCGTTTGGTGGTTTCTTCAAAAGCGCTGGCGGCATCCTCCACTTTTAAGGCAAGCACTTTCACGCCATCGCCGTGTTTATGAATATGGTCTGCAATGGGATTACTGCTCTTTAACGGTGTGGTCAGCACAAACGTGAGTTTGTTCTGGCGGATCACGTAACTCACTTTATCCCTCATGCCGGTTTCAGGACCTGCATAGGCCACCGACTGAAAGCCGAAAGCTGTTTTATAAAAATGGGCCGCCTGTTTGGCGTTGCCAACATAAAGCTCTACATAGTCGGTTCCCTGCAGGGGAAGAAAATCAGTTGTGCTGTTATTTACGGTTGAGGTTTGAACGGTTGTTGTTTGCATGGTAATTAATTTGAAATAAAAAATAGCCTGGGAGCTGCATTCAAATTAACCGGCCGAATCCATCGCAAGCGTAAGCATCAGCATAGAATAGCTGTTACGCTTGTCGGAAAAGAGTTTATGTGGATAATCGGGTGTCATTATTAATCCAAAGATAATAAAAGTTCTCAATCGCACTGAGCGAAGTCGAAGCCCGCACTGAGCGAAGTCGAAGCCCGCACTGAGCGAAGTCGAAGTCCGCACTGAGCGAAGTCGAAGTCTGCACTGAGCGAAGTCGAAGTCCGCACTGAGCGAAGTCGAAGTGTGGAAGCGGCAAGTACCGAGCGAAGTCGAGGTACGACCCAATAAGTCGGTGACAACCACATAAAACCATGCTGTTTTTCACTTCCCCTTTTAGTTGCCCGGCATTAGCTTACCGGCATGATCTATAATACCCAACAGGAATCATATTATATATATATCATCCTGTGCAATGATGGCTCTTACTACACAGGCCTCACCGATGACCTGGTACGAAGATTTGAAGAACATAAGACCGGGTACTATGAAACCTACTATACATTCAGCCGAAGACCATTGGTATTAAAGTATTACGAGACCATCCCCTTTTTGAAAGATGCTGTTGAAAGGGAATCACAGATCAAAGGCTGGTCAAAAGCAAAGAAAAAAGCACTGACAGAAGGGAATTTTCACAAGCTTCAGTTACTTTCGCAATGCAATAATTTTTCACACCATAAGTATAAAGATTTGGAAAAAGGTCCCGACTCCGCCCGGCCATCTGCCCTTCGACTCCGCTCAGGGCAGCCCCGGGTTGGCATTTTAGGGGGTGGCCAGTTAGGCCGCATGCTGTTACAAGCGGCTGCCAACTACCCCGTGGAAACCTTTGTAATGGAGAACGATCCCGCCTGCCCGGCAGCACACCTCTGTCATCATTTCACCAAAGGCGATATAACCAGCTTTGAGGATGTTTACAATTTCGGCAAAGGCCTGGATGCCCTCACCATCGAAATTGAATCGGTGAATGCAGATGCACTGGAAAAACTGGAAGCCGAAGGCATTAAGATCTATCCCAGGCCATCGGCCCTTAAGACCATCAAGAATAAAATACTTCAAAAGCAGTTTTATAAAGACAACGGGATCCCTACCAGTGATTTTGTGATCACAAACGATCTGGCTGAACTGAAAAAGCAGACTGGTTTTTTACCTGCTGCCCATAAACTGGCAATGGGTGGTTACGACGGAAAGGGTGTTCAACTGATCAAAACAGAAGCCGACCTGGACAAAGGTTTTAACGCCCCCGCTGTGCTGGAAAAACTCATCCGCATCAAAAAAGAAGTTTCCATGATCATCGCGGTGGACGACAAAGGCGAAACAGCCCTGTACCCGCCTGTGGACATGATCTTTGATAACAAACTCAATTTGCTGGAATACCAGGTAAGCCCGGCAGACCTGCCCCAAAAGGTATTATGGAAAGTGGAAGCAGTGGCACTGAAAGTGGTGAAGGATCTGAAAAGCCCCGGCATTTTTGCTGTGGAATTATTTGTTGACACCGACGATAATGTTTTCGTGAACGAAACAGCCCCCCGGGTACACAACAGTGGTCATCATACCATTGAAGCCAGCTACAGTTCGCAGTTTGACATGCTGTGGCGGGTAATGCTGGGTTACCCGCTGGGATGTACCGACCCTATTTTACCCGCTGCTATCGTAAACCTGATCGGTGCGGAGGGGTATACCGGCGAAGCCGTTTATGAAGGACTGAATGAAATTCTGCAGATCGAAAATGTGTTCGTTCATATCTACGGAAAAAAAGAAACCAAACCGGGCCGTAAGATGGGCCATATTACCATCCTGAGCAGGGAAAAACAGGAGCTCATCCACCAGGCCAACCGCATTAAAAATACCCTCTTTGTAAAAGCCCGTTGATGGCAGTTGCCGGTCATATAAAAAATTGATTCCGGGTAGTGAATATGGCTTAAATTTATCGCCTGAATCAAACCAACAACAGGTGAAAATATTCTTCCGCAGCATTTATTTTATTAGCAGTATCACGGTTACCGTTTTTTTACTTATTTCCTGCAAGGGCAGCGATAAAAAAGCCGATGCCCCCGCAGCACCTAAACCCACCGCAATGAAGGTGGAGGGCTATATCGTTAAACCCATGATGGTTAGCGACAAGGCCGAATTACCCGGTTCCATCATTGCCAACGAGGAAACAGAGATACATCCCGAGATCTCCGGCAGGCTGGTTTACCTCAACATCAACGAAGGAAAAACAGTAGGCAAGGGGGCTTTATTGGCTAAAATATATGACGGCGACCTGCAGGCCCAGTTAAAGAAATTACAGGTGCAGCTGGCCGTGGCCGAACAAACCGTAAGCCGCATGGGCGAACTGCTGAAGATAAACGGCGTGAGCCAGCAGGAGTATGACCTGAGCGCTTTACAGGTAAACACCATCAGGGCCGATATGGAGATTGTACGTACCGGCATCAGCCGTACAGAGATAAGGGCCCCTTTTGGCGGAACACTGGGTTTGAAGAATGTAAGCGCCGGTGCGTACATCAGCCCCGCAACAACATTAACCACCATCCGGCAGAACAGCCAGTTGAAACTGGATTTTACGTTGCCTGAAAAATACAGCAGCAGCTTCCGGATCGGGCAATCGGTTGACTTCAGCATTGAAGGCAATCCAAGAACCTATTCGGCCAGGATCATAGCAGCTGAATCGGGGATCTCAGAAAATACCCGCAGCCTGAACATACGGGCGCTGGTAAGCAACAACGATGGAAAATTACTGCCCGGCATCTTTGCCAAAGTGGCTACCAATTTCAATACCGATCCAAACGGGCTGATGGTTCCCAGCCAGGCCATATTACCGCAGGCCCGGGGAAAGAAACTGGTCATTTACCGGGGCGGTGTTGCCAGTTTTACGGATGTGGTGACCGGTTTACGGGATTCTGCCCTTGTACAGATCATCAGCGGCGTTAAACAGGGTGATACGGTGATCACCACCGGCCTGATGAGCCTCAAGCCGGATGCAAAAGTTTCGATAACTAAAATAAACAAGTAAGCCTGTAACGCATGAACATATCCGAATTCAGTTTACGGAGGCCCATTTTCGCCATTGTGCTCAACATCCTCATCGTGGTATTTGGCGCCATCGGCTTTTATTTCCTGGGTATCCGTGATTTCCCGGCGCTTGATCCGCCAAACATCAGTGTCCGTACCTCCTACCCAGGCGCCAATGCAGAGATCATTGAGACCCAGATCACCGAGCCGCTTGAAAAAGCAATCAACGGCATTGCCGGCATAAAGAACATATCCTCACAAAGTTCACAGGGAAGCAGCAACATCACGGTTGAGTTTGTACTGGGTTCCAACCTGGAAGAAGCGGCCAATGATGTCCGTGATAAAGTATCCCAGGCCACCCGTTCACTGCCCAGCGACCTCGATGCGCCACCGGTGGTATCAAAGGCCGATGCCAGCAACGACCCGGTCGTCATCATGCTGCTGCAGAGTAATATCCGCAATTCATTACAGATAACAGAATTTGCAAACAACAATATTGTAGAGCGTTTACAAACGGTTCCGGGAGTAAGCAACGTGGTGATCTGGGGCGAAAAGAAATATGCCATGCGTATCTGGTTCTCGCCATCCAGGCTCAGCGCTTTTTCGCTCACCCCTTCCGATGTACAGGCTGCATTGCTTAAAGAGAATGTGGAATTGCCTTCCGGGAAAATTTCCGGCGATGCCACCGAACTTTCCATACGCACATTTGGAAAACTGAACACCGAAGAAGAATTCAACGACCTGATCGTAAAGAACGTGAATGGTTCAGATGTACGGTTAAAAGATATCGGCGAAGCGGTACTTGGCCCCGAGAATGAAGAAAGCGTTCTGAAAGAAAGCGGTGTTCCCATGATCGCCATTGCGGTCATCCCGCAGCCGGGCACCAATTATATTGCCATTGCCGATGAGATCACCAAACGTATTGAACAGATCCGCAAAGACCTGCCCGCTGATATACGGTTTGAAATGTCCTGGGACCAGACCCAGTACATCCGGAAATCCATCAATGAAGTGGGTGAGACCCTGCTGGTCTCTTTTGTGCTGGTGGTACTGATCATTTACCTGTTCTTCCGCGAATGGCTCATCGCCATCCGCCCCTTGATCGATATCCCGGTTTCACTGATCGGCGCTTTCTTCATCATGTATTTCTCCGGCTTCACCATCAATGTACTTACATTACTTGCCATCGTACTGGCTACCGGGCTGGTGGTGGATGACGGCATCGTGGTAACGGAAAATATCTATAAGAAGATCGAAGGCGGGATGCCCAAGTGGCAGGCAGCCAAGGAAGGCTCCAAAGAAATTTATTTTGCGGTCATAGCCACTTCCATCACCCTGGCCATTGTGTTCCTCCCCATCATCTTCCTGCAGGGTTTTGTAGGCAGGCTCTTCCGTGAATTCGGGATCGTGGTGGCGGGTGCGGTGCTCATATCCGCCTTTGTATCGCTTACCTTAACACCGGTACTCAACGTATTCCTTGCCGGCAAGTCGCACAAACATTCCCGGTTCTATACCGCTACCGAACCCTTCTTCCGCAACCTGGAAAACGGTTACCGCCGTGCACTGACCGGTTTCATGAAAGTTAGATGGATGGCGCTCGTTCTCCTGGTAGTATGCTTCGGGGTCATTTTCCTGGTGGGCAGCAAACTGCAGAGTGAACTGGCGCCCATGGAAGATAAAAGTGCTTTCCGTTTATCCGTTACTGCACCCGAAGGGACTTCCTATGATGCGATGGATAAGTTCATGGACAAACTATCCAACTTCCTGCTTGATTCCATCCCGGAAAAAAGATACATGGTCAGCATGACAGCGCCCGGCTTCACCGGCTCCGGTTCATCCAACTCAGGTTTTGTGCGGGTGGTATTGACCAGTCCGTCTGAAAGAAAACGCAGCCAGCAGGATGTGGTGAACTGGGTGAACAGATCCATGTCACGCTTTACCGATGGAAGGGCCTTCGCCATTCAGGAACAGACCATTTCGGTGAACCGGCGTTCGGGCCAGCCGGTACAGTTCGTGTTGCAGAATGTGGATCCCGAAAAGATAAAGAAAGTATTGCCCCGGTTCCTGGAAGAAGCAAACAAGAGCACGGTGTTACTGGGTGTGGATGCCGACCTTAAATTCAATAAACCCGAACTGCGTATCACCATCGACCGCATGAAGGCAAGTGCATTGGGCGTGAGCGTGGATGATATTTCGCAGACCCTGCAGCTTTCCATGAGCAACCGCCGCATGGGCTATTTTACCAAAGAGGGAAAACAATACCAGGTATTGGGACAGGTGATACGTTCCGACCGGGATGACCCCGCCGACCTGAAGACGATCTATGTTCGCAACCGCAATGGGGAAGCCATTCCGCTGGAGAACCTCATTACCTATACCGAAGAAGTAACGCCGCCCACTATTTACCATTTCAACCGGTACAGGTCTGCCACCATATCATCAGGACTGCAGCCCGGTAAAACAGTAGGCGATGGAATAAAGGAGATGGAGACCATTTCAAAAAAACTACTGACGATACGTTCTCTACATCGCTATCGGGTACTTCCAGGGATTTTGCTGAAAGCTCCGGCAACACGTTCTTTGCGTTCATCCTGGCCCTGCTGCTTATCTACCTGGTGCTTGCTGCCCAGTTCGAAAGCTTCATCGATCCGTTAACGATCATGTTCACCGTGCCGCTGGCATTGGCAGGCGCCGTGCTTTCCTTATGGATTTTCGGCCAAACACTCAATATATTCTCACAGATCGGTATGATCATGCTCATCGGCCTGGTGACCAAGAACGGTATTTTAATTGTGGAGTTTGCCAATAAGAAACAACTGGCGGGCAATAAGAAGATCCCCGCTGTAACAGAAGCGGCTGTGGCCCGGTTCCGCCCCATCATCATGACAAGCCTTGCCATGAGCCTGGGTGCCCTGCCGCTTGCCTTATCATTGGGCGATGCATCCACCAGCCGCATCCCGCTGGGTATCGTGATCGTAGGAGGTGTGATGTTCTCATTGATCCTTACCCTGTTTGTAATACCAGCCATGTACTCTTACCTTTCAACAAAGAAAAAAAGGAGTGCCCTGGACGATATTCCGCAAACTCCCCAACAAGGATGATAAAATGTTTTAAATGAAGAATCGCTTTAAAATAACGGTCCTGTATCTTTTTATCCTCCTGGGATACCTGCCGGCATTTTCACAGGAGAAATTATCGGTGGAACAGGCCATCACGGCAGCACTGGAAAATAATTTCGACATCCAATTGCTGCGCAACGACTCCAGTTCTTATGCACTGGATAATTCCTATGCCCGTGCCGCCTTCTTACCAAGGCTGAATGCTACGGGCGGACTGGTATTCAATAACAATAACCAGAAACAAAAACTGGCGGATGGTTCAAAGCGGGAAAGCAAGGCCATCCGTTCCAACAACCTCTCCGGCTCGGTGCAGCTTAACTGGACCCTGTTCGATGGGTTTAAGATGTTTGCCACAAAAGATAAACTGGCCGAGTTCGTGAAACTGGGTGAACTGAACATCCGGAACCAGATGGTTACCACCGTTGCCGATGTGATCAACAACTATTACAACATCGTTCGCCAGAAACAACTGCTGAAAGCCATTGAAGAGCAGATGAGCATCAATGAAGAACGGGTGAAAGTGGCGGAGAAAAGATTGAGCGTGGGCCTGGGCGCCAAACCGGAATTATTACAGGGCAAGGTTGACCTGAATGCACAAAAAGCGGCCAGGCTGAAACAGCAGACCCTGATCGAACAGTTGAAAGAACAACTGAACCAGCTGATGAACGTGGTACTGAATACCCGGTACGAAGTGTCTGATTCCATCACCTTTTCAAACGACATCATCCTGGGCGACCTGCTGGGCGTTGTGGAAAAGACCAACCCGCTGTTACAACTCACCAAAAAGAATATCGACATCGGCAGGCTTACGCTGAAAGAAAGAAAAGCAGAGCGCTATCCCATCCTTACGTTCAACTCGGCATACAATTATTCCAAGACCGATAACAAGACGGTGATCAATCCCTTCACCCCGCTCTACAGCCGCAACAACGGGTTCAACTACGGCATCGGCATCAGCATCCCGATCCTGAACGGCTTCAATACCCGCCGCCAGATACAGCAGGCGCAACTGGATATTGATTACCTCGACATCACATACCGGAATCAAAAAGCACAAATAGACCTGAGCATCACCAATGCCTATAAGGATTATGAGCTGCAAAAGAAAACCCTGGCGCTGGAAGAAGAGAACATCGTGCTGGCAAAAGAGAATGTGTACATCGCATTGGAAAGATTGCGGCTCGGCATCTCCACCTATCTTGAATTAAGGGAAACACAGAAAAGCCTGGAACTGGCCTACGACAGGCTGATCGCTGCACGGTATAATACAAAACTAGCCGAAACGGAGTTGCTGAAGCTGAAAGGTGATCTGGTCAGATAATCGGGGATTTTCACCGGGAGAATATTGTTTGTGGTTTGTAGTTTGGGGTTTGAGGTTTGGGGTTTGAGGTTACCCTAACTACATATAACTTTTCCAATGGCTACCATTACAAAATTTGAGGATCTGGAAGTATGGCAACTTGCAAGAGCATTATCTAAAGAGATATATTCACTAACTTTTATTGAACCATTAAAAAGCGATTACCGGCTTAGGGACCAGATCCGGGGAAGTTCAGGCTCTGTTATGGACAATATTGCAGAAGGATTCGAAAGAGCAAGCAAACTGGAGTTTATTAATTCCCTCAGCTATTCAAAAGGAGAGATTGGCGAGTTGAAATCGCAACTATACAGGTGTGTTGACAATAAGTATTTAAGCCAGGAAGTATTCAACACGTTGTATCAAAAGGCAGATATCCTCGCAAAGAAGATCTATGCATTTATCACTTACCTTAACACTTCGAAAACCAAAGGGCAAAAATTTAAAAACAGGGTCTGATGGCTCAAACTTCAAACTTCAAATCTCTGCATTTATTTCATACCTTAACACTTCGAAAACCAAAGGGCAAAAATTTAAAACCAGAGTGTAATGGCCAAACAAACAACAAACCTCAAACATCAAACATCAAACATCAAACCTTTATCCGTCGGCCCCCTCGTAGCCATCGTGATGGGAAGCGAAAGCGACCTGGAGATCATGAACGGTGCTGCCGAGATGCTGCGCCAGTTTGAAGTGGAGCCGGAACTTACCATTGTATCGGCCCACCGCACACCCGAGCGCCTGCGGGACTATGCACAGCAGGCAAAGGACAGGGGTGTGAAAGTTATCATAGCCGGCGCCGGAGGCGCCGCACACCTGCCTGGTATGATCGCTGCGAATACCATACTGCCCGTGATCGGCGTACCCGTTAAATCCTCCAACAGCATCGACGGCTGGGATTCCATGCTCTCCATTGTACAAATGCCTTATGGCGTACCCGTGGCTACCGTTGCCCTCAACGGCGCCAAAAATGCAGGCATCCTTGCCGCACAGATACTGGCCCTGCACGACACGTCCATTGCCGGTAAACTGGAAGCCTTCAAAGAATACCAGGACGATATTGTGATGGAGAGCGTGAAGAATGTGAAGACACTCGGCTTCCGGAATGAGTTTGACTGATGATAAATGAGGCTGAATGGATAATATCCGTGGTTCCTGATTTTGCATTGGAGCAATAAGTCATACAAAATGTATAATACCAGTTCGCTGAAAATCAATGGTTGATTTAAACGGGATACTGCGTATGATTACATAAATACTAATGTTGCAGGCAAGGCTCTTCTACACAGCCTCCGGCTTGAAATACTTTTTATACCAAAACTTTAAATGGTCAAATAATAATTAAAAACGTTTTTCAACTCCAAAACCATTTACCTTCTATCAACAATGCAACAAGACGACATAAACCATCCAAAACAAATTAAGATTAAGACAATCATTGCTGGAATGATACTTATGTTTATAATTGTACACATTGGGTTTCATGCTACTTATTTAAAACATATTCCGGAATTTACCGGATTTTCTTGGGTACACCATATTCATGGAGCATTAATGGCTTCTTGGGTTTTCCTACTTGTTTTACAGCCAATATTGATTTATAAGAGGAAATATACAGTACATCATTTTTTGGGAAGGTTGACTTATTTAATTGCACCATTGATTGTTTTTTCTATGTTTCTTATTGCAAAGCAGAATTATCAAACCGGAATACTTAAAAAAGATTCCATTGATGTTATGGCAATTCAGTCAATAACATGGATGCAACTATTCATGTTTGTACTTTTTTATTCATTAGCAATCTACTTTAGAAAAAATACATATTGGCACATGCGGTTCATAATTGGTACTGCGATAATCATGATTGGTCCATCAATGAACAGAATCATGATTAGTTATTTTCCAGATATAGGAGCAACTAATATACTTCCCATTGTTTTATACTTTAAAACCGCACTGGCTGCTACCTTTTTTTTAAGCGACTTTACAAAAAAGAAAAATTGGACACCTAATTTAATTGTGTTAACAGCTTTCCTGTTTTCTGACTTAGTGTATCATGCCCGTTATTCAGATGTTTGGCAAGCTTTCGGAAATTTTGTTGTAAATAATTTGTATAAATAGGAGAGTTCAATTCGAAATAAAACACGTTTAAAATAATTTTTTGTTCCCCAACTGCACTAAAGGTCTCGAACGTTACCGGTCATTGTAAAAACACGATACACAAAATTAAAATGGACAGCATAAAAATAAAAGAAATTTCATCCGCACAAATTGAGGAGTACAAAATGTTCTTAGCTATCGGACTTCAAAGTGATGAGGAAACCCTCCTTATTACACCCAGGGATAACCTGAACGCACCATTTCCCACAAAGGACAGAACTGACAGCTTTACTCTTGGAGCCTATGCAAAAAATGTTTTAGCCGGCGTAGCAAGTTTTGCCCGTGACGGAGAGGATAGAGAAAAATTACGGCACAAGGGAATCTTGTTCACAATGTATGTTTCAAAAGAATTTCGTGGACAAGGAATTGCAAGACAATTACTTGAGGAGATCATTAAACGGGCAAAAACCATCCCGGGTATTGAACAAATTAATTTGATTGTACTAACCGGTAATTTAAGGGCAAAACAACTTTATGAAAAATTTGGTTTTGAAAAATATGGGACTGAGCAGAATTCAATAAAATGGAATGGTAACTATTTTGCAGAAGACCAAATGGTGCTACGGCTTACGTAGTAAAATCTGCAAACCAACCAAAGGCTAACATGAACTGTGTAAAAAAATAAATAAATTTTGCCCCCCACCCCCGTTCCTGGAACTCAAACCGGAATGATCACCAGCATCCTTCTTCATTGGTTGCTGGTTGCCGCCGGTGAAAACATTAACCAGGGTTGAACACAATAATACAAGCTATGAACAATTCCAGCACAACCAACCAGCGTATCGCAAAAATGAGCTTCGCCTCGGTCTATCCCATGTATCTCGCAAAAGTGGAGAAGAAGGGCAGAACAAAGGAAGAATTGCAGCAGGTAATAGAGTGGTTAACTGGTTTCAATTACAGGAAACTGCAGGAACTGATAAAAGAAAATGTAAGTTTTGAAATATTCTTCAAACATGCTTCGCTAAACCCCAATGTACACCTCATCACCGGGGTGATCTGCGGGTATCGTGTGGAGGAAATTGAGGATCCTTTGACGCAGCAGGTCAGGTACCTGGATAAGTTAGTGGATGAGTTGGCCAAGGGCAGGAAGATGGAGAAGATCCTGCGTGGCTCGTAGGGTGTTGGTAAATTCCTAAAGGTTCGTGAAGACAGCAGCCATGGTCAGGAACCCCTTTGCGTGCTTTGCGAAAAACTTTGCGCCCTCCTGCGGTTACCCTTCGGCTACGCTCAGGACAAGAAACCGCAAAGACCGCAGAGGAAATGCACACAAAGAACGCAAAGGAAATTCCCGTCCCGGTTCCTGACGCACGAACCAGAACGATTATGTTACCTGTGCAGAACCAGGTCGGGGTACTATTTGTATTTGCGAAATTTTTTAATACAAAACTCCCGTATATTCCGGAGTTGGCAGAAATACAAAATGACAGAAATAATTTCTTTTTAATAACAAAACAAAGAAAATGCGGTATTTTTTAATTCTATTCAGTTCCTATTGGTTTTTAAGTTGCTCCAGTCAAAATAGACTGACAACATCACATTCAGACGACGGCTATATAACCACCGAAACAGGACTTAAATATAAAATTCTTAAAAATGGTAATGGCCAAAAAGCAAAGGTTGGACAGGAAGTTTTGATTCGTGAGACAACCTCGTATTTAGACGGTACGGTATTATATTCAAACGAAAATTCAGGTAATCCTGTGAAAGTATTGATTGGTGGGAATCAAGCAACAAATGCTGTTGACGAAGGACTAAGGGGAATGCAGGAAGGAGAAATACGTTATCTTATTGCAAAGCCTGGTCTGGTAAAGCGCAGATCATACCCGCCAAATGTGTCTCCTGACTCGACTTTGACAATAAAATTATATTACGCAGATTTTATGACTGCCAGGCAAACAGGCCTAACATAGTATAGAATAGTGTTGTCCGAACCGGTTCGTGAAGGCAGTAGCCAGGACGAAGACCTGAAAATTGAAATCTGAACATTGATCATTGAATATGTGTACAGACTTATCGCCCTGGTCGGTGTCTTCACCGACCGGGATCAATTACCGCTAAGCCCATCACCCCGGTTTCGTATCTCCACCGGCCGGAGCGAAATTACTTTGGGCAGTTGTTCGTTCGCCGGATTGCTGTAGCCCCTTTGCTCCTCTGCCATTTCCTGCGCCGTTGCATTTTTAAATGCCAGCCAGAGCAGCGTGTCCGTCATCATCTTTGCACGTTCCTTATCCCGTTTCTCTTTCAGCATATAGAACTTAACGGCAGCATTAAATACCCCGTTGCGCCTGCGGAGTCTTTTTTGCCAGGCCGCTTTTTCTACCGGATCAGCTATCACCTGCTTTGCATATTCCACCGCTTCTTTAAAAAGGTTGCGGCATTTGCGTTGCTTTGCCGAAGCAATGATACGGGTCATATCCGGGTACCTGGTCCGGATAGCACCATAGCTGTAATGCTTGATCACAAACTCCTTTCCTATTGCCCCACGGATAAGGGTGAGTGAGAAGGGAGGTATGGTATGCGGCGGTATAGTTTTTTCTTCTTAGCCATGCTTCAAACATACGATCCCCAAGGGGGGCTTTCCAAATAAGTTGCCGAAATCGACCGTTTTTAGCCGTTTTATACCGTTTTTGCCGTTTTCAATCGTTTTACATCGTTTCAATCGTTTTACATCGTTTTAATCGCTACCGACTGGTCGGTGACCCATCAACCAGGGCCTCCGTAACAGTGCATGTTGACCATTATTTCCTCTTTTAGCAGCATATTCCATTGCGCATCCTTCGGAGCAATAAGCAAGTAACTAAGGTAAACTGCATGTTAACTGCACGACTCTATATTACCTGTATATTGCTTCCGCCCTGGTTCGTGAAAACAGCAGCCATGGTCAGGAAGCACTTTGCGCCCTTTGCGGAAAAAACTTTGCGCCCTTTGTGGTTACCCTTCGGCTCCGCCCCGGTTCGTGGCGCACGAAACAGAACAATTCCAACTATATTACGCCCCGGCTTTTGAACAAAGCAGAGACATGGTCAGGAACCACTTTGCGCCCTTTGCGGTTAACTTTCTTTAATCAAGGTTAAGGATCGAACCGCAAAGAACACAATGGAAATGCAAACAAAGGACCAGAAGGAATTCCACTGCTCCTGGCCGCCACCGGGCGGAAGAACCACCTCCGCCCCGATGGTGCACAAACCCCCTGATCCTACTATTAAAAAGATCCATATATTTGAGATCGCAGATCAAAACCAGTAAAGCAATTCAAATGAAAAATATTGTTGAGCACCCTTGCATTGGTTATTATGTCAGCCGGCATAGCCTATGCAGATGGTGGAAAAAGAAATACTAAGACTAAAAAACCGGTTCAGAAAAAAGAACGTACAAAAACAAAATGCCCCAACAGGCCAGGTTGCATTTGCAATTGAGCCATAACTGAATTCTTCAGCCCACCCTGCCGGTGGGCTTTGTTATTCAGTACATTTATACGCATGCACGATCGTTCAAAGGCTAAAACTTAAGATACGCATCCCCATGAAAAAGGGGCATTACTGGCTCCCAGCGACCTGGAAGCGCCTCAATATACTTTTCCCGCAACAGGCTTTGCCCCTATCCCGGTGGAGAAGATCCATTTCAAGACCATCGTGGTTGCCAGTGCAGATGATCCCTGGGTCTCATTGGAACGGGCTGAATATTTTGCGTCTTACTGGGGCAGCGATTCATCAATATCGGTAATGCCGGGCACATCAATACCGCCTCGGGCATAAAGAATGGAAGGAAGGTCTGGCGATATTGAAAACATTCAGCTGATAAAAATACCTCTATGCCGCCCCCGTTGTATGGCCTCCGGCCAGCAACTTTTTTTCAACCACAGATTTACACGGATTTGCACAGATTTTCTGTGGTCATCTGTGAAAATGATCCGTATAAATCTGTGGAAATTCCCGGTAACGGCTGATTGCTATTTTTTATACAACCGGATCAGATTATTCAGCAAGGTTACCAGGTATGGCCTGTCAAAAGCAATGTTACTGGTGAATT